>DATBWU010000216.1:0-5711 GCA_036514635.1 Anaerolineae bacterium | reverse complement strand
TGCCGCATCTGATCAATACGCTCTTGCCCGATCCGGTCGTGCCCGCGATGAGCAGATGCGGCATCACCGTCAGATCGGTCACGATCGGCTCGCCGGACACGTTGCGACCCAGCGCGATCCGCAGCGGCGGCTTCTGGTGCGCGAAGGCATCGCTCGCCATCACGCCGCGCAGCGACACCAGCGCGATCTTCTCGTTGGGCACTTCGATGCCGACGTAGGCTTTGCCCGGCACCGGTGCTTCGACGCGCAGCGACGGCGCAGCCAGCGCCAGCGCCAGATCGTTCGCCAGCGAGGAAATCTGGCCGACGCGCACTTTGTGCCGGCGCGGCTCGCCGTCGAGACCGGGCCGATCGATGTAACCCGGCTCCACGCCAAACTGCGTCACCGCCGGGCCTTGATTGATTTCGACGATGCGCCCTTCCAGGCCGAAGTGCCGCAGCGTCTCTTCGATGACGCGCGCCTGCTTGGCCGCCGTCTCTTCGGCGATGCCTTCGACCGTGCGCTCCATCAGTAGATCCAACGGCGGCAGCGCCGGGCGAACGTCGGACATCTTCTTGTTCGCCAGAGGCAACGCCATCTGTTCGGGCTTCGACGAGGTCGGTGTCCCTGCCGCACGCGCCCCGCCGCCATGGGCAGCCGGTGTGGTCGTGATGAGTCGCGGCTTGGCCGTGACGATCGGGATCGAGCGATCAGGGGTTGACGTTGAGGGCGCGGCGGGCGGAGACGGTCGTCGCTCCTCCATTTTGCTTCGGTCCGGCGCGCGTGAGCCGCCGGTCATACGTGTGTCTGGTGCAGGCATCTCGGCAACCGGGGGACGCGCGGGAATCATGCCGCGCAGCCGGGCGAAGATCGCCGGCCAATCGATGTGCAACGCCATCGTCAGGCCGATGACCATGATCGCCGCGAAGACCAGCGTCGTCGCCGCACGGCCAATCGTTTCGATCAAGGCAATTGACAGTCCCCAGCCGATCACACCGCCGCCGGTTCCCTGATCGATCAAGGCCCACGGTTCGGCCCAGGCCGCCGCCGCGTGCCAGGCGCCCAATGCCGCAAAATAGGCGATCTCGGCTCCGGCGAGCCGGATACGCTTGATCGGCAGCTGCATTCCTCGCGCGCGCTGGAAGATCGCGTAACCGGCAGCGCCCAGGCCGGCGGCGGCGATGTACGCGCCCAGTCCGAAGATGCGTTTGAGCAACGTGCTCCACCAATCGATCCCTACACCGGTGGTGATGCCCAGCAGCGCCAGCAGCGACATCGCCGCCAGCATCACGAGCAGCACGCCGGCAAACTCCTGCCGGCGTGCGCCAAACGCAAATCGGAGTTGTCGGCGGCGCGGTTCGGGCGAGCGCCGAGCAGTCTTCTTCGGCCTGGCTTGATCGCGCGCCTTGTCTTTACGGGCCATGCTGGCCTGCTCCTCAGACTTCCGAAGTCTCTGAGACTTCGGGAATCTGGGACGGCAGCGCATTGCCGTCCACCTGCCGCAGCGACAGGCCCAGCCGCCGATGCGCGCCGTCGACGTGCAGGACACGCACGCACACCAACTGGCCTTCGCACACCACGTTGCGTGGATGCAGGAAGTTACCCTCGGCCAGCTCCGACACGTGGATCAGTCCCTCCAGTCCATCTTCCAGCCGCGTGAACACGCCAAAGGCGACGATGCTCGTCACTACGCCGCTGACAATCTCGCCGACCTGGTAGCGTTCGGACACGGTCAACCACGGATCGGGGGCCAGGCGCTTGATGCTGAGTGCGATGCGATACTGCACCGCATCGACGCTCATGATCAGCACTTGCACGACCTGGCCGACCTTCAACACATCACCGGGATGATTGACGCGCCCCCACGAAATCTCGCTGATGTGCAGCAGCCCTTCCAGGCCGCCTAAGTCGACGAATGCGCCAAAGTCGCACACGTTAGTCACCGTGCCGGTGCGCACCTGGCCTTCGGCCAGATCGGCGAGCAGCGCATTGCGCCGCGTCTGCTCGGTACAGGCCAGTCGCTCCGACACGACGAAACGGCTTTGCTCGCGGTCAAGCTCGATCACCCTGACCGTGAACTCGCCTCCCACGCGCCGGGACAGTTCGGCACGACGCGCCTCCTCACTCAGATGCGGGGCCAGTCCATAGAGGTGCGAGGCCGGCAGAAAGCCGCGCAACCCGGTCCAGTCGATCAGCAGGCCACCGCGATTGCACCCTACGGCTTGCACCTGGATCGCCTCGGCATTATCCAGGGCGCGCTGGGCGGTCTGCCACTGCGCCTCGGTAGTCTCGCGGCGCGGCGCGGTAGCCGCTCGATGCTCGCCTGCGCAGGGTTTATCCGGCGCTTGAGCCTCCACATCGTTCAACAACGACTGCCAATACCCGTCATCCAGCGAAAAATCATTAGGCGGCAACTCAGTGGACATGTCTGTAACCTCTTCATTATTACAAAACATTCGAGATGCTCTAATGGCTAAACGATCAGAAGGGAGAACACTCGGCAACTGAAACACATACGCTTGGTCGCACGCAAGGTAGAGCCTTCGACGATTTAATTATAGGATCGCTGCAATAGAAGTCAAACGAGCATACAAACCCTACCGGCAGGTCTTGTGTTTTCGCCGCAGTTGGACTGCGGCGACGGCAGTGCAACTGCCGTCGGAACAGCGCGCCGCTTGAGTTTCCAACGCTGCTCGAAAAGTCGCCCCAAAAGTGAAATGCACCTGAGCATACAAACCCTACCGGCAGGTCTGATCTCAGGCCGCGTCCGTCGTTTCGTGCGCGTCCTCTTCCACGGCGCGCTGCTCCATCTGTGCCACGACGCGCGCCACGGCATCGACCGCGACGCGCTGCTTGCGGTACACATCGCTTTCACTCATCGCCATCTTGCGGGCGATGTCGCGGACGCGCTCGCCTTGCAAGAAGCGCATCTCCAGGATGTTGTATAGCACCCACTCGGCGGCGGTCAGGCTACGCGGGCCGTCGGGCCGCAACTGCTCGATGGCCCCGGCCAGCACCGCGCGCAGGGCTTTGGGTGCGTTGCCCTCGTGGTCGCGCAGCGCGTGATCGACGACGGCCATGCGCAGCAGCGGGCTGGCGGTGAGCTTCGGCCCGCCCCAGAAGTGGCTGAGCGCATCCTTGACTTGCACGATGAATTCCGGATCGGCGGTGAGCGTCTCTTCCAGCGACGGCTGAAGCGGCGAATCGACGTAGCGCTGCGCACCGCGCTGCCGCTGAATCACGTCGATCTCCGGCAGGAACTGCTCGACCGTGGCGAAGACTTCCTCTTGCAAGCGCCGATCGTCTAACGCGATGACGGCTTGCTTGATCAACACAGCCAGTCGGGTCGATTCCTCTTCGTTCAAAGCGAGCGCCGCGTCTCCAGCGGCTACGGCCAGCGCGCCGATCAGCCTGCCATCGCCGCGCGAGTGCAGCGGCCAGGCCCAATAACCGTCGGCGCGATACGGCTCGCTCGACGGCGGGGCGGCCTGCGTGCTCGCCTTCAACTCGCTCAACAGCCGGTCGGACGGCGGCATCGACCCGATGATCGCCAGCATCTCCCAGCGTTCGTTCACGCGGCGCGAGGCGATGAAGGCCGCGTTGACGCGCAGCAGATCGACCACCGAGGTCAAGACATTTTCAAGGAATTGCTGCAAGTCCGTCGTCGTCAGCAGGCGCTCGCCCAGTTGCTCGATGTAGGCCAGCTCGTCACGATCTTGTCGAAAGAGCAGCAAATCGATGAGAGGCTGGATCGAGCCGCGCAGCACGGCGAAGATCACGAGGGTGATCACCACCGCGCCGGTCATCAGCGTCTCCGGCGGCAGGTTCAGCAGCGTCTCCAGCCGCGCGAAGATGAGCATTGCCGTGACGGCGGCGGCGGCGGTGAGCGGGCCGCGCATCAAGAAGCGCACCAGCCGCCGCTTGACCACGCGATCGGGAGCCAGCACGCCAAAGAAAGCCACGCTGTAAGACATCACCAGGAGCATGATGCCGATCGTCGTGTTGCCCGCGATCAGCACCAGCCACAGGCTGGTTGAAACTTCTACATTCCCCTGCCCCACCAGCAACAGGTACGGGAACACGCCCAGCGACGGCGCAGTCGAGGACAGCAGCAGGTACGTCATACGCCGCCGCGAGGTCGGCGTGAGGCAGCGCCGCCGCGCGATGACGATATTGCGAAAGCCGAAGCCGACAGCAACAGCGAAGTAGGCCACGTAAATGGGAAAATACCAGCCGGGCGTGAGGTGTGGCGTGAAGCGGGATTCGACGCCGGGCTGCACCACCCAGTTGGCCATAAGCGCCAGGACGGCGAAGACGGCGGCGTACGCATAACCCAGGACTACGCCGCGCCGCCGCCGCAATGAGATCGCGTTCGTCGTGCGCAAGACCTCGTCGGCGAAGTGCAGATATGCCGCCGGGGCCAGCGCGATTCCGAGCCATTCAAAACGCAGCCAGCCTTCGGTCGCCTCGGGCGACGTGACGCGCGCCAGCAACGCATCGCCGGTGAAGACGATCATCGTCGAGGCCAGGATCAACGCGAAGGCGCGCGCCACCGGCGACGACCAGTTGTAGCGCAGCACGTACAGCATCAGCGAAAACGCAGTGACCGCGATGCCGGTCGCGAGGAGGGTATTGATGAGAACGAAGACAGCGGTCAGGATCACATCAGAGGACCCCATGGCGAGGTTGCCGGGGGGCTTAGCGTACCGCGCGCGCGAAGAACAGCGCGATATCTTGATTCGGATAGTGCCGATCTTTGAAGCCGCAGAACGAGAAGCCCAGTTTATTCAATAACGAAATAGCCGGTTGATTCTTGGTCTGTGTCTCGACGACGATCTGTTTGAGGTCGCGCTCACGCGCCCAGCGCATCGCCGTGCCGATCAGCGCCGATCCGACGCCGTGTCGCCGATGCGGCGGGCATACCACCAGGTCGCCGATCTGCGCCACACGCTGCGCCGGATTCGCGCTGAGGGTGACGTAGCCGACGCGCGCGTGGTCGCGCTCCGCGATGAGCATCGCGTCCCGCAAGCGCCAGTCGGCCATCAGCGCCTCGGCATCATGCGGATAAGCCACGCGCATCGAGCGCGGCAGCCGGACGTTGCGGAAAGTCACAGTGATCTCGCCGCCGGTGGCAGCACGCGATTCCATCTGCCACACGTGCTCGGTTGTATACGACGCATCGAACTTCAGACACTCCTGCATATCGCCCATGAGGGCGGGACGGATCGTGACATCAGTCATCACAACGATTCTACCATAGCGCGGCTCCGCCGCAACCAGATTCTGATCCGCGAACACATGCGGTGCAGTGCTCCCGTCTGCACGAATGCTACGAAACAATCAGTGAAGATTCGCGGACAAAACCCGTCAACGGATTGCCTTCGGCGAACCCCCGCGCTTCGCGCGAGGGCGGGTCGGACAAACGGACCCCAACGGACACCCTCCGCTTCAGTCCCGCAAAGCGTATCCGTTTTCAGTCTGTTGACGAGCTGCCCCCTTGGGCCAGCCCCTGAGAGCGTGTTTGAAAATGAGCATAGGCAGGTGACCGGCACTTCACATCCGGCTCTTAACGGCGGTTTCGCCCCACCCTTGCTGCTCAAAGGCGTCCACGCGGGCGTCTATCCTGATCGACCGCGTGGACGCGGTCGGTGAGCAATACCGCGAGCCTCGCCTCATCCCCCTTGCCCCCATCCCCTCTCCCAAACTTCGCTTGGGAGAGGGGATGGGGGGGG
>DATBWU010000215.1:0-5545 GCA_036514635.1 Anaerolineae bacterium | reverse complement strand
GGCTTACTCGACGGTGCCCGCAGGCTATCCATACGCCATCGAGCCGTTCCTCGATCTGTACGGCACGCGCAATCTGCAAAAGGCGATCGACCTGCTGACCCAGGCGGGCTACACCGCCGACGAGCCGCTCGATTTACAGTTCTGGTATCCACCGGAGCACTACGGCACGACCACGGCGGATGTCGTCCAGCTCATCAAGGAGCAGCTCGAAGAGACCGGTCTGGTGAATGTCACCCTGAACGCTCAGAACTGGGCGACCTACATCAGCGCCGCCACCGATGGGCAATACCCGGTTTACATCCTGGGTTGGTTCCCGGACTTCGTGTTCCCGGACACGTGGCTGTTCCCGTGGGCCGATTCGACGCAGTCGAAGGGCCTGGGACTTAACTACAGCAATCCGGAGATGGATAAACTGCTGGTGGACGCCGCGACCAGCGCGCCCGATCAGCAGGAAGCGCTGTACCACCAGGCCCAGGAGTTCTACGCGGAGGAAGTTGTCACCGTTCCGCTATTCTGGGAGCCGGAGTACATCACCTACCGGGCCGGCATCAGCGGTGTCAAGATCGGCCCGCCGTTCGAGTTCAACTACAATCAGCTCGTGCTGGAGAAGTAACTTCCGTTCCGTGACGCCATGAAGTGACCGGATAGGGGCGAGGGTTTCCTCGCCCCTATCCCCTTAATCGTTCGCCTTATGAGCGCCTCTTTACGCAACTTCCTGATCACGCGCCTGCTGCTCACCATTCCCATGGTGCTCATTCTGGCGACGATGGTGTTTTTCGTCATGCGCGTGCTGCCCGGCGATCCCATCACCTCCACCGTCGGGCCGCGCGTGACCGAGGAGCAGCGCGAGATTTTCCGGCAGCAGTTGGGGCTTGATCAGCCATTGCTCGTTCAGTATTTCGATTTCGTGTGGCGCATGATCCGGCTCGACTTTGGCAACTCGATGATCGGTGGCAACCGGCCCATCCGCGATGAGCTATCTGAAGTGCTGCCGGCTACGATCGAACTGTCCGTCCCGTCGATGCTCTTTGCCTCGGTGTTTGGCGTGTTGAGTGGAGCATATGCGGCCCAGCGGCGCAAGAAAGCGGCCGACTACGGCCTGCGGCTGTTCAGCATCACGATCTATTCGGTGCCCATTTTCTGGCTGGGACTCATGTTCATCATCATTTTCAGCGTGGGCCTGGGAGTGACTCCCGTGGCGGGCCGGATCGATGCGCAGGTTTCGCTCACGCTGGAGCGGCGCACGAATCTCCTGATCGTCGACTCGATCCTCAGCGGCAACTGGGCGGCGCTGGGCAGCGTGCTCCATCACTTGATCCTTCCATCGCTCACGCTGGGGTTGGCCTTATGCGGCGTGTTCATCCGCCTCACGCGTGTCAACATGATCGAAGCCTTGCAGGAAGACTACGTCACGGCGGGCCGTGCGCGCGGCGTGCCGGAACGCAATCTCACGTATCGCCATGCGCTGCGCAACACCTTTATCCCGATCCTCACCCTCATCGGGCTTCAGTTCGCCATTCTCCTGGCTGGAGCGGTGCTGACCGAAACCACGTTCTCCTGGGCGGGTATGGGACGTTACCTGGTGGAGCGCATTGAACTCCGTGATTACGCTGCCGTGCAGGCCGTTATTTCCGTGTTTGCTTTGCTGGTTGCGGTGATCACATTGGTGATGGATGTGCTGTACGCCTTCATCGATCCGCGCATTCGATATTAGAGCCATCCCGGCTTGGGCGGGAATTGAACCGCGAAGGCGCGAAGAACGCAAAGAAGTCTCAGGTTTTTCTCTGCGCTCTTTGCGGCGAATAAACTCTAATCTACTGCGCGCGGTCACAACTTGCGCTTTTTGCTGCTCCAAGCCCGCGTCCGCGCGGGCGTCTATCCTGATGAATTCCACTTGCATTTACGCTTGTGGCGGATGAGCAATCCGCCGCCGGATTATTCATCCGGCGGGCGCCATGGCGTAAACCGAAAGGGAATTCGCTCTAGGGTATTAGTCGAGACTATGCCGAATGAGCCTTGTAGACCTCAAGCAAGACGAACGACCCCCTGAGCCGACCTGGCAAGAGGAGTTGGACCGCGCCGGATTTGCCCGGCGTATTTTGCGCCAGACCTGGCGCGCTCGTAAATGGTACGGCGCAGACTGGTGGTTTGTGGCGATCAGCGCCGTGATGCTGGCGGTGTTTGTCGTAGTGGCGGTTTTCCCTCAGGCGTTTGCTCCCTACGATCCTAAGGCCGAGGTCGGACCTTCGCTCTTGGCTCCCGGTCAGGTGCCCGTGGGCTATGTCCTGGTCACGCGCAAGGCCGATGGCGTGACAGACCTGCGCCAGATCGCCACGTCAGCGAACACCATTGGCTTCGTGCTGGGCAGCCCGGCCAGCCAGGCGCTGCGCGAGCGCACCACCGAACTGACCGCCGAGGCCATCGCATCAGGATCGGCTGTGACCTATGCGCCTCGCCCACGGCGTTTTGAGACGCTGGACGAGGCGCTGAAGGCGCTGGCGGCGAGCCAGGTCGATGGGATCGTGGAGACGCGCACCGCCGTCGAGGGACGGCTCGCTCAATACGAGGATTTGGAGATTTCGACGCAGATTCGAGAGACAGGCAACAGCGGCTTCATCTTCGGCACCAACCAGATCGGGCAAGACGTGTTCAGCCGCATCATCTGGGGCACGCGCATCGCGCTGATCGTCGGTCTCAGCTCGGCGATTGTGGCCGTGGTGCTGGGCGTGCCGCTTGGACTGATCAGCGGCTTCGTGGGCGGCTGGCCGGATCGGGTCTTGACTCTGTTGATGGACAGCCTGTACTCCTTCCCCGGATTGATCCTGGCGATTGCCATCGCCGCCGTGCTCGGGCCGGGTATTGGTAACATCATCGTGGCGATTGCCGTGCTGTACATCCCGACTTATTTTCGTATTGTGCGCGGCCAGACACTCTCCGTCAAAGAACAGCTCTACGTGGAGGCGGCGCGCAGCCTGGGCGCGACACGCAGCGACATCTTGCGGCACTACATTTTTCCCAACGTCATCCCGTCGGTGGTAATTATCTTTTCGGTGAACGTAGCCGACGCCATCTTGACCGAAGCCGGCCTGAGCTTCCTGGGCTTGGGCCTGCCGCCGGACACGCCCGACTGGGGCATCGATCTCGCGCGCGGCCAGGATTATCTGCGCCGGGCCTGGTGGCTGATTACGTTCCCCGGCCTGATGGTCAGCCTGGTCACGCTGGCCTTCAGCATGTTGGGCGAGAGCCTGTCCGAGATTCTCAATCCTCGGCTGGCGGAGTTATAGCGCGATGAACGGCGATTCCGATGAAAAGCAGGTGTTGGTTCAGGTTCGCGACCTGTCGGTTCACTACCACACCCGGCAAGGCCCGCTGAACGCGGTGGATCGGGTCTCCTTCGACATTTACCGTGGCGAGATTCTGGGCCTGGTCGGCGAAAGCGGCTGCGGCAAGAGCACACTGGGCAAGGCGTTGATGCGCATGTTGACCCCGAGCGCCCAGATCAGCGGCCAGATTATTTTCGACGGCGAAGACCTGATGACGTTCAGCCCGGGCCGCTTGCGCGATTTCCGAGGCCGGCGCACCAGCATGATCTTTCAGGACCCGATGACCTCACTCAACCCGGTGCAGCGCGTGGACGAGCATCTCGTCGAAGCGATTCAGGTTCACGAGCCGGCGACAACCAAATCGTCGGCACTGGAGCGGACGCGCAAGCTGGTCGAGCGGTTGGGCATTCAGAGCCGCCGCCTGGCCGACTATCCCCACCAGTTGTCCGGCGGGATGCGGCAACGAGTGATGATCGGGCTGGGACTGGTGCTCAACGCCAACCTGATCATCGCCGATGAAGCGACCACCTCGCTCGATGTGATCGTCGAAGCCAAACTGCTCGATCAACTGCGCGAGATTCGCGATGAGTTCGGCGTGACGATTCTGGCGATTACGCACAACATCGCCCTGGTGGCCGAACTGGCCGATCGAGTGGCGGTGATGTACGCCGGTCGCATGGTCGAGATCGGCTCGGTGTACACCGTGTTCGATAAGCCTTTGCATCCGTACACGCAGGGCCTGTTGCAGTCCGTGCCGAACATCAAACTGGACGAGCGCGAAGAACTGTACAAGATGGCCGGTGAGCCGCCCAACCTGGCCCGCCCGCCTTCCGGCTGTCGATTCCACCCGCGCTGCCCGTTTGCCATGCCCATCTGCTCCCGGATCGAACCCGCGTTTCAGGAAGCCGCCCCCGATCATCTGGTGCACTGCTGGCTCTATCAAGATCACCCGGAGAAAGACGCGCCGGCGGCCAGGGAGACCGCATGAACGATCAATCCAGGCCGCGTTCGAGCGACGGCCAGGAGAACCTGGTCGAGGTGAAAGACCTGAAGAAATGGTTCCCGGTGCAAAAAGGATTCCTCGATCGGCTGTTGAGCGGTCACGCCGATTACGTGCGCGCGGTGGACGGTATTTCTTTTGAAATTCGCCGGGGCGAAGTGTTCGGCCTGGCTGGCGAGAGTGGTAGCGGCAAGACCACGACCGGCCGGCTGGTCATCGGGTTGATCGAGCCGACCTCCGGAACGGTTCGATTGGATGGGGTGGACCTGTCCACACTCAACGCAGAGCAGTTGCGGCACGAGCGTCGCCGAATGCAGGTCATCTTTCAAGACCCTCACGCCGCGCTCAACCCGCGCATGAGCATCGGCGCAGCAATCGGGCATCCGGTGCGAATTCACATCACCTCCGATCCGAAACAGCAGCGCGAGATGGTGTATCGCATCCTGGATCGCGTCGGGCTGGCGCCGCCGCAGCAGTTCTACGACAAGTTTCCGCATCAGCTCAGCGGCGGGCAGCAGCAACGCGCGGTGATCGCGCGGGCGCTGGTGACCACGCCCGATCTGGTGTTGGCCGACGAGCCAATCGCCATGGCGGATGTCTCCGTGCGTGCCTTGCTGCTCGACTTGATGATCCGCCTCAAAGACGAGCTGCAGTTGACCTACCTGTTCATCACTCACGATCTGGCGACGGCCAAGTATATCTGCGACCGGATCGGGATCATGTATCTGGGCAAACTGGTGGAAGTGGGCGACTTGCGAGCCGTGTACGCCAACCCGCAGCACCCTTACACCGAAGCGCTGCTGGCGGCTGTGCCGGTCCCCAATCCACACAAGCGTCGCACGCAGCCGATGCCGCAAGGCGAGATTCCAAACCCGATCAATCCGCCGAGCGGCTGCCGCTTCCATCCGCGCTGCCCTATCGCGATCGACGTATGCTCGCAAATCGAACCGCCGCTCCTCGATCTGGGCGGCGGTCATTGGGTGGCGTGTCATCTGAGACAGCCGGGTAATGTAAAACGTAAAACGTAATTACGTTTTGCGCTTCACGTTTTGGCCTGCGTCAGTTCGCGTGCGGTCTCTTTGAGAGCGTCTTAAAAGTCCATTTCGCCGTCATTCTGAGGCGCGAAGCGCCGAAGAATCTCCATGTTTGCGCCGAAAAACGAGATTCTTCGCTCGCTACGCTCGCTCAGAATGACATCACCAGAGAGTTTTAAGACAGTCTC
>DATBWU010000214.1:0-4761 GCA_036514635.1 Anaerolineae bacterium | reverse complement strand
GAGACTGTCTTAAAACTCTCTGGTGATGTCATTCTGAGCGAGCGTAGCGAGCGAAGAATCTCGTTTTTCGGCGCAAACATGGAGATTCTTCGGCGCTTCGCGCCTCAGAATGACGGCGAAATGGACTTTTAAGACGCTCTCTTAGTGATTGGGAGGTGAAACGTGTCTTATCCGGCGCAATTCCCTTACGAATGGTTGGACGCATCGCCCGCCGAAAACGTGCCGGCGCTCCAGAAGAAGTGGGGCCAGGCCACCGTCAAGCGGCGCGCGCAGGCGCAACAGGTGAAACACGCCTTCGACGAGCTGAAGAACCCGCGCACGCGCCTGGCTTACGATATCCTGCTCATCACCGACGTGCCCGCGCCGTCCGACCTTTCCGGGCTGATGGCGCAACTGTCCCAGCCGGACTACCTGCCCGATCGGGCCGACCCGCCTCCGATCACACTGGCGCTCACTGATCTGGCCGGCGATCAGGCGGCGTTTTGCCAACCGGTTGAGCGACGCGAGATGCCGATCAGCGGCTCGAAGCGTTTTGTCGCTATGCCGGAGGATGGGTTGGAGATTGTGTTCGACCGATGGTGATGAGGATTCTCTGAACCGCGAAGACGCTAAGTACGCCAAGGAGGTGCTTGTGATCAACCTTTGCGCCCTTCGCGTCGCCTGCCCCTTCAGGGGGTTGCGGTGAAGTCATGCCGTGACGGGCTGCACTCGAAACGAGAGGATTGGAATGAGCGAAACTGAATTCGAGATCGACGAGACACCCTGGCCGCTGCCGCCGGGCGTGGAGGCGGCCGACCCGGCGCAACGCATCGCCGACGACGTGCGCCGCGTCATCCGCCTGCGCGAGCTGCTGCGCGACAAGCGCTCCGAGAACCGATCGGCCATTCGAGCGTTACTGCTCAAGTTGCTGGAGGCGACCGATGCATTGGAACGCATCCTCGCCATCATGCCCGATCCGGATTCCCCTTCGGAGACGCGGCAATGGAACAGCATCCGCGTGACGCGCAAGCTGCTCGACGAGGCGCTGCGCATGCAGAACGTCACGCCGATCGAGTTGCTGGGGCGGCCTGCCGATCCGATGCTGTGCGAAGTGGATAGTTACCAGGCCCGGCCCGACCTGCCCGACGAGACTGTCGTTCAGGAAGTCATCAAAGGTTATCGCTGGGGCGACGAGGTTCAGCCGTTGCGCTCCGCTGTGGTCGTCATATCCCGGCGCGTGTGACCGTTGACGAATGACCGAAGACCAATGACCAAAGAATGGGTCTGTTGTCTTTCGTCCTTCGTCCCAAGTCTGAAGTTGCTTGTAGACAGGTCCCTATTGACTCTAAGGAGACACAACTTATGAGCACCATCCATCGTGCAATCGGAATCGATCTGGGTACGACCAACTCGGTGATGGCGATGATGCGCGCCGGAGAGCCGAAGGTCATCCTCAACGGCCTGGGGTCGCCGCTCACGCCGTCGGCAGTCAGCCTCGGCAAACGCGGCGAGTTGCTGGTGGGCAAGCCCGCCAAGAATCGTCCCCAGGGCACCCTCCTGTCAGTCAAACGCTTCATGGGCCTGCCGTTCGAGTTGGTGCAAGATGACCGCAAGCACGTCTCGTACGAAGTCAGCGAAGGCCCCGGCGGCGAGGTGCGCCTGCACTTCAACAACCGCGCTTACTCGCCCACCGACATCTCGGCGATGATTCTGTACCGGCTGCGGCAGGACGCGCAAGATCGCCTGGGCGAGCGCGTGGGACGCGCCGTGATCACCGTGCCGGCGTACTTCAACGATGCGCAAGTGGCCGCCACGCGCGAAGCCGGGCGCATGGCCGGCTTCACCGTGATGCGCATCATCCGCGAGCCGACCGCCGCCGCGCTCGCCTTCGGCCTCGATCGCGGCGTCGAGAACGGCGACACCGCCTCGGTGCTGGTGTACGACCTGGGCGGCGGCACGTTCGACATCTCGATCATGATGATGGTGCAGGGCATCTTCAACGTGCTCGGCATCGAGGGCGATAAGCACCTGGGCGGCGACAACTTCGATTACGAGATCGTGCAGCACCTGTGGCAGCACGCTACTTCGGCCAAAGAGGTGACGACCGATCAAGTCGCGCGGCACAGCCTGAAGCTCAAGGCCGAGGACGCCAAGATCGAGCTGAGCAACGTTATCGTCACCGAGATCAACGTCCCGGCGGTGGCGGGCGTGGACATCGAAGACGACCTGACGCGCGAGACCTTCCATGCGCTCATTCAGCCGTGGATCGATCGCACCGTCGAGCTGATGCGCAAGGCGATGCGCGAGGCAAACATGACGCCCGAGCTGATCGATCACATCCTGCTGGTCGGCGGCTCGACGCTGATCCCGTTCGTGCAGGATCGGCTGCGAAAGGAGTTCGGCGAGAAGAAAATCAAGAAGAATGTCGATCCGATGCAGTGCGTCGCGCTCGGCGCGGCGATCCAAACCAGCCTGATCGACCAGATCGAGTGCCCGAATCCAGACTGCCACGACGACGAGGGCCAGCAGACCAAGAACCCGATCGAGGCGACCGAGTGCCAGCGCTGCAAGACATCGCTCATCGGCTTCGAGGTGATCACCTGCCCGACGTGCCTCGTGCCGACCGACGCGAGCCAGCCGACCTGCCACAAGTGCAAGTCCAGCCTGCAGGCCGCGCCGAAGGCCGTCGTGGTGCCGGCCCAGCCGCAGCATTGGAAGTGCCTGGAGTGTGAATATCCTAAGAACCCGGCGAGCGCCGACGTGTGCGAGATCTGCGGCAAGCCGCGCGAGGCGGGCGGCATCAAGTGCTTGAAGTGCCGCCACTCCAACCCGCCCGGCACTACAGCCTGCACCCAGTGCGGCGAGCCAATGGGCGGCGTGTTCGAAGCCGTCCCGGAGAACCTGGGCATTGAGTTGCAGGATGGTCGCATGGAGGTGCTGATCGCCAAGAACACCGGCTACCCCACGCCGAAGCCGTACTCTAAGGACTTCTACACGCCGGAAGCGAATCAGAAGCAACTCGAAGTTGTCGTGCGACAAGGGCCGTCGGGGCAGGCCGCCGAGAACGAGTACTGCGGCGTCGTGTTGCTCGACCTGCCGCAAGGATTGCCCAAGGGCGCGGCGGTAACGATCGCGCTCGGGCTAGACGCCGACGGGACGATCATCGCCACTGTGCAGTTGCGTGACTTCCCCGATCGACGCGCGACGGCCCGCATCTTGCGCGGCGGCGTCAGCAGCCCCGAAGTCCGCCGTCGCCGAGATGATCTACTGCAAAAGGCCAAAGACGCGCTCCAGGAAGGCGGCGACTTGAGCCAGGCCCCGGCGTTCAATCACCGGGTGCAAGAACTGGAGGGGCAAGGCCAGAAAGTATCCGCCGAGGAGCTGGAGGACTTCGAGAAGGATTTGGGCGAGTTCAGGGCGCGCGTCGGCGAGCGCGGCAAGGTTCAGGCCGCTTTAGCCGAAGCGGAAATGATTCTGAACGCGGCACGCGAGTATCTGGCAACCGATGACGTGGCCGAACTCGAACGGCGGGCCAACAGCCTTCGCCAGGCGATCGCGCGCGGGCAGATGGATGTGGCTGAGCGCCTCGCTCAGGAGTTGCAGGAATTCCTCAACGAGCGCGCGGTGTATCGCCTGCTGACGTACCTGGAAGTCGTGCGCAACAGCGGCAAGATCAGCGCCGCGCTGGCAAACCGCATCGGAGCCGGGCTGCGCGCTCTCAAATCCGTGCGCAGCCAGGCCGAGTTGGAACACTGCCTGTCTGAGCTGATGGCCTGCTGGACGGAAGTCGAGAAAGAACTGGGCGGCAAGTCTGTTCCCGGCGTCGTCAAGCCTCAGGCCAGCCGGCATTGAGGTGAGCGCCCAAGGATAACTTCCGCGTCAGGGAGGTGATGCGCTGATTCGGGCAAGCGCGCCGGGCAGGCCAGACCGAAGCAACGAATGGGCAACGAATAAACGAATTCACCGGAAGCGTGAGGGAGCGCAGCCAGTATCCGTTTATCTGTTGTGAATTCGTTGCAACGATCTCCCTGAGGAGTCGCCTGAGAATAAGTTCCGCCTGTCACCCCCGCCTCGTCGTGTCCCGCGCTCTGCGCGGGCGACGCGCCAGGCGAGCGCGCCCCCGCCGCGTAGCGGCGGACAGGGCGTGAGCGCAGCGAAGGGTCTTCTGCGACACACATGAGATTCTTCGCCGCCTGCGGCGGCTCAGAATGACAAAAGCGGAAGTTATTTTTGGACAAGCTCTGAGATACCTATTGAGTCCAATTTCCCGTTACGATGTGCCAGTCACCTGAGAAGGAGATGTCGCATGGCGTTACCTGTGATCTCTTGCCCGAACTGCAAAATCGCACTGCCGGGTGGCACGACGACGTGTCCCGATTGCGGTGAAGACCTTGCCCCGTGGCTGAAACTGCGACTGGCTCCTTACGTGCTGTACAACGAAGGGCTGCGCCTGGCACAGGCGGGCGATCTCGATGGAGCGATCGCGAAGCTGCACGAGGCCATTGCTGCAGCGCCGGGTGAGGCATCGGCTTACGTGGTGTTGGGCAAGCTGTATGCCACGCAGGGCGATTGGGTTCATGCGCGGCAGTGGTGGGAGAAGACGATCGAGCGCTGGCCGGAGGATGAGGCGGCGCGCAAGGCGCTTGCGACGCTGGACGCGCGTGAAGCGGCGCAGCGCGAGCGCGCGCAACGTGAACGCTCGCTCCAGCGGCGGCGGCGCTGGCTGGATGCGCTGATCTACGTGGGAATTGGCGGCGCGATCGTCGCCATCGTTTCGATCGG
>DATBWU010000213.1:0-3858 GCA_036514635.1 Anaerolineae bacterium | reverse complement strand
CTCGAGAACATCGCCTCTTGCATGGAGGTTTGAAGGCACTACACGCAGCGCCACCTACCGTCGGATTGCCAGAGGGTTATCAAGCGAAGGTGCGGACGATTCCTCTACAGGTGCTAGGACGGGCGGCAGCGTTGTCCGACGGCCGCGTTGCCGATGGTCGTTTTGATCTTGATGAGTTTGCCTCAACTGCTCATAAGAAGGTCGTTCTGGGTCGGCATTTTGCGTACCGCCTTACCGCCCAGACTCTTGAACCCGTCGCACGGCCGGGGGACATGCTCTTGGTAACGGAGCCAGGAGAACCGCCAGCAAAATCCCTTGTGGTTGCCTTGAGCGGCGATTGCATTCTGGCGCGCAGGTTTGACATCGCGGAAAACATTAGCGATGTCGCCGTGCTCACGGCGCAAGCGATCAACCCGCGCCAGATTGCGCCACCCGTAATCGGGCACAAGGCAACGTTCACGCTGCACAGGATCATCGGCGTCCTCTATGAAGAGACGGCGTGGGGTGCACCCGCGCAGTCCGAGATGGAAGTCACTGAATGCGCTGGAGAGAGCATGCTGACAGGTCTCGCAGCAAAGACCTTAGTACTGTGGTTCATAAATTCGGCAACGTATGATTTCAGGCTACAAGACGCAAGGCCGAGGGCTGGTCGGCCATCTTTGTGGTCAACTTGGCGAGGTCCTTTCGGGTAAATCGCCAGTCAAACGGCGTGGCCATGCTCTCGAAATATTCCTGGAAGCGCAGCAGTCGATCCTCGACTTCGGCAAGACAGGAGAAGTCATTGGGGGTAAGGACCTTGCGCTGGAGGATGGAGAAGTAGATCTCGATCTGGTTGAGCCAACTCGCGTGAACCGGGCCATGAACCGGAACCAAGTTGGGATAGGCCTGGGTGAGCCGTCGCACACAGGGTTGCCCGCGATGCGAAGAACCGTTATCCATAATCCAAAACACGCGCCGCGCGTCGCAGTAGGGTGGCTGCGTCATGACTTGGTCGACGAGGCGACCAAAGGGCTCGATGCCGGTGCTTGGCTCGCAACGACCGAACAGCTTGGCGCGATGTACGTCGAGCGCGGCCAAATAGGCCCACGCTCCAGCGCGCTCGTACTCGTGTTCGACCCGCGCGGCACGCTGAGGGCGCGGGGGCAAGGTCGGATGCGTGCGCACGCGGGCTTGAATACTGGTCTTCTCGTCCGTGGAGAGCACAAACTCGTCCCAACGCAAGCGTTGGCCTTCCCAGCGCTTGGCATACAGATCGAGGATGCGCCCGGCCTTGGGCTCGAAATCCGGATCGCGCGGAAAGATCCAGACGCGGTGCTGCCAGGGCCGAATGGCATCCTCATCCAACCAGCGCCACACCGTGGTGTCGCTGATCTGCGCAACGATGCCGCATTGCTGCGCCTCGCGCACGATATCGGCGCAACTGAAACGCGACAGCGGCAGTCCCCGCGTGGCGGGCAGTTCACAGGCGAGTGCCTTGATTTGCACCACCAGCTCTGGGGGGAAAGACCCGGGGACGGCCCGGGCGCGGTCGCTCTTCGAGTCCCGGTAGTCGATCATGGAAGAACCGCTTGCGCCACAGGCTCACTACATCGCGGCCGACCGAGAGCGCCGCGCCGATCTCGTCGTTGCTGCGTCCCTCGGCGGCCAACAGGATCATCCTGGCGCGGAGAACTTCGAAATACGGCAACGTATACTTGCGGGCGCGGTTTTCCAGGATCTCGCGCTCTTTCCGGGAGAGATGGATCGCAAAGGGGCTGCTTCTGGGCATTATCGACGACCCTCCTTCGGGTACACGATAGCCGAGAAAGTCGATCTTGGCAATAATTATACGTTGCCATATTTATGAAACACGGTACTAAGGGGGCAGTTTCGGCTCTACCGAAACTGCCGCAGAATTTGGGGAGCGCGAGGGGATGTTTCCCCTCGCTTCGTGGCAGGCTCATATGTTCATGCAAATCGGCCAGTTTCTGATCGAGACCCTGTTCGGGTTCTTCGTGTATCTGCTGCTGCTGCGCTTCTACATGCAGTGGCTGCGCGTGCCGTTTCGCAACCCGATCGGGGAATTCGTCGCCACCCTGACCAACTGGATGGTGCTGCCGGCGCGGCGAGCGATCCCGGGCCTGTTCGGCCTGGACCTCGCCTCGCTCGCGCTTGCCTGGCTCGCCGAAGTCCTGATGTGGCTGCTCATGCTCTGGCTGCGCGGGTTCTCGCTCGCGGGCGCGCCGGGGGTGGCCCTGGGGGTGCTCGCCGGGCTCGGCGCAATCGAGCTGGTGAAGCTTTCGCTCAACCTGCTGATCGGCGTGGTCATCGTGCAGGTCGTGTTGAGCTGGGTGAATCCCCACACGCCGTTCGCGTTCATTTTCGACGCGCTGACGCGGCCGTTCTACCGCGTGTTCCGCCGCTTCATCCCGCCGATCGGAAACATCGACCTGTCGCCGCTGTTCGTGCTCATCGTCGCGCAGGTGCTGCAGATTCCGGTGAGCACGCTCGCGCTGGCGGTGTCGAGAATGTTTTGAGCGGCTGGTATCGCAAAACCACAGAGGGCTGGCTGATCGCTGTCCACGCCCAGCCGGGCGCGAAGAAAAGCGCCATAGCGGGACTGCACGGCGACGCACTCAAGATCCGCGTCGCCGCGCCGCCGGTGGAAGGAAAGGCCAACGACGCGCTCACCGCCTTTGTCGCCAAAGCCCTCGGCGTGCCGCGGCGCGCGGTCAGCATCGTCAAGGGGGAATGCTCGCGCGAAAAGCTGCTGCTCATCGCCGATCCTAAAGCCGATCCGACACGGCTCCTACCAGAAAAATCCTGACCTTTTGTTTGGCAACTGCCAGCACCGGCGCGGTGAACCCGCGCCCTACCCCACGCTCTCGTACACCACCTGACCCGAAACCAGCGTGTAGCGCACGTGGCCCGGGAGCTCGTAGCCGATGAAGGGCGTGTTCTTGCCCTGGCTGCGCAGCGACTCCGGCGTGATGCGCAGGTGCGCGTCGGGATCGAACACGCACAGGTCGGCCGCAGCGCCTACGCGGATTGCGCCCGCCTCCACCTGCATGATCGACGCGGGGCGCGAGGTGACAGCTCCCAGCGCGCGCGCGAGCGGCACGGCCGCCTCCATCGCCCACTTGAGCGCGAGCGGCAAGAGCAGTTCGACGCCTGTCGCGCCCGGTTCGGATTCGCCGAAGGGCATGCGCTTCACGTCCTCATCGAGCGGCGTATGGTCCGAGCAGATCGCGTCGATGGTGCCGTCTGCCAGCCCGGCACGCAGCGCGTCGCGGTCGCGCTGGCTGCGCAGCGGCGGCACCAGGTGGCAGTGCGAATCGAAGTAGCCGATGTCCACCTCGCACAGGTGAACGTGGTGCGCGCCGACGTCGCAGGTGACATCCTGCCCCTCCTGCTTGGCGCGGCGGATCATCGCGACGGCTTCGGCGGTCGAGAGCCTGCACACGTGCAGCCGGGTATTCGTGGCGCGCGCCAGCTGCAGCATGGTGGCGAGCGCAACGGTCTCGGCGAAGGCCGGAATGCCGGGCAGTCCCATGCGCGTGGCCACGTCGCCGTCGTGCGCCACGCCGCCCTGCGCGAGGAAGCCGTCCTGCGGGCGCAACCAAACGGGAAAGCCGAAGGTGGAGGCGTACTGCATGGCGCGCCAAAGCACCTGCGTATCGGCGATCGGCATGTCAGCCTGCGAGAATCCGACGCACCCGGCATCGGTGAGCTCCGCCATCTCGGCCAGCCGTTCGCCCTTCAGTTCCGCGGTCAGCGCGCCCAGCGGATACACGCGGGCGAGATTGAGGCTCTTGGCGCGCGACTTGAGCATCTCCACCAGCCCCGGCTCGTCCAGAGGAGGGTCGGTATCGGGCGGGC
>DATBWU010000212.1:0-27914 GCA_036514635.1 Anaerolineae bacterium | reverse complement strand
GACCGCGCTCAGCGTCGACGTAAGCGTCATCTTGACGAACGTGGCGATCGAGCGATCGTCGCCTTCGATAGACGCCACTACGCGGCGCGGCGGCTCCGCTTCGACGAGTGTCGCCGTCCCGTTGAAGGCGGCGGCGATCGGGCCGACCTTGACTTTCAATTTGCCGCGATAGTGAGTGTCATCTACGCGCTCGATCGACTCGACGCCGGGCACACATTGGCCCATGCGCTCGAGGTCGAACAGAAACGCCCACACGCCTTCGAGGGGAGCGCGGACAACGAATGAATCAACGATGTTCATCGCGAGCCTCTGCAACGAATGTGCACCGAATAAACGGATACCGATCGAGGATTCGTTTATCCGATGCTGCTAATTCGTTGCTGAGAGTTTTGTCGGCCAACAGGGGTAGCTTATTCCAATTTCTCCCTCAACCAATCTGCCGTCAACGGCCGGTACACATACGGGATGTTGTTACACACGTGATTCCCGTTTTCGAACATTGCCAACTGCGCGTTGGAGCCGACGGCATTCACGATCTTGTGCGCCTGCTCCCAGGGGATGAGCCGATCGAGCTTGCCGTGGATCACGAGCAGCGGCTGTTTGATCTTCTGCGCTGCGCCGTCGAGGTTTAGTTTGTCCGCATTGGCGATTGCCTGCGTCTCGTCTTTCGCGCCGGAGTGATGCTGGAACGCGGCGCGGGTGAGCGAGGGCAAGTGCAGCCAACACTCGGCGAAGTTCCACGGCCCGCAATTGCCGACCGCCGCCTTGACGCGCGGCTCGAACGCGGTGGCACGCGGCGCATAGTAACCGCCCAGGCTCACGCCCGCCAAACCGATTCGATTGGGATCGATATCGTTTCGCTTCGTCAGCACGTCGAGCGCAGCGGACACGGCGACCTCGTAGTCCGGCCGGATATGAGTGTGGTAGCCGCATTCGCCCTGCCCCGGCCCATCGAGTGAGAACGTCGCCAGCCCACGCTTGAGGAACACGTTCTCCCAGTAAAAGAACTCTTCCTTCACCGAATCCAGTCCGGCCAACAGCAAGATGAGCGGCGGGCGCTCGGCATCCGGCGGGCGACGGAACGTGCCGACCATCGTCGCGCCGTCGAAGGGAATCTCGATGCGCTCGGCGCTCGGGTCGAGCAAATGCAATCCCTTGGCAAAGGCATCGATCGATTTGCGGCCGGCGGCCAGGTATCCGTCGTGATGATCTTGAAACAGGAATTTTCCGAAGTGATAGCACAGCGCCGCGGCGATGTACGCCTCGCCCGCGCTGATCGCGTTTCGATTCGCTTCGGCTTGCGCAGCCAGCTCAACGTGAATGTCGCCCGTGGCGCACCACTCGCGGCACCAATCGTCCCACTTTTCGACGCGGGCGGTCGTGCGGAAGAAGTCGTTGTAGTCCACGCCCTGCGCCACGAAGCGCGGCGCCCAGTTATTGATTGCGGCCTGCACACGTTCATCCGGCATCGTTTCTCCTGACTATCGTCGGAAATTCGTTTATCCGCCTGCCCTTGCGCGCAGCGCGAGGGTTGCCTATCCGATGCATCGGTTCCTTTTTCGAGAGCGTCGGCAATTGCCTCACGCTTATCGCCCGACGATGAATCGTCGGGCTAATCAAGAAAAGCCGGATCAATCCGGCTGAAGCGGCAAACAGCCTGCTTCAGCAGGCTTCGCTTTTTCAGCCCGGTGATTCATCACCGGGCGTTGCCCACGAATTACCGAATGCTCTCTTTTCAGAAAAGACTTGCTCACCGATCCCGCAGTGCGGGGCCGGCGCGCCCGCGAAGACGCGGGCTTCGAGCAAGTGTGACATTGTCAAGCTACTCGGAGCGATACACTTGCAAGGACTGCACCTCGGCGTCCGGCGCGACAAGCAGAACATTCGCTTGAATGTCTTGCAGGTGGCGATACACAGCCTGTTCGTCAATGCCCGACGGCGCGTAAACCGCAAACAGGACGTGTCGGGTGTCCGGTGTGATTCGCGTGCGATAATCCGGTCCGTAGATCACGCTGGAGATGACGCCCTGAGCATCGACCATCAGCATATCGCCCGGCGCGAGCGCCTGTTCGCGTTGGTTGAGCATCACGTAGCGCTCCTCGCCGTTCGCCACATCGAGCCGGACCGGCGCCTGCACCGATTCCAGATCGTGCCCGGCCGTCAAGAGTAGATTCTTGAGTTCAGCCATGAACATCGCTTCGACCAGCGCCGAGGCGCGTGGAATCGGCTTACCCTTGAGGGCGACCGACTCCAATTGAAGTAAGACGTGATACGTCTTTCCAAAACGCTTGAAGTAGGCCTGGTACGCCTGATTGGGCGCAAGCGCCTTCAGTGCGGCCCGGTCGTAGCCGGAGAACTGCGACCGCAGCCGGTGTTCAAGCGCATCTTTGCGCGCGTCAAGCGCAGCATTCTGATCCGGATTGGCGACGTTGCGCATCACCAGTATTCCGGCTGCCGCGCCGGGATAAGCGGTGCGCCATGTCTCCGACACCAGGAACCTCAGCATAGTGGTGAATTCTCCAGGCCAAGCAACCGAATCGCGTTGCCGCCCAGAATCTTTGCTTCGGCGTCTGCGCCTAACCCCGCCGCGCGCACGATGTCGATCGGGTGCTCGCTGCCCATGTCGAATGGATAGTCCGAACCGAGCAGCACGCGATCCGCACCGGCGAACTCGACCAATCCACGCAGCACCGCCGGGTCGTGCGTGAGCGTGTCGAAGTAGAAGCGCTTGAGATACGCGCTCGGAAGTTGCGAGATCATCTGGTTGATCTCCGGCCGCATCTGGAAGCCGCGATCCAATCGCCCGCGCAAGTAAGGCAGCGCGCCGCCGCCGTGCGCGAGGAGAATCTTCAGGCGCGGAAAAGATTCCATCACACCCGACAGGATCAAGTGTCCGGCGGCGATGCTCGTCTCCAGCGGATTGCCGATCACGTTCCACAAGTAATAGTCGCGCATCTCGGCGCGGCCACCGCCCTCGACCGGGTGAATGAACACGAACGCATCAAGCGACTGGCAGGCTTCCCAGAACGGCTGAAAGCGGGCGTCGCCCGGATACACGCCGTTGACGTGCGTGCCGATCTCGACGCCCTTTAACCCGATCTTCATAATGCGTTCAAGTTCGGCAACGGCGAGGAACACATCTTGCAGCGGAACCAATCCCAGCCCGGCGATGCGCGTGGGATGCTTGGCCGCCAGCGCTGCGAGCGCATCGTTTTGAATCTGGCACGCGGCGAGCGATTCGGCGGGCGGCGCAGCGTAACGCACCAGCGAGACCCACGGGCAGAGCAACACCACATCGACGCCGGCTTTGTCCATCTCCGCGAGGATCGCATCGGGCTGGGCGAACTCGCGTGTCGCCGAACTGATGCGCTTGCCCGCGTATTCGACAAACTGCCTGCCATCCTGCCAGGTGACGTGCGGCCGCCACGTCTCGGCGGGCGCGGCCTCGCGCAAAATTTCAGGCACGATGATGTGGGCGTGCGCGTCAACGATGATCACGAGCCAGAGCTTTATCCACGAATCCACACGAATCTTCACCAACTGATTCGTGATATTCGCGGAGATTAGTGGATCAGAATTGGGTTACAGCAGGCAACCAACCTAAGAACGCAGGATCAACAACAGCGCGCCGGCGACGATCGACGCAGACCCGGCCCACAGCGCCAGCGTCACCTGCTCGCGCTGTTTGCCCGATACCAGCGGCGCCAGCAAGATCACCACCGGCACCGATACCTGACTGAGCGCCAACACCGGCGCGACGGCGGCCAAATCGAGCGCGATCCAACGCGCCCAGGTCGACAGGCCGACGAGCACGCCGGCCGCGAGCTTGAAGACGAGCGCATCGGTCGAAGCGGGCAAGACGCCCGATTGCCTGCGTCGCCAGGCGAGCGGAATGCCATAAGCCGCCACACTGGCAATCATGCCGACAGTCACACCGAACAGCGGCGACGGCAGTTCTCTCAGCCCCTCGCGGATGAAAATCGGGCTGATCGACCAGCACAGCGCCGCGCCCAGGCCAAACTCCGAGCCGCTTAAACGATTCGCCACAAAGCCCAGCGATAGTCGAGAACCCCCGATCGGTTTCTGCGCCGACTCGGATCGATCCGAGACAATATACACACCGGCGACGATCAGCACGATCGCGGCCCAGGCTAATGCGTCGGGGAACTCGCGCAGCGTCACGGCGGCGATGAAAGCGCCGAACAACGGCATGGCGCCGGTCAAGGGGCTGGTGCGCGCCGCCCCGATCCGCTTTTGACTCACGTTCAACAAAGTCCAGCCGACGAAGAAGTGGAGCAAGCCGGCCAGCGCGAAGTTGATCAACGCGCCGATGGAGGCGTTGCGCAGCAAGCTCGGATCGACCGAGACCAACGACGCAACGGCCAAGATCGCCGCGCTGACCAGGAGTTGCAAGAACGTCGCCAGGTAGACGTCCATGCCGATCACGGCGCGGCGGTTCAGGCTCTGGAATACGCCAAAGCCTGCGCCGGCGACGAGCGCCCATAACTCGCCGCTCATCGTCGTCAACTGGCCAGGGTGCCGCCCAGGTACAATTGGGCCACGCGGGGATCGTTGAGCAGTGTGCCGGCCGGTCCCGCCAGCCGTTCACGGCCAAGCTCCATCACATACGCCCGATCGGAAATCGCCAATCCGCTCTTCGCATTTTGTTCGACCATTAAAATCGTCATGCCCGCTTCATCCTTGAGGCGCTTGATGGTGTCGAACACCTGGCGAGCCATCTTGGGCGCCAGGCCCAGTGACGGCTCGTCGAGCAGCATCATGCGCGGGGCCAGCATCAGCGCGCGGCTGATCTCCAGAATCTTCTGCTGGCCGCCGCTCAAGTTACCCGCCTTCTCTTTACGTCGTTCCGCTAAAAAAGGGAACATCGCGTACACCCGATCCAACCGTCGCCCGCGCTCGACGCGATCGTGCAGCGTGTACGCGCCCATCAGCAGGTTCTCATGGATGCTCATGGCAGGGAAAGAACTGTGCCCTTGCGGCACGTGCGCGATGCCGTGGCGCAGCACCAGATCGGGCCGCAGCCCGGCAATGTTCCGGCCGTCGAACCGGATGTGCCCTCGACTCGGTTTCAGCAGGCCGGAGACGGCGCGCAGCACGGTCGATTTGCCTGCGCCGTTCGGCCCGATCAGGCACATCAACTCGCCTGGATTCACGTGCAGGCTGACGCCTTGCAGCACGTTGATGCCGCGCAGATAACCGGCTTCGACTTCCTTCAACTCAAGTAACATGGTGACGTCCCAGTCGGCCCTTCACCGCCGAGTCCGCAGAGAACTTCAAACCACGGATCACACGGATTTCACAGATAGCAAGAGCTAAACATCTGTGTAATCCGTGACATCCGTGGTGGCTTTTTGATTATGGCAAAAGACTGTGCTATGACACCCGGTTATGCCCCCAAATAGGCATCCAGCACCAGTGGATCGGACTGCACCTGCTGCGGCGAGCCTTCAGCGATCTTCCGGCCCTGATCCATCACCAGGATGTGATCGCACAGTTCCATCACCACGCCCATATTGTGTTCGACGACGAGGAAGGTGACGCCAGCCTGGTTCAGGCCGCGAATGAGATCCATCAGGAAGCGGATCATCGTCGGGTTGACGCCGCCCGCCGGCTCGTCGAGCAGCACCAGCTCAGGCTCCGACATCAAGATGGCGGCAAACTCCAGCAACTTCTGCTGTCCGAACGACAATTTGCGCGCCGGCTGATCGCGCAGATGCACCAGGCCGACCCGCTCCAGCAGCAGCGTCGCCCGCTTCTCTTCATGTTGATACATACCCGGCCCGAACAGCGCACGCAGCCCGACCTGCCTTACCGGCACGATCATATTCTCCAGCACATTCAGGTCCCAAAACAGGCGCGTGATCTGGAACGTCCGGCTCAGTCCGCGATGGCACAGTCGATGCGGCAGCGTGCCTGTCACACGCTGTCCGTGGAAGTACACCTCGCCGGTGTGCGGCGGATAGACGCCGGTGATCAGGTTGAACAGCGTCGTCTTGCCGGAGCCGTTGGGGCCGATCAGGCCGGTGATGCTTCCCTGCCGCACTTCGATCGAGCACCCGTTGACCGCCGTGATGCCGCCGAAACGCCGCGTCAAGTTCTCCGCGCGGAGCAGGGCCGTCATGACTTCACCTCTTTCACGACAGGTACCACTGCCCCATCCGAATCGGGCGCACTCTGCGCGGCAGTCGGGTCGTCCATGATCTCCGACATCGAGCGCGCACCCGCGAAGGCGGCGCGCGGTGTTCGACGCTGTTCGAGCCAGTCCTGAAGCGTGGGCAGAATGCCGCGCGGCAGGAACAGGATGATCGTCAACATCAGCGCGCCAAAGATGGCGAGATGAATCTGGCTGGAGCCGAAGTTGAACAGGATCAGGTCCGAGGCCGGCACCAGGATGAACGCGCCCAGCACCGGCCCCCACAACGTACCTAGCCCGCCGAGCATGGTCATCAGAATCATGTCTACACCGACCAGGATATCGAAGGCGAACGTCGGGCTGATGTGGTTGGTGTTGTAAGACCAGATGCCGCCGCCCAGCGCGACGAAGTAGGCGCTCAGGCCAAAGGCCAGCACCTTGTACAGCGTCGTATTGACACCCACCATCTCGGCTTTGCCCTCATCATCTCGGATGGCAAGCAGCCCCAGCCCGAAGCGGGAGCGGCGAATGTAGGCGGAGACGAGCAGCGCGACGATCAGCACGCCCAGCATGTAATAATAAAACGGCAAATGGTAAGGCGTGTCGGAGGCTGGGGGTGTCCACGGGGGGAGCGGCTGACTCAGGCCGGGCGCGCCCTTGGTGATGTCACGCAAGTTGAGCGCGAGCAGGCGAAAGATCAGCAGCATGGCAATCGTAGCGATGACGAAGGCCGAGCCGCTGGTGCGCAGCATGATCCAGCCCAACCCGAATGCAACCAGCATGACCACGACCGCCAGCACCGGCGCGCTGAGCAGTGGGTTCCAGCCGAGGTGAACGGCGGCCAGCGCCACCAGATACGCGCCCAGCCCGAAGAATGCGGCGTGGCCGAGCGACTTGTAGCCGGTGTACCCGCCCATGATGTTCCAGCTCGTCGCCATCACGGCGTACAACAATGTGCTGAAGCCCAGCACGTGGTAGTAAGACTCGTGCAGAACCCAGGGGTAGATCAACAGTGCGACGAGCGCGAGGGCCGGCCACCAGTGAGAGAGTCGAGTCCGCATCTCAGCCCTCTCTCAGCCGTGTGCCCAACAAGCCTTGCGGTCGGAAAATCAAGACCAGGAACAACACCAAGTAAAACACGATCGGCGAAAGATATGTCGTCATCGTGACGGCGGCGACCGATTCGACGACGCCCATGATCAACGCGGCGATGAACGCGCCGGGCAGGCTGCCCATGCCGCCCAGCACGATGATCGACAACATCTTCGAGATCCACTCTTCGTGGCTGGCCGAGTTAAACGTCCAGATCAGGCTGAAGATCGAGCCGCCGGCCGCCACCGCCGCCAGGCCGAGGCCGAAGGCGACGGCTTGCACACGAGTGACGTTGACGCCGACCAGCTGCGCCGCCGTCGAGTTTTGAATGGTCGCGCGGATGGCCCGGCCCAGGTTACTGCGGAGGATCAGGATTTGGAAAAACGCCATCACCCCGACCGCCGCCACAAACCCGATGATGCGCACGATCGGCAGGCGCAGGTTCAGGTTCAGCACGGCGAGCCGGATCACCTCGCCGGTGTATTCCGTGCGCACCGAACGCCCGGTCGACTTCCACAGCTCGCCCATGATGCCTTCGAGCGTGATCGCCAGCGCGAAAGTCACCAGCACGAACAGGCCCGGTTCGCTGCGTATGCGGGACAACACGTAACGCTGAAAAACGACCCCGATTAGGAAAAACAGCGGGATCGTGATCAGGATCGACAGGAGCGGATCGAGGCCGTACCGCGTGAACAGCCAGTAGGCGATGTAGGCGCTGAGCACCAGGAACGCGCCGTGGGCAATGTTGATCACGCGCATCACGCCGAAGATCAGCGACAGCCCGCCGGCCATCAAGGCATACACGCCGCCGGTCAGCAACCCGACGATGACGACTTGAACCAGAACGTTCGCAGATGGAAAGGTCATGAAACTGGCTCGACCCCCTCCCCGTTTCACGGGGGAGGGGTAAGAGGCTGTCTGAAAACCTCAAAGTACAGTGCTCTGTCCACCGCGTCCTCGCGGTGGACGCCCGCGAGACGCGGGCTTCGAGCAACTTTTCAGACAGCCTCTAAGGGGTGAGGGCTAGATTACCACTCCGGCTTGGGCCAGATCGGTTCGGCGCGCTCGCGCCCGGCCGGGCCGACGATGACAAACGTGTCGCCCTGCCACTGCAAGAGCATGTACGAACCTTGCGGCTGGCCGACCGCGTCAAAGCTCAATGGGCCGACGACGGTGTCGTACGTTTCCTCGTGCAGATCCTCGATCAGCTGCGCGTTGTCGATCGAGTCGGTATTCTCTATGGCCTGCTGCAGCACCTGACCAACGGTGAAGGCGTTCGCCGAATCCTCCGCGATGTCGCCGGCCGTGCCGCCGAACATCTCGATGTACTTGGCGACGAACTCGGCATTCTGATACTCCTCCGCCTCCGGGAACCACGAGATGGACGCGAAGACCCCTTCAGTCGCCGTGCCCAGCGCCTCGCTGAACGGGCCGGGCAGCGACGGGCCGCTGGTGAAGAACGCGCCGCGTGGCTGATAACCGGCCTCCTGGTAGGCGCGAATCTGGCCGATCGAGTCTTCCAGCTGCGTGCCGCCGACAATCAGATCGGGATCCAGATCAGCTACCTGAAGCGCCAGCGCTGAGAAGTCGCTCGTTTCAGGCGCGTAGATTTGATCGAAGACGAGTTCCAGCCCACCTTCGGTCAATTTCTCCTTCAACGATTCCATCACGCCGAGCGTGAAAGGATCGTCCTGGCTGACCACGGCGAAGGTCTGGGGGCGCTGATCGTCCGGCAGGCCGAGAATATACTCGGCGAAGGGATCGGCCTGCGTCGCGCTGGGAGCCGGTTGCGCGAAGAAGAGATTCGTCAGGCCGCGATTGAACACGTCGGGCGCGCCGCCCGCCGGCTCGACAAAGGCGTAGCCGTAGCGCGCCGCGACTTCAGACGTGGGAATCACCAGCCGGCTGGAGAACGGCCCCACCACGAGATCGACTTTGTCGACCGTGATCAGTTTCTCATAGTCGGCCACGGCCGTGTCCTGATCGCTGGCATTGTCGACGACGCTTAGCTCGACCGGGCGACCCAACAAGCCGCCGGCTTCGTTCACCATCGCCACCCACACTTCGTAGCCTCGCTGCGCCGCCGTGCCCGGTTCGCTGAAATCTCCGGTCAGCGGCAGGGACGCACCGATGCGAATCGGCGCGACTTGAGTAGGCTCTGCGGTCGGGGGCGGTTGGGTGGGGACAGCCGATGCTGTGGTGGCCGCGGGTTGCGTCGGCACGGCCGGCGTCGCCGCTCCGCCGCAGGCCGCAAGCAACAAGGACACAATGATCGTTCCAACAAACAGGCTGATTCGTTTCATCTTCTTTCTCCTCCCTTGGTGGATGTGATTAACGTGTTCGGGTGACAAAAAGCAGGATGCTGTCTCGTCTCGGGGCCCTCCTTTCAAATCGGGCTACAGGCCGCGATGATTCAACGTGAGCAACTTCATCTCGCTCATCTCTTCCATCGCGTAGCGCAAGCCCTCGCGGCCAAAGCCCGAATGCTTGACGCCACCGTAAGGCATGTGGTCGATGCGGAAGGTGGGCACGTCGTTGACCATCAGCCCACCCACCTCGATGTCGTCGAACGCGGCTTTGATCACGTTCCAGTCGTTCGTGAACAGCCCGGCTTGCAGGCCGAAGTCGCTATCGTCGACGGCAGCGATCGCCTGCCGCACGTCGCTATAGCGATATACGCCGATCAGCGGCGCGAACACTTCCTGGCAACTGACGCGCATGGTGGGTTGAAGCGCGGCTAACACCGTCGGCTGCCACAGGGTGCCGATGCGCGTGCCGCCGGCCAGCACTTCGGCCCCGCCTTGCTTCGCCTCGTTGACCCAGGCTTCGACGCGCTCGGCCGCGCCCCGGTCAATGAGCGGGCCTACATCGGTCACTTCATCCAGCGGATCGCCGACCTTGAGCGCCTGCACGCGCGGTAAAAGCTGATCGAGGAAGCCTGCGTAGCTGTCGGCGTGCGCGTACACGCGCTGAACCGAGATGCACGACTGCCCGGCGTACGAGAACCCGCCCCACGTCACGCGCTCGGCGGCATAATTCAGATCGGCGTCGTGATGGACGATGACGCCCGCATTGCCGCCCAGTTCGAGCGTGACACGCTTGCGCCCGGCCCGACTCTTCAACGACCAACCCACCGCCGGGCTGCCGGTGAAAGTTAGCAGGCAAATCCGATCGTCCTCGACCAGCGGCGCGGCGTCTTGCGTCGTGCTCGGCACCACGCTGAACGCGCCTTCCGGCCAGCCCGACGCCGAGACAATCTCGGCCAGCTTGAGCGCGCTCACCGGCGTTTGGCTGGCCGGGCGGATGATGATCGGGTTGCCGGCGGCGAGCGCGGGCGCGACCTTGTGCGCGACGAGGTTGAGCGGGAAGTTGAACGGGGTGATGCCGGCGATCGGGCCGAGCGGCACGCGGCGGACGTGCGCCTCGCGCCCTTCGGTGCCCGGCAGCCAATCGAGCGGGACGATCTCGCCGTAAATGCGCTTGGATTCTTCGGCGGCAATTTTGAACGTGAAGATCGCGCGATCGACTTCGGCGCGCGCCGTGCGAATCGGCTTGCCCGCTTCGAGCGCGATTGTGCGGGCCAACTCCTCACGCCGCGCGGCGATGCCCGCGCTGATCTTCTCCAGCGCCTCCGCGCGTTTCCAGGAAGGCAGCCTGCGCGTGGTCGGGAAGGCCGTGACCGCCGTCGCAATCGCCGCTTCGATCTGCTGCGGCCCGGCCCGATGCACGATCGCGACGAGCGATTCATCGTACGGACTGCGCACTTCGATCGCCGCGCCGGTCTTCAACCATTGACCACCGACGTAACAGCCGTATTCCCCCAGCGTTGCCGTTTCGTCGCCGTTCCTCGCCGCCGGGGCAACGGCGGCAGTGCGAAGACGTTCAGTGCTCATGGTAATAGCCCCAAAAGCTCCTCGATTACTTGCCTATGCACTACGCAATACACACTACTACTTCGACAACTTGAAGTTGCATAGTTCCTGCCGCAGTTGCACTGCGGCGGACGGCAGTGCAACTGCCGTCCCAACCCCGCAGAATTAGGCGGTCGGGGTACTACGTAATACATAGTGCGTATTGCGTATATTACGCTTTTCCACACAAGGTCTTAGCCATCTCAAAGACCATCTGCTCGTTCGGCACGGTCGCGTCCTCGAGCGGCGGCGAGAAGGGGATCGGCACGTCCATCGCCCCGATGCGCTTGACCGGCGCATCCAGATAGTAGAACGCGCCATCGGCAATCACCGATGCAATCTCCGCCGTCACACCGTAGCGCTCGTACCCTTCGTCCACCACGATCGCGCGACTGGTCTTTTTAGCAGACTCAATCAGCGTTTGCTTGTCGAGCGGAGCGGTAGTGCGCGGGTCCACGACCTCGGCGCTCACGCCGATCTCCTCCAGCAACTTCGCCGCGCCGAGAGCGACTTGCACCATGCTGCTCGTGGCGACGATCGTAATGTCGGCGCCGGCGCGTTTGATGTCGGCGACGCCGAACGGGATGGTGTACTCCTCGGCCGGAACCGGGCCTTTCAGTTTGTACATCATCTTGTCTTCGAAGAAAGCGACGGGGTTATCATCCCGAATGGCCGTCTTAAGGAGTCCCTTGGCGTCGTAGGGTGTCGAAGGGATAACCACCTTCAGACCGGGAACGTGGCTGAACCAAGCGTGCAGCGATTGTGAGTGCTGCGCGGCGGAGCGCCGGGTAGCGCCCAACGTCGTGCGCAGCACCAGCGGCACTTTGAGTTTGCCGCCGGACATGTAATGAACTTTGGCCGCCTGGTTCACCATCTGATCCATCGTCAGCGTGATGAAGTCGCCGAACATGATATCCACGACGGGTCGCAGGCCGGTCATCGCCACGCCGACGCCCAGGCCGGTGATGCCCGCTTCGGAAATGGGCGAATCGATCACGCGCTCCGGCCCGAACTCTTCGACCAAGCCCGACAGAACTTTGAAAGGTGTGCCGGCTTCCGCCACATCCTCGCCGACGATGAACACGCGCGGATCGCGGCGCATCTCCTCGGCGAGCGCCTCGCGAATGGCTTCGGCAAAGGTGAGTTCGCGGCCGTTGGCGTCAGGCATAGACGTGTTGAGCGACCTGGCTCACATCAGGATATGCGGCGTCGATGGCGAATTGCGCCGCCGCCTCGATCTCCACCTTCACGTCGGCGTGAATGCGATCGAGCACGGTCTGGTCGGTGAGTTGCTGGCCGATCAGAAATTCGGTGAGTTTCTTCAGCGGATCGCGCAGCGCCATCCACTCCTGCTCTTCTTCTTTCGAGCGGTAGTAGGTGCGATTGATGTCGCCGACGTGGTGGCCCCGATAGCGGTAAGTGTGACACAGCAGGAAGGCCGGCCCCTCGCCCAGGCGCGAACGCTCGACCAGGCGCTGCATTGTCGTGTAGACGGCGCGCACGTCCTGGCCGTCCACTTCCTCGGCATAGATACCGAACGCTTTTGCCCGCGCCAGCGGATCGCCGGCCGTAGTTTCGGTATAGCGCGTGTACTCGTTGTACAGGTTGTTCTCGCAGACGTAGATCACGGGCAGTTTCCAGAGTTGGGCCAGGTTCATCACTTCGTACAGCAAGCCCTGTCCCAGCGCGCCTTCGCCGAAGAAGCACACCGCGACTTGCCCGGTTCCGAGCCGCTTAGCGGTGAACGCCGCGCCGGTTGCAATGCCAGCGCTCCCGCCGACGATCGCATTCGCGCCCAGATTGCCGGTATCCTGATCGGCGATGTGCATCGAGCCGCCCTTGCCCCGGCAGTAACCCGCCTCCTTGCCCAGCAGCTCGGCGAACATGCGCTCCACCGAAGCGCCCTTCGCCAGGCAGTGGCCGTGTCCGCGATGCGTGCTGGTGATGTAATCGTCGCGCCGCAGCGCTTCGCACACGCCGACGGCCACCGCTTCCTGGCCGATGTACAGGTGCGCCAGTCCAGGCATGAGAGCTTGGGTGTACAGCTCGTTCACCTTCTCCTCGAACTCGCGGATCTTCACCATCTGCTGGTACAGGTGGAGCCATTGCTCGACATCAGGCTCAGCCTGTACCCGCTGCGATGCAGTGTCCGGCAATCGATTCATTTGCCTATCCCCGACATACGCGCCAGAACTTCAAATAAGATCGCGAAATCCTTTTCGGCTAAGCCCATGCCCCGCGCCGTGGTCAAGAATTCGTTGGTCACGGCCGTCGTCGGCAGCGGCACAGCCAGTTGCCGTCCCATCTCCAAAGCCAGGCTCATATCCTTCTGCATCATGTCCACGTCGAACCAGGCTTCGTCCGGCATCTTCAGCACGAACGGCCCGCGATACTTCACCATCGGCGAAGCGATCACGCTGTTGAGCAATACCTCGACGGCCGTCTCGCGCTTGATGCCGCTTTTCTCGGCCAGCAGCACGCCTTCGCAAAAAGCCAGCATCTGCACGGCCAGGCTCAGGTTGGTCGCGATCTTCATCGACACGGCCAGTCCATTGCCGCCGACGTGGGTGACCTTCGGCCCGATGTCTTGCAGAATCGGCTTGACTTTTTCAAATGCGTCTGGAACGCCACCGACCATGATGGAGAGCTTGCCCTCTTCGAGCGTGATCACGCTGCCTGACACCGGCGCATCAAGCATGTGCGCGCCGATCGCCGCGACGCGGGCCGCCAGTTCCCGGCTCGCAGCCGGGCTGACTGTGCTCATGTCCACATAGACCTTGCCCGCTTTCAGTCCGGCCAGGATACCATCTGGGCCTTCGGTCACGGCTTGCAAGGCAGCCGTGTTGGTCACCATACTGAGGGTGACGTCCGCTGTTTCAGCCACCGCCCGTGGCGTATCGGCCCAGCGCATTCCCATATCGAGGAGCCACTGCGCTTTCGACTTAGTGCGATTGTAACCGGTGACCGTATGACCGGCATTCAGCAAGCGCTTGACCATGCGGCTGCCCATCACACCTAAACCTACAAAGCCCAGATTCGCCATTCGATCCTCCAAAACGCAAGGTCTCAATCCGCTTGTGCGGCGGAGGCCCCGCTGTCTTCACGAACCTGCCGAAGGTGCGCGCGCATCGCCTCTTGGGCCGCCTCCGGATCGTGTCGAACGATCGCGTCGAGGATGCACTTATGATGGAACTGGCCGCGCTGCGGGCCGCCGTTGACGCGAAAGATGCGCGCCCGCTGCTCGCGCAGCAGATCGACAATCGAATCGATCAGGGCGGGAATGAGCGCATTCTGTGTCGCCTCGGCCAGGGCCAGGTGAAAATCAAGGTCGGCTTCGATAAACCGGTCGGGGTCTTGCAGAGCGACCTCCATCGTCTCGACTGCTTCGCGCATCGCGGCGATGTGCTCTTCAGTCGCGCGAGCAGCGGCCAGAACGGCAATCTCCGGTTCGATGATCTCGCGCACTTCCACCAGGTTCGCGGAGCCGTCCGCCCCCCCGATCCTTGTAAGCAAATCAAGCGAGTGACGCACCGCCCGCGACATGCTGTTGGTAATGAAGGTTCCACGGCCGGGCTGGACCTCGACCAGACCCTTCTGTCGCAGCGCCTTGACCGCCTCGCGCACAGCTGTCCGGCTTACGCCGAATTGATCGGCCAGTTCACGCTCGGGCGGCAACCGATCGCCGACTTTCAAGTCGCCAGACAGAATTTTCTGCTCGACTTGCTCGACGATGCGCTCGTAGAGTCGTTCTGCTTGAATTGGCGTATATTTTGAGGTTTGAGGCATAATATAGGTATAGTGGTATGATGTTTATACCATATACCCGTCAAATTTGTCAAGATGCTAATCTTGGAAATCCAGGGGCAAGGGCTTTGTACTGCGCGTTTCAGGCGAGCCGCGATACGGCGGCATACCGGGGGCAATTGACCAAATGATCGTTCACCATGCCCGTCGCCTGCATGTGCGCGTACACAATCGTCGAGCCGACGAAGCGGAAGCCCCGCTGTTTGAGGTCTCTGCTGATTGCGTCGGATAGCGGCGTCTTGGGTGGAATCTCGGCGAGCGCCCGGAAGCGATTGCGAATCGGCCTACCATCGACGAATCGCCAGATGTACCGATCGAACGTCCCGAACTCGTCTTGCACTTCGAGGAATCGGCGCGCATTGCCGATCGCTGCTTCGATCTTCAGCCGGTTGCGGACGATGCCGGCATCGGCCAGCAAGCGCCGGATGTCCCTCTCGGCATACTTTGCCACCCGCTTGGGATCGAAGGTGTGGAAAGCCATGCGGAAATTCTCGCGCTTATTCAGTATCGTCGACCAGCTCAGGCCGGCCTGCATACCCTCCAGGATCAAAAATTCAAACAGCTTTTGATCGTCGTGCAGCGGCACACCCCATTCCTCGTCGTGATACGCCATCATGCGCGGGTCGTTTCCGGCCCACGCGCACCTAACCAGTGCTTTCGGCATGACGCCTCCGGATAGGTAAACCGCAAAGGCACAAAGAACACGAACAGGGTCGCTATTCGTGCCGATTCGTGGATCAATTCTTTTGACTGTGGCAAGAGGTCGCTATCCGATCAACGCCTGCAACAGCCACAGCGCCGCCATGCCTGCAGCAATGGTCAAAAGAACGTTCTTCGTGCGCCAGGCGACGATCGCCGCCAGGAGACCGGCCAATAAGCGCGTGTTGTTCAACGACAGCGCCAACGCGCCATTGCGAATGAGCAGTTCTGGGAAGATGATCGCCGATAAGACAGCCGGCGGCACGTAACGCAGCGCGCGCTGCACGACACGCGGCAAGCCTACCCGTTCGAGCAGCGCAATCGGCAGCAAGCGCAAGGCATAAGTGATCACGCCCATGCTCACGACGGTCAGCCATAACTGCGTCTCAGTCATGCGATGCCTCGCCGGCGGCCTGCTCGACCAGCACATCATCGCGGCGGCGATCGCGCGGCAAGTGCAACGCCCCCGCCTGCCGGGTCTCCAGCCACAGCCCGACACCTATCCCCGTCAGCGCGGCTGCCATCAATCCGAGCTTGTACGGCAGACCCGCACCGATCACGGCGACGACGCCCGCCGATACCGCTGCCGCGATGCTCGGCCGGTCTCGCAACGCAGGCGCGACCAGCGCGATAAACGTCAGCGCCAGCGCAAAATCAAGCGACCAACTGTCCGGAACCGCAGCGCGGATGCGAATGCCGACGGCTGTGCTCACCTGCCAGGTGATCCACAGCGTGATGCCTGCGCCGAGATAATACCAGTGCCGATGCGGTTGATACTCCGCCCGATCATCGGTCTGGTTGTAATGCATAACGGTCACCGCGTAGGCTTCGTCGGTGAGCAGGTACGCCAGTAGCCATTTCCATTTAGCGGGGAGATGCTTGAGGCGCGGTGCGATCGACGTGCTATACAAGATATGCCGCAGGTTGACGACGAGCGTCGTCGCCACGATTACGATTGCCAGCGCGCCAGACTTGATCAACTGCGCGCCGATAACCTGCGCCGATCCGGCAAATACGATCGACGACATGGCGAGCGCCAGACCGGGCGTCATGCCCGCCTCCAGCGCCAGCACGCCGTAGATCAGTCCGAACGGGATCACGCCGAGCAAGATCGGCAATTCTGCAGTGACGCCCGAAAGGAATTCAGAACGCCGCGATGGCATGACTTGTCCTCTTTTGACTTAATCCCAGAATACATCGCCCTCCCCGACGACGACCACCTGCCCACCGATCCGCAAGCCGCTGATTCGATCTGCCTCGCGATGCACCTCGATGTGAATCTGGCTGGGGCGGTACATCTCGATGCCCTGCTCACAGACGAAGCGCGCCTCGGGCGCATCGGGCAGCAGGCCGTAACGCGACAGATACGCACCGAGCGGAGCCGCCGCTGAGCCTGTCGCCGGGTCTTCGGGAATGTCCAACACGTGTGGCGCGAACATCCGGCCATGTACGCTCGCCCGAGGCGAGACCGTCTCGGTGGTGAACACGTACACGCCTTCAGGCTGAGTCCCGGCGAACAGCGCGCCCAGGGCGGACACATTGGAACGGCAGCGTCCAGCCGCCGCCAGCGAGCGCAATGGCACGAACAGGAAGGGCAGGCCGGTGGAGACCACTTGCATCGGCACATCATCGCGAATATCGTCGCCGTCAATGTCCAGCGCCTGCGCCACACGTCCTCGATCATCACGCACCGCGCCGAACCGGGCTTCACGGTGCGTCATCCACACGAAACTCGGCGCGCCATCCTCCGCTTCGATCGTCACCGTGACCGGCCCGATTCCCAATTGCAGCACCGCCTCGGTCATCGCACCGTGCAGCGGAATCTCGCCGCGCTGCGCCAGCACAAACGCCGTGCCGACCGTGGGATGCCCGGCCATCGGTAATTCCGTAGCCGGCGTGAAGATGCGCACGCGCTTGACGGCATTCGGCGTATCCGGTGGCAACACGAACGTCGATTCGGAATAGTTCATCTCGCGCGTGAGCGACTGCATCTCCGCATCGCTCAACCCGCGCGCATCGGTGAACACCGCAAGCTGATTGCCGCCGAAAGGTCGATCGGTGAACACATCTGCTTGAACGAAGTGATAGCGTCGTGTCATTCAATCTCCCGTGATCAACTTCAGCGCCGCCACGCCGAGTCGCGCTGTGATCGTGATACGCGGCCCACTCGCGGTAGCCCACTCCGGCGACGTGTAAGTGTTGTCTGACTGCGTCCAGCCGCTCGCCTCGATCGACTTCAACGGCCCTTCCGACACGAGTTGCACCGGGTTGCCGCCGGTATAGATCGCGATCGACGCCACACCGCCGTCGAGCGTGATTTCGGTATCGCCGGCGAGTTGCCCGTCGAAGACCAGTGTCAGCGCGCCCGCGCCCGCCGTGATGTTGCCGCTACTGATGTTAGCATTCGCCAGGCCGCGCAGCGTCAATGAGGCCGCGCCTCCGTTGACCGTGAAACTATCCAGCCGCTCAGGGTTCGGCAGGCTGAACTTGAGCGACGCATCCGCCGCGCCTTGCACCCAGCCCAACCGCTTCAGCGATAGTCCACTCAAGTCCCATTCACCGCTCGACGCGCCGGTGTTGACCGTCAGGTTCATTCGGACGCCACGGCCTAACTGCAAGCGCCACTCGTTGCGCGAGTTGATCGGCAACACGCCTTTGAGATCCTGGCTGATCGACACGCGCCGCTCGCCAATGGTGACCGTCGGTTTCAGGCTCTCGACGTTGTAATCGATCGTCCCTTGCACGATGCCTTCGCCGCTCGATCCGACCGTCACCGACGCTGCGCCGGGATACAGTTCGACGTCCCACACTTCAGACGGATCGGCCGGCTTCGGCACGTTGATCGGGAAACTCTGCGTCGGGCCAATGTCGCCCGCGCAAGCCGTCAACGCCGGCATTGCGATCAGCGCAAGCATAAAGATTGCTACTCGACATCTGCTCATGGAAAACCTCTCTGTTCCTCGGCCCCGTACCCTCTTCGCCTCTCCGTGCCGGATGGGCGAAGAGGGATTGAGGGATGAGGTGAAGTCAAGGCCGAGGCGGCATCAATTGCTCCAGGCTGTCGAGGCTCACTTTCGCCTGTGGCAATTCGCCGCGCGCCAGTTGCGCGGTGAGTGCGTCGATCGAGTCGGCCAGGCTCTGTAGTTCGGCTCCGCCACGAGCCTTCAAGCTGGCCGACGCATTCGCGCCCGCCTGCGCGATGGCGGACAACTCATCCTTCACGACACGACCGTCGGCCAGCGCGGTCTTGACGCTGTCCAGATACGCGAACCCGCTCCGAATCGCCCCGATCCGATCGCGCGCCACGTCGGTCGGCTGTGTTTCCAGCGCCTTGTCGGCGCGATCGGCAAGCTCGCCTTGCAGCGTCGTCAACCACGTCTGCGCCTGCGTCTGCAAATCGTCCAGCGTCGCGCCGGCCTGTTGGGCCGCCGACTCCAACTGGTCGATTGTCTCCTGGGCCAGTGCCAGTCCTTGCTGAAGCGTCTGGTCGATCTCGTCGAGCAATTGAACAAGGGCCTCGGTGCTTGCGACCAGCGCATTCAGATCGTTTTCGATCGCCGTCAGCACGGCGAGAGTCTCTTCAGCGAGATCACCGTACAGATCATAGTAGGCATCGAGGACCGCAAAGGCCGCGTCGAGGGTCGCCTCCGCCTCCGCGACCAGCGCCTCCAGCGCAGCGAGTTCTGCTTGGGTCACCGCGTCGTCGGACGTGGCCTGCGTCGTCGCCGTCGATGCCGCTTCGGATGCGGCCATCGCTTCGGCGACGGCCTGATCGATGATCGCCGCCAGCTCTTCTTCGGTGAGCGTTGTGTAGTCAACCATCGGTGTCGCGGTCGGCGTCACGCCCGGCGTCGGTGAACTCGGCACAGCGGTCGATGTCGGCTGAGGCGTGTCGGTCGGAGTGGCTTGCGCGAGACCGATCGTCGCGCTCGGAATCGGGGCCGATGTCGCGGTCGCCCCGCCACAGGCCGCCAGAAGAAGCGCGCCTATTGTACTCAGCACACACACGGCACGGAACATGTGCTTCATGTTGACTCCTCTCCACTCGCCCACAGCGCGTTCATCTTCTCATAGTGCGCCGGGAACTGGCCGGTGTATTTCAAGAACGTCGGGATCGGATACCGCACGCCGCCTTGATGCGTGCCGTTCAAGCCATCGACCAATCGCTCGGCCCACGACCACGGGAAGCTGAATGCCATTTCGTGATCTTGCGTCTGCGCGAAGACGCGATCGCCGTAGCACGGCAAAATGACTTCCGGCTTCCTCGAGCGCAGCGGGACGATGATCTCGTCCGAGCAGTCGATGCGGCCCGAGAAACTCGACGTGAGCCGCCCGCCCTCGCCCCACAGCGCGGCGACGGTCAGCCGCATCACCTGCGCGGCGTTGCCATACACGACGACGACGTCCGGCTCGAACGTCGTGCGGTGCAGCGGCGCGCTCAGCACGTACTCAAAACTCTGATAGGGCAGTTTCTCCACGGCGGCTTCGGTCGCCGTACCTGCCTCCAGCGTCTGCGTGTACATCTGATAGCAGGCATGGCCCGTCGCCATGTAGTCGAGCATCGGCTTGAAGCCGAACACGGCAGCCGCGAGCGGGCACGAGAGATCGTCTGCGCCGACGGCCATCGTCCAACCGTAGCGGCGCGAGAAAGCGACGCCCTGGCAGATGGTGACCTGCACGTCGAGATCGCGGGCGGGGCGTTTGGTCTTCGGCGGCAGTGCCTCGCCCGGTGGGACGAGCCACACGGCGACGGGAAAAGTCTCGGGCCGAACGTGCTCGGCTAATGCATCGTTCAAAGACTTCGAGTCGATCGTCATTAGGAAACCTCTCTAAGAGCCTGTCTGAAAAGACCCAATTGTTAACCACCAAGGCACGAAGACACCAAGAAAACCTTAGTGCTGCTTTGTGCCTTGGTGTCTTGGTGGTGAGTTTTAAGACAGTCTCTAAGACTTCCGTGCCTCCGGGATTATACTCGACGCGGGAACAATCTGCGGTTTTGCTCACCGACCGAGTCCTCGCGGTCGATCAGGATAGACGCCCGCGTGGACGCTGGCTTTGAGCAACAAAAAGCGCAACTTGTGACCGCGCGCAGTATATATCATCGCAGGGCACGCGGAGATTGCCCGGCCTTCAGCAACTCAGCGTCGCCCGAGGTCCGATCAGTCTCGTCCTGCGCGAGGAACGCTCTCTCGTCACGGCGATAGGCACGCAGCGCGGGCGTCTTCAGCGCGATCCACGCTGTGACGAGCAGGCAGCCGACGCCGCCGGTGATGACCGAGATGGGCGCGCCAAGCCAATTCGCCACCAATCCGGCTTCGAGCTCGCCCAACTGCGGCCCGCCCATGAAGAAGATCATGTTGACGCTGGTCATCCGCCCGCGCAGGTGATCGGGCGTGGTCAGTTGTCGAATGATGTTGCGCAGCACCATGCTCACCGTGTCGGTCGCGCCGGTCAGCGCCAGACATGCAAAGGTCAGCCAGAAGTTGCGCGATAGGCCGAAGGCGACGGTCGCCGCGCCGTAGCCGAAGACGGCCCACAGCAGCGTTTGCCCGCGCCGATCGATCCGATCGACCAGCCGCACCATCACGACGCTGGCCAGCACCGCGCCGACGGACGGGGCGGCAGACAACACGCCGTAGCCTTGTGCGCCGACCTGAAGAATGTCCTGCGCGAAAATCGGCAGCAGCGCCATCGCCGAGGAGAAGAACGTGGCGAAGAAATCGAGCAGCATGGTCGAGCGGATGAGCGGAGCCTGAAAGACGAAGCGCAGCCCGTCGATCGCGGCGCGCAGGCTGATTTCGCGCTTCTCGCCGTCCGCGTGCGAGGGCACATTCCGCATCAACAGTAGTGCGACGATCACCGCCACGAATGAAACGGCGTTGATCAGATACGCCCAGCCCACACCCAGCCCGGCGATGGTGAAGCCGGCCAGCATCGGCCCGGCGACCGAAGCCACCTGGAACATGATCGTATTCAGGCTGATCGCGTTCGGCAGATGCTCGCGCGGGACCAGGTTCGGGAACAGCGATTGCCGCGCCGGCCCGTCGAACGAGCCGACCGCCGAGCTGAGCGCGGCCAGCACATAGATCGGCCACACCGCCGGCATCCCGCCGAAGGTGACCAGCGCCAGCAGGGCCGCGACGAGCGCCAGGCCCGCCTGTGTCATCAGCATCAATTTGCGCCGGTCGAGCACGTCGGCGACCACGCCGCTGATCAATGAGAAGATAATGATTGGCACGATTCGCATCAACCCGACGAGACCCAGTGCCAGCGCTTTCTGATCGGCTGCCACCAGCAGCGAAACGTGCCAGAGGATCGCCGCCGACTGCATCATCGAGCCGGACATCGAGATCAACTGACCTATCCACAACAAGCGGAAGTTGCGATGCTGAAGAGCGATGAAGGGAGAGTTGGACATTGGAAGTTGGAAGTTGGAAGTTGGATGTTGGATGTTGGATGTTGGATCGGTCGAGCGTCTTTTGCCAGACAGCGAAGCGAAAGTATAGTGCAAGAGCGAGGAAGCGACAAACGGATCGGGGTTGTCAACGGATTTTCTATCGGACAAACGGATAGAAACGGATGTAGACGAGCGTTGCGACTGTCCGTTTCTGCCTGTCTGCATCAAGCCATCTTCGCCCTACGAAGCATACCTGCTCTCAAGTCAGTCGAGAGCATCCGTTGATGGCCCATCCGTTCCCATCCGCTTGTCCGTTTCGCCGAAGGCAATCCGCTGATGGCCCATCCGCTTGTCCGTTTCGCCGAAGGCAATCCGTTGATGGCCTATCCGTTGATAACGGCGCTGTGATAGAATAAGTGCGCCTCTCGACCCACATCACTCATGAGGAGCCGACCCGTATGACCGCCCTGCCCAATGATCTGCGCGGCTTGACCTCCGCCGAAGTTGCCGGGCGCGTGCGGCGCGGCGAGACGAACAAGTTCCAGCCGCGCACCAGCCGAACCTACGCGCAAATCCTGGCCGATAATCTGTTGAACATCTTCAACATCACACTCGGCGTGCTTCTCGTCCTCATGCTGGTATTGGGCCGGGCCGGCGATACGTTGTTCGCCGGAGGCAGCGTCGTAGCGAATACGATCATCGGCCTCGTTCAGGAAATCCGCGCCAAGCGCGCGCTCGACAAGCTCGCCGCGCTGTCCGCAGGCACGGTGCGCGTCCGGCGCGATGGGCAGAGCCTCGACGTTCCCATCGGCCAGATCGTAAAGGACGACCTGATCGAGATTGTCCCCGGTGACAAGATCGTCGTCGACGGGCCGTGCGTGTGGGAAGATGCCGTCGAAGTGGACGAGAGCCTGATCACCGGCGAGTCCGACTCGGTGGACAAGAGTGTTGGCGACGCGATGACCTCCGGTTCATTCGTCACAGCAGGCCGGGCAATCATGCGCGCCGAGAAGATCGGCGAGGAGTCGTTCGTCAATCGGCTCGCGCACACCGCCAAAGGCTACAAGTTCATCCCCACCCCAATCCAGCAGAAGATCAACATTATCGTCGGCGTGTCAGTCGCCGGCATGGCACTCTTCGCCCCGCTGCTAATCGTATCCGGCACGGTGAGCCAGGCCGACCTGGCAGTGACGATCGGCAATACCGTGATCCTGGTGACGACCTTCGTGCCGCAGGGCGTGGTGCTGGCGACGACGCTGGCGCTGACATTCGGCGCGGTACGCATCAGCCTGAACAAGACACTCGTGCAGCGCATCAACGCCGTCGAGTCGATGGCGAACGTCACCGTGCTGTGCTTCGACAAAACGGGGACGCTCACCGAGAATCGATTGGCGGTGACGGAGGTGATAGACCTGGCGCCTCAGCCGCCTCGCCTGGAGGGGGTTGAATCGCGCGTTGCACCACCTGAGCCAGGGGGCGAAGGAGTGAAGGCGCTTCTTTCCCTCTACGTGAGCAGCCTGGCGACGCAGAACAAGACCGCCGGCGCCATCGAAGCGTATGTGGGCCGATCGGGCGGTGGGCCGCAGAAGGTGGCCGAAGTGCCGTTCACCTCGACGCGCAAGTGGGGCGCGATAACCTTCACCGATGGTCAAACGCTGCTGCTCGGCGCGCCCGAAATCCTGATCGACGCTGCGCCGACCCGCCAGGCAGCCGACGTGCTCGCGCGCAGCGGAATGCGCGTGCTCGCCTTCGCATCGTCGCCGGCAACACCGAAGGACGCCCAACTCCCCGGCGAGCGGACACCGCTCGCGCTGATCGTCCTGAGCGACACGCCGCGCGTCGATATTCAAAACACGCTGGACGCTTTCGTCTCGCGCGGCATCCGGCTCAAAGTCATTTCAGGCGACAATCAAGAGACGGTCACGGCCATCGCCAGCGCCGCCGGCATGAAGGTCGTGCAATCCGTGACGGGGCCGGAGCTGGAAGCGATGAGCCAGGCGGAATTCGAGGCGACGGTGCAGACGGCCAACATCTTTGCCCGCATCACACCGGAGACCAAGCGGCGCATCATCGCCGCGCTGACCCGGCAGGGCGAGTACGTGGCGATGGTCGGCGACGGCGTCAACGACGTGCCCGCGCTCAAGGCGGCGCGGTTGGGCATCGCCATGTACGACGGCGCACAGATCGCCAAAGACGTGGCCGATCTCGTTTTGCTCAACAACGCGCTCGCCACGCTGCCCCAGGCCCTGAAAGAAGGTTACACAACCACGCAGAAGATTTACTCCACGTGCAAAATGTTCCTCACGCGCAACGTGTACATGATTCTGATGTTCATCCTGGTCGGCTTCATGGGCCTGCCCTTCCCCGGGCAGGTGCGCCCCTTGAGCTGGGCCGCGATCAGCACCACCAGCCTGCCGGCTGTGTTTGTCACCTTCGGGCTGATCCGCGCCCGCCCGATCCGGTACTTCCGCCGTCAGGTGCTCGGCTACATTCTCATCGCCGGCCTGATCGGCGCGGTGACGCTGACGATAGCCTATACCGCGACCTATCTCTTGTCCGGGCAAGACACGCTGCTGGCGCAAAGCGTGATGACGCTCATGGCGTCGATATACGGCATCTGGATTTTCTGGGATGCGCACGGCGTGATCCCGTTCGAGCCGATCACATTCAGACAGAACTCGCGCGAGGCGGTGGTGGGCGTCGGCGTGGCGATCGCCACGCTCGCCGTTCCCGTCCTCTTCCGCAACGTGTTTCAGATCGCGATTGTCCCGCTGCCCTACTGGATCATGCTGGCTGGGCTGGCGGTGATTAGCGGTTTTCTCCTGTGGCGATCCACGCTCCAGCAGGTCCGATTGCTCGAGCCGATCCGCGTGTTGATGAAGGAATGACACTGGCGGTGTTCTGCTCGCGGCGGGTCATTCATTCTGCCTGAGCACAGAGACGGGGAATTGGGGGGCGCGCGGCACGAGGGTGCACTATGGTTGCTTCGATCTGGTATCCTATCCCTTTCCTCGTCCTCACGGTCGCGCTGCTGATTCGCGCGCGAGAACGCACGCCTCCCGACGAGAGGCAACTCTGGCTATGGAAGCCACTCTCCACCGCGCTGGTGATCAGCGTCGGCGTGCTCTCGCTCACGCGGCCGGCTGACGCCTACGATCCCACGTACACCACTTTGATGCTGATCGGACTGGGCTTGTCGTTCGTGGGCGATGTATTGCTCATCCCACAAAACAACACGCGCACCTTCATCGGTGGGCTGGTGGCTTTTCTCCTGGCACACCTTGCTTACGTCGCCGCGTTCGTCTACCTGCACGCCTCGCGCGGCTTCGAGTATCAGATGATCACCGAGATCGTCAACGTCGGCGCGTTGACGCTGGCCGCCGCCGTCGTGTATCGCTATCTCAGTCCCGACCTCGGATCGCTGCGCGTGCCGGTCGTCGCGTACCTGCTGGTGATCTCGATCATGGTGCACCGCGCGCTGGCGATCGCCTTCGTCCATACCGGGCCGGTGATCCAGCCCATCCTGATCGTGCTCGGCGCACTGCTGTTTTACGTGTCCGACCTGATCCTCGCCGTCGATCGCTTCCGCTTCCACGGTCAACTCCCGCGCGGCAAACGCTGGAACCTGTCGGCGTACTACCTGGGCCAACTCTTCATTGCCCTGTCGGCTTCGTTCTTCGCTTGAGCGAATAAACACCACGGAGACACCGAGAGCACGGAGTGCTTATGAACCTCCGCGTCCTCCGTGTCTCCGTGGTCAAACCCTCACATCTCTTTGATCCCGTACGGGAAATCGTACTCGCACATCTTCGACATGAACGGGTCGGGGTCGAACGCCTCCGGCCCCAGCACGCCTTTGCCCTGCCACACGCCGCTCGCGAGCAGGTCCATGCTGATCACCGGACTGACTGCCGTTTGCCAGACCACGGCTTGCACGCCGTACTTCTTCATGCAGGTCTGGTTATCGGCGACCTGATACAGGTACGTCTCGCGCGGCTTGCCGTCTTGGGCGCCTTTCACCCACGTCCCGGCGCACGTCTTACCCCACATCTTGTCGCCGAGGTAAGCCGGGTTCGGGAGACACGCCGCGACCACGTCGCGTGGCGCGACCTCGCAGCCCTTCACGCTGATCTTGTCTTTACGGTCGAGCTGGAGCATTTTGAGCGTCTTGAGCACCTCGATGAAGCGCCGGCCCAAGCCGTACTTGAACGTGACGCGCTTGCACTTCACCCAACGCGGGACGAGTAACACCTCTTCGTGCTCGACGTTGACACACTCGACCGGGCCAATCCCTTCGGGGAACTCGAAGACTTCCGGCTCGGAGAACGGTTCGGTCGTGAACCAGCCCTTGTCTTTCTCCCAGATCACCGGCGGGTTCAAGCACTCCTCGATCGTCGTCCAGATCGAAAAGGTCGGCGCGAACTCGTAGCCGTGCACCTGGAGGTTCGATCCGTCGCGCACACCGATCTCGTCGATCTCGTCGAAGAGGTGCTTCTCGGCGAAGCGGGCGAACACGTCGGCCAGGCCCGGCTCGACGCCCATGCCCAGCAGCGCGAGCAGGCCCGCCTTCTCCCATTTCTCTGCGCGCTCAAATTGATAGTCACCTAGCTTGACACCCGCCTGCCGAAACGGATCGGTGGGATGCGGGCGCGAGAGCGTCAGCGCCATATCCATGTACAGGCAGCCGGCCCGGTACGCCGCGTCGAACACGGCTTCGTTAAAAATTGGGTCGACCGCGTTCATGATCAGATCGATGTTGTGCTTGCGGGCCAGCGCCACGATCTGTTTCTTGTCGCAGGCATCGACCGGCTCGACGGGGAACTTACGCGAAGACGCGCCGATCTTCTTTCGAACTTCCCTGGCGCGCTGCGGGTTGGCATCGGCCAGAACCATCTTGTTCAGCCAGGGGCGGTCTCTGGCGCTGACGGCGATGGCTTCGCCGACACCGCCTACGCCGACGAGTAGGACGTTCATAGGGGGCTCCTCTAATCAGTGAATAACGGGAATGTGTTGTCGACTGGTCTGATATTAGAGGTTCGGTTGTTGAAGGAATTGGAAGCCAGAAGTTGGGGATTGGAGGCAAAGCCTCCGCAGTCGTGCGGAGCGGTTCACGCCCGGGCCAACATGCTCTTCAGCGCTGTATCAACGGGACTCTCAGAGCGTTTCAGGGCGACCCAGGCAGAGCACATCAATCGATCACCTGCCAATCATGCACGCAACCACCGTCCAATTGTCTATCACCTCCCTTCAGTTTACCGCAGAGCGCGCGGAGAGCGCAGAGATAATTCAGAATCTCTGTCTGCTCAGTGCGAGTACACCTCGGGCCTCAGCACGCCGATGTAGTCCAGCGTCCGATACCGATTCTTCCAATCCAGCCCATAGCCCACCAGCCACTCGTTCGGGACGTGAAAGCCCGTCCAGTCAGCGTGCACGTCCACCGCGCGCATGTCCGGCTTACTGACCAGTGCGACCGTCCGCAGCGAGGCCGGATGCTTCGTGCGCAGCATCGCGTTCAGATAGGACAACGTGTGCCCCGTATCGATGATGTCTTCGACAATCAGCACATGCTTGCCGTGCAGACTGTTCTTCACGTCGAGCAGCACGCGCACCTCGCCGGTCGGGCTGATTCCCGTCGGGTAACTGCTCAACGACATGAAGTCGATGTTGTACGGTATCCGCACATGCACGGCCAGGTCCGCCGTGAAGCGAAACGCGCCGTTGAGGATGCACACCAGAATCAGCTCGCCCACATCCCGATAAGCTTCGGTGATCTCGCCGGCCAGTTCCTCAACCTTCGTGGCGACGGTCTTAGCATCGATGAGAATGCGTTGAATGTCCGAATCCATAGCGCGGCCTC
>DATBWU010000211.1:0-22807 GCA_036514635.1 Anaerolineae bacterium | reverse complement strand
GTGGCTGATAACAACCGGCACCTCACTCACCCATCGGGAGGTGTTATAGCCATCACCCGCAATGGCGCACACGTAGTACGATCCGGCAGACACGCCCGACGTATTCCACACGAAGGCGGTATTGCCCGCCGCCCCAGAACGCTGAACGAGCGGCAGATAGACGCGCTCAGACCCAGGCGGCGGCGGTGGCGGCGGCGGCGGCCAGGTATAGATCGGCGAGCCTGTGCCACACTGGCCTGAATTCGTATGAGCGTACCACGTGATGCTCGTCGGTTGGCTTCCCGCCGCGAGTGACCACTGTACCACGTATGAAGCATCGGCTGTATTGTCGCCGGTCAATTTCACATCATCGAGGTGAATCGTCCACGGATCGACGCCTTCGAGAAAGTCAAAGCGCAGCCACCATTTCTGCCCGGTCCAGTAGCCACCGGTTTGATAGACACCCGCATCGGACTCCCAGTAACTCTTCTGCAGGCCCTTCGACAAGTCGATCTGATACGTGTTCCAATCGTCAAACACGATGATGTCGTTGAGAGTATTGGAACCGCCGACGACGTCGGGCGGACTGTTGCTGAAAATGATCAACCGGACGACCCACGCTGCCGGATAAACCCCTCCGGAGCCGGACAAGCGATCGGTGCTATTCTCCCAGTAGCCTTGAGGCCGATCAATCTTGTAGCGGAAGGTCAGGTATTTGAATTGGCTCGTGTCGATCGCCTGGTAGACGTTGAGATAGACGAAGGGGTCCGCCCCCGTCGTGACCGCGGTCAATTCGCCGTTGGCGAAGGTCAGGTTGGACAGATCATGGATCTCCCACCACGACCAGCCGGGGTCATTTCGGATGTCGCTGATGTCGTTCATGTCCCACGGATTGCTCGGATTGCCGGGACGCCCGAGCGCGACCGTCGCGTAATCCGGGCCGCTGGTCATGCTTGGAGCGTCGATGCGCACGATGGGCGCCGCTTTGATCGTGAGTACGCCATCGCTGAGATCGGAAGCATTCACTGAGCCGGATCGGATGACCTTAGCCAGCACGTAATACTGTCCAGGCGCAAGATAAGCCGTCCGCCACGTATAGTTATTCACGCCATTCGATACCGCCAGGCCCGTGGCGATCGTGCCGCAGAAGTTGTCGTTGATCGGGTTCGCCGCGGTATAGCACTCGAGTGTAACGCTGTCGCCGCCCTGGATGCCGCTGGCATCGACTGAGATGATGGAGGAGGGAGACGTGGCCGGATCGGTCAAGCGCACCCAATCGATTTGGTATGTTCCAACCGGCCCGAGCTGATGCACCAGGCCATACACCGAGCCTGTCCAATTGAAGGTGGTCGTATACACCTGCCAGCCGGTGGAATAGGATCCGCTGTTGAAGTTCGTGTAAAGTGTATGACTGATCGTCGCATAACCCGCGATCCAGGAACCACTCGAGGGAGCCTTGAGCCGGAAACTCAACTGCTTATACTTCGATGCCTGAATCGGGTAGTTCCATCCAATCTTGCCGATCTCGGAAACACTACCTTGCGTGAAGCCGGGGTATAACGACCAGATGCGCGACTGGCCTCCGTGCGAATTCGCCGTGGTCCCCGTCCAGAGGCCATTCGCAAAAGAAATGCCACTGATCCCGAACTCTTGCCACATCAGATCGGTGTGCTCATTCATATCGCGCGGGTCGCCCAGCACCCACGTGAAATAGTCCTCGCCCTCGGCGACCACATCTCCGGCTCCGCCGCTCGGCGAGAGAACGGTGATCGTGGCCGTTGTCGCTGCGAAAGACATTGAGGCGTGATTCAGCAACAACACACTCAATGCAATGATCATCGCGGTTGCGAGACGCTTCCCAATCATCACTTTACGTGAAACCATCGATCTCTACTCCTGAATCGTAGCCGGTCTGCCGAGGGTCATTATAGGAGACGGCCATTGGGAGGTCAATCCTGACCATTTGCCCATGCCGTTCGTCGCGCGATCTGGCGAAACCGCTAGCCCAACCTACGGTTTCACAGCCGTGGCGTAGCACTCGAAGGGGCGATCGAGTCGTTCGATCAGCTCAGCCAAATCGGATCGCAGGGCGGTCAACTGGGGCTGCACGCGAGCATTCAGTTGATGGACAATATCGTCCAGGCCCAGCAGACGCGCCAGCCGGACGCGCAGGGCGTTGCGCCATCCCGAGAGCCGTTGGCGCGGAACCGATGCTTCCCAGTGAACCAAATCCTGGCGCAGGTGTTCACCCGTGCCGCCACCGTCGGTCGTCGTCACCAGGCGTGCCCGGATGCCCCCCAGCATGGGATAGGCCGGAGCGGGATTTTCGCCCCATGTCTCTGAGCGGAAACCGGCGTGGTTGAGGAAGAAGCACAACAAGCGAGGATGATAGAAACTGACGTGCCCAAAGTGCAGCCAGTACATTTCCAGGTGCGAGACGAGCGCGCGTGCGTTGGGCGTGGTCAGCGCGATGCGCCCGCCTGGCCTCAACACACGGTAAGCCTGGCTAATCAGCCTGTAGACAGCCTGATACGGCAGATGCTCGACCAAGTGCGCCGAGAAGATACCATCCACACCGGAGTCTTCGACGCTCTCCAGATAACGCAGCACATCCTGCTCAACAATAGGCACGCCTTGACTGCGCGCCTGCCGGGCCACGATCGGATCGCTATCGACGCCAACCGCGTCAATTCCCTTCTCGATCAAGAGCTTGACGAAGTCACCATCGCCGCAACCCAGATCCACGACGCGCCGGCAACCTTCGAAGAACGGCAAATAGAAACGCTGATTCTGGCGCTGGTCGCCGGGGTTCACGCCAGTGTAGCGCAGGAAAGCATAGTCCAGGCCGGTCAGGTCGATCGGGTCCGTCATGGCGCAGAGTCCTTTCCCTCAAACAAGCGAGGCAGATCGAACAGGCGGGTCAACTGCGCTTGTGTGGCTTCATAATCCGGATCGAAGAAGCTGGGATCGAAGGGGCGGCCGAACAGATGAAAGATCTCGGCATCGCTGCGGCGGCGTGCAGCCTGCACTTTCGCGCGCTTCTCCAGCGCACGCGGCAACAGATCGACGACGTCATTCGCGGCGACGAGATGGGCCAGCGCCATGCGCGAGACCTGTTCGTATCCCGGCTCCAGGCCGGGCAGCGTGCGCCGGTTCGGGGGAGGATACGGCGGGTCGGCCAGGCCCAGCTTGCGCCGCACTAACGACATCGCACGCCGACCGACTTCCAGTAAGCCCTCCTCGCGGAGCACGCGAAGCCAACGGGCGCCCTTGACCGGGCGCGGCGGCGACGTCACCTTCGGTGCTGAGTAGCCGATACGATACGTGCGAGAATCGAGACCCGCCATCAGATACAGGCGCTTAACGGCCAGAAGCAGCGCCGCCGGCCACACGCGGGCCAGATTGGCATCGTCGTAATTCTTGATCAGCGTCAGCATCGCGTTGCGTTCGTACAACACGCGCCGGCTGGCATCCGGCATTTGATGCTTGGCGCCGTGGTGTTTGTGCAGCACGACCGCCGACCCGACATACAGCACCTTATAACCCATTACCCACAAGCGCCAGCCGAGATCGACATCCTCGTAGTAGATGAAGTAATCCTCGTCAAGTCCACCGGACTCCAGGAACACATCTCGCCGAACAAGAAACGCGCCACCACAGGCAAAGATAGCGGGATGTGTCCCTCTATGGGCCGCCGAATTTGTTCGATCATAACCTTCCTGGTAACCATACCCGTAAAAGTTGATCGACGATCCGCCGAATTCCACTCGTGTCCCGGTGAGGTCCATCATGCGCGAGCCGACGCACGCCACATCTGGATCCGATTGTACGGCGCGCACCAACTCCGGCAACCAATCTGGGTACACGTGGGCATCGTTGTTGAGAAAGGCGACGTACTCACCGCTGGCCGCGCGCGCGCCGGCATTGTTGCCTCCGGCGAATCCGAGATTCTTTCCGGTCTCGACGATTTTCACCTGCGGATATTGTGCTCGAACGAACGCGACGGAATCGTCCGTCGATCCGTTATCGACCATCAACAGCTCGAGTCGATCACGCGGATAGTCCAGTGCGTGCAGTGAATCGAAACAGTCCGAGAGATAGCCGCGTCCATTCCAGTTGAGAACGACAACGGTGACGCGCGGCCAAGCGTTGTGCGCATCGAGCATGGTCATCACTCACAGCGCTGCGAGAAGACCAGCGAGTTATCCTCGACGTGGCGGAACACCGTAATGCAATCGCCCAGCGCGGCGTTGGGAGACTCCACCCAGAAGTAGAAATCCCGCCGGGCGGAATGAGGAATGGCTGGAAAACTGAACAGGCAAAACGCGCAGTCTTGCATCAGCATGGCATTGACCGTGGACACCGCAAGGTCGTCTGGCGCGTCTGACGCTTCGCGCACGTGCAACACCACGTCACACGAATTCAGTCGCCCGAAGGTGCCGATGAGCAGCTCGATCCCGTTCAGGTTGTCCGCTTCGGCTTGAAACGATTGGCCTGCGCACCGGCCCGGCCGCAGCGCGCCATCGACGCGGGCGGGACGCCCATGCAAGTGGATGACGTAGGTCCGCTTCAGCGCGCGCCTGGCCACCTCGCGCGCCAGCGCACTGAGGCGCGCCGGCCAGGAACGGCGCGCCCGGCGCACGTCCGCGCGCGCCCGCTTGACTGCAACTTCGAGGTCATCCGGCGCGGCAGAGAGCAGCAGCGAAGGGATCGTGTTGGGCGCGCGCTTGCGCGGCTCGCGGCAGAATGCATCGAGCGGTTCGATAGTGCGATCCCAGGCCAGGCGCTCGCGCGTTAATCGTTGCGCGTTGCGCGACTTCGCTTCCAGAATGGACGGATCGTCGAGGATCGACTCAATCACCGAGCGAATGACCCGGGCATCTTGAGGATCGATGGTCCAGCCGGCGTCGTACTCTCGGATGTATCGGGCCAACTCGGCGTAATCATTGTAGACCACAGGCAGGCCGCACCAAAGATACTCGACGGTGCGAGTGGTGAAGGCCAACTCACGCTCCGGGTTGCGCGCCATCAAGTCCATCGCTACGTGTGCGCGCTGATACGTCTGCAACAGCGCATCGTGCGCGACCATACCCATCACCTCGACGCGCGGGCTTGATCGCAAGCGCGGGATCAGTTCGCGGTATTTTCCCGGCGGTATATCGACATGGGCGTGTGTGCCGCCGAAGAACTTGAGGCAACCGGAGCCGCGCTGCTCAAGCGTCTCGACTAGCGTTTCCAGGGCCAGGCTGGGGTCCTGCCACGGCAAGAAGACTCCGCCGTACACGAATGTCACGTCGCCATTGCCCGGGGCGCGAGCCGGCAGGTCGGGCGACAGCGACACTGGAATGGCCTGAATCACATTGTCGCGCACATCGAAGCCGGCCAGCATCAGCCACGGGTAGAAGTAGTGCCGCTGCTGCTCGCCGGCACACGTGAAGAAATCGGCTTTAGGCAGTGTGCGAATCTTCAGACGGCGCAACTGATCCAGGTGCGGTAAATCCTGGTACAACGTCTCCAGCACAAGCGGCCCGTGAAAGTCGATTACGACCGGGATGCGGTTGCGCTCCGAGAGATTCACCGCCGACATCCAATGCTGAAAGACAATGACATCCGGCGAGAGGTCGGCGATGCGGCGATTCAACGCCTGCGGGTAGAGATGGTCATAGGTCAGCGATTGATAAACGGACTTGTCAACACCTTCTGCAGCGCGCTCCAGCGCAACTGCGGGCATCAGGAAATGCACTTCGTGCCCGCGCGATTCCAGCCCCTTGCCCAGCCCCCAGGCGCGCAGGCCCGCGCCGGTGGTCGGCAAGCCGGGAAGCGGGAGCGTGTCACCCGACACGACCAGCACACGTCGATTCGATCCAGAACGGCCCACACTGCCTCCGCCGATCGGCCTTTACGCCCGAATCAGGCCGCGCGCTTCCAGCTCACTGCGCGCCCTCTCGACGTAGTCGTCCGCGTGCTGGCTCTTGACCCAGGCCACCAGCTCGGCGAGTCCCTCTTCGAACTTCACGCGCGGCTCGTACTCCAGCATCTTTCGCGCCTTAGAGATGTCGGCCACGCAATGCCGGATATCGCCCGCGCGGAAGCCGCCGACGATTTGGGGCGCGATGTCTACCTTGAGCTCGCGGCTCAGCGCCAGCGCCACGTCGAGTATCGATAGCGGCCGGCCGGTGCCAATGTTGAACACCTCGAACGCGGCCTCGTCGCGCTCCATCGCCAGCAGGTTGGCCTGCACGATGTCGCTGACGTGGACGAAGTCGCGGCTCTGCAATCCGTCTTCAAACACGATCGGCGGCCTGCCATTCAACAGCCGGCTGCTGAAAATCGCCGCCACGCCGGTGTAGGGATTGGACAGCGCCTGGCGCGGCCCATACACATTGAAGTAGCGCAGCGCGACGGTCGGTATGTTGTAGGCGCGGCCGATGGCCAGGCACATCAACTCCTGATCCATCTTCGACACGGCGTAGATCGACGTGGGGAACAGCGGCTTGTCTTCCGGCGTGCCCATCCATTGCGCGGACTTACCACACAGCGGGCAGCGCATCTCCCAGTCCTTGCGTGCCAGTTGCTCCTCGGATCGCAGGAATGGGTGAATGCGGCCGTGCTCCGGGCAGCGATACGCGCCCTCGCCATAAATCGACATAGACGATGCGACGAGGAGGCGCTTGACAGTGTGCTTCTCATTCGCCAGGACTTCCAACAGCACCGAGGTGGCATAGGTGTTGCCGCCGACGTAGCGCGTGACCTCATACATCGACTGGCCAACGCCGACTTCGGCGGCCTCGTGAAACACAATCTCCACGCCTCGCAGGGCGCTGCGGATGGCATTCGCGTCGCGCACATCGCCGCGAATGAATTCAGCGTCTGGATGCACATGCGCCGAACGCACGGCGTTTGGGCCGTGCACCTGCTCGACGAGATTATCCAGCACGCGCACACGATGTCCATGCGCGATCAGCGCATCGACGAGATGGGAGCCGATGAAACCGGCTCCGCCCGTGACTAAGACGTTTGACATCAATTACTCCTTAATCTGAAAGTGATTCAACACTATGCTCGCACTGCACTGCAGATGGTTTCAACCTTGCCCCTGATTCGCCGGCTTTTCAGCCAGCACAATCACCGCGTGGTAAATACCCACGTGTCCCGGTGCATAATACTTGTCAATCTTGGCGCTTAACCAGAGCAAGATGAACGCCAGCACTCGTGTCACAAAGCGCCAGCGTGGCTGAATGAAGCTCCAGCTTCCGTGTTGCAACGTGATGGCTGCATTGAGGTATGTTCCTTTACTCCAGTCAGTTTCCAGAAGCGGCACGCGAAAACCCGCTTCTTCAAACATCCGCCGCAATGCCGAATGAGTGTAGCGGAAATAATCGTCGGGAAAATCATGATAGCCTAGCAGGAATGGCACTTGCACGCGTGCACAGCCACCTGGCCTCATTACACGGAACATCTCTGCAATGATCTCGCGAGGGTGATAGACATGCTCTAAAACCGAAATACAATTGATGCCATCTACACTCTCATCGCGCAAGCACAGGTGATCGATACTGGCTACAGCATCTGGCCGATTCTCTATGAGGAAGTCCAAGCCTACGTACTGCGAGGCTCCAGCGTCACGCGCCGCCACGCGCGTCTCAGGCGGGCCACAGCCCAGATCGAGGAGTACCTTGCCTCGGCAGCGCACAACAAACTCGCGGTCCACATTGTGTGCGGCCCCTGACCAGGGGTAAAAGCGATCCTTTTTGGGAAGCAGATTATTCTCGTCCACACTTGCGTACAGCGAACGAAACTTGTTTAGCCAACGGAGAGTCATGGTTACAGGCGATTCGCTACACAGCGTCGACAAACTAGGAGTGATAACTGACATGCGCCCATTTAGCCACGCGCCCGGCGCACTTCGCGCCGCCAGCGCAGATAAGCGCGCGTCTCGCGCACAAGTGCCGCCGGCCCTTTTCGGCGCAGCGTCCACCAGGCCTTGCCGATCAGGAACGCGGGACGGGTCGCGTTTGTCGGTGGCGCGGTTCCGGCGGGCCGGGAACGGCGCGTCGGGGCGCGGCAAAACACGTCGAGCGGCTCGATCGTGCGATCCCAGGTCAGTCGCTCGCGCACCAGACGCTGCGCGTTGCGGCTGTATTCGCGCACCCGATCCGGCTGTTCGAACACCTCGGCGATGGCCGCGCGAATGGCCGCGCGATCGTTCGGCTCCACCGTCCAACCGGCACGATAATCTCGGATGTACCGGCTCAACTCGGCGTAATCATTATAAATCACCGGCAGGCCGCACCACAGGTATTCCACCGTGCGCGTCGTGAAGGCCAGCTCGCGTTCCGGGTTGCGCGCCATCACATCGATTGCCACATGAGCGCGCCGGTACACATCGATCAGATCGTCGTGCGCCACCATCGGTTGCACGCCGACGCGCGGATGCGCTTCCAGCTTCGCGCGGATGTCTTCAAATAGGCCGGTATCGACCGGGTACACCGGGTGCCGTCCGCCGAAGAACTTCAACCGGCCACAGCCGCGCTGCTCCAACTGCGCCATGACTTCTTCGAGAGCGGCACGCGGGTCCTGCCACGGCAAAAACACGCCGCCATACACAAAGGTGGCTTCGTCAGAGAACTCGTGCACCGGCAATTCGGGCGACAGCGACACCGGGATCGATGCGACGCGCCCGTCGTCGAACTGGAACCCGCTCTGCATCAGCCACGGCAGAAAGTACAGTCGCTGCAAGTCGCCAGCGCACGTGAAGAAATCGGCCTTGCTCAAGGCGAGTCGCTTCGTTCGCGCATTCTCCTCGAAGCCGCGAAACGCCGACTGGTATTGGCGCTCCAGCAAGTGCGGCCCGTGTTGATCGAGCACGAGCGGGACCGGGCACTTGTGAATGTTGGCCGCGACCGGCCAGTTGCAGGCCACGACGACATCGAGCTGCGAGCGCTGGATCACGCTGGACAGAGTCCCGAGCGTCCACGCCATTTCCCGTACCGAAGCATCCACGTTAGGACGGCCCTCGAGTGCGGCTTCCGGCATCGAATAGACAACGTGATGTCCACGTGAGGCCAGGCCCTGCCCAATGCTCCACGCGCGCAGGCCCGCGCCCGTCGTCGGGAAACCGGGCAGAGGCAGAATATCTGAACAGACGATCAGAATGCGACTCATACAATTCGCGTCTCGTGGCGCTCGGCTACTATTCGATCCGCCTGGCCCGGCGTCTGCGCAGGAAACTGCGCGTCTCGCGCGCCAGACCACGCGTACCTCCAAGCCGATAGTGGCGGACCGCTTCAGACATCAAGTGGCGAAAGCCAGGCGATGGTTCGGGCGCGTAGGTCACCGCCGGGTGCGCTGTTCCGCGCCCTGCAAACACGGCCAGAGCCGGCCCGTGGAAATGATCGGGGTGATCGTAGCTGAGGCGAATGTCCGTGAAACCGAAGTGTTTCAATGCGCCCAGCACATCGGCACGCGTCAGCCAGCTGCTAGTTGTAGCCGTTCCGCCGCAGAAGTCGATGCGGTCGAGTGCCTCCTGATACTCTTGCCGATAGAGCGTGTGCGGAAATCCACCAAACTCGGCGGACTGGCCGCCCGTAAACCTGCGGGACAGCACCGGGTTATGGGCAATCACTGACGCCTCGTAATAGTGCGTCCAGATATAAACCTGGTCGCATACCCGCGCCAACAAGGCAATCAACTCAACGGGATTCCGCATGTGATATAGAACCCCGCTGGCAACGACCAAATCAAACCGTGTCGACGTGCTTCGCAAATACTCCACGAAATCACCGCACATGAACCGTGCCCGCCTCAGGTTGAGCAACTCCTTGACGATCAGGCACTTCAGGTAGTGGTGCGTGTTGGCTTCAATCGCCAGGATAGACTCGGCGCCCAATTTCTCCAATAGATAGGTGTGCGCGGCCTCCAGAGGACCCAGCTCGAGCACGGTCTTGCCCTGCAGCCCGCCTGCCTGACTGGCGCACCATTCGATGCGCTTATCGGCGAACAATGGATCCGAACCGGCGCGCAGCGCCGAGAGCGCATCTGGCAAACAGCACACCCACTCGCCACGGAAGATGTCGAGCGCATTCTGTGGGCTGGGAGCCGACGGCATGTACCGATCCGGAATGCTCACATCATCTCCATCACACACGATCAAGGCTCAGCTCGACTTCCCTCACCTGTTCGATGCTGCCAGTGCGCCGGCAGATACAGTGTTCCATAGCGGTGACGGATGGCCGGGTTCGGATCGACCCAGAACGGGTAGACACGGTGATGATGGTCGTATGCGTGAAGCGCTTCCTGATCGTAGACGACCGCCGAGAACTGATAGCCGCCGGGAAGAAGATTCAAGGCCTCCACACAGTAATCGATCGAGCCTGGCCCTTCCACGTACTCAATGTCATACCTATCCAACAACGTGTTCGGGCCGTTCATGTGCGTGCCATCATCGCGATGAATGGCGACGCCAAACGTGGGCCGAGGCACGCGCTGATGGGCCACATAGTGAATGCGTGCGATGAACGGCTCGCCGAGCCTCACCCGCTGGGCATCGCGGCCCTGCGCATCCAGGAATTGCACGCCCGTGATTTCCACCTCGCGCGAGCCCCAGCGGCGAGTGTCGTGCGACCCAAACGCCGCGCCCGGCGTGACCGCCCGCTCGGAATATGCAGTGATGACCTGGTCGGCGCTGCCCAACGCCATGAGTTTTCCGTCTTGTAGCCACATCGCCTCAGTGCAGAACCGGCGCACCAGGTCGGTGTTGTGCGAGACGAACACAGTGGTCACGCCAGACTTCTGAATCTCATGAATGCGCTCGAGACACTTGCGCTGAAAGTGATCGTCGCCCACGGCAAACGCCTCGTCGATCAGGAGCGTATCCGCATCGACGTGAACGGCCACCGCAAAGGCCAAGCGCAAATACATCCCGGACGAGTAATGTTTGACGGGCAGATCGATGAAGCGCTCGATTTCCGAGAAGGCCACGATCTCATCGAAACGCTGCTTGATGCTCGCCCGATCGATGCCGACCAGCGACCCATACAGAAAGACATTCTCACGGCCGGTCAGGTCTGGGTGGAAGCCGACGCCCAGTTCCAACAGGGCGGTGACCCGGCCCGGCACCTGGATTGTGCCGGAACTCGGCTCAATGACACGCGCGCACAGCTTCAAGAGCGTGCTCTTACCCGCGCCGTTCGGACCGATCAAACCGAGCGATGTACCGCGCGCCACAGAGAAACTGACGTCGCGCAACACCCAGATTTCTTCAGCAGGGCGATGACCGTGGCGCAACGACCGAACGAAGCGCTCTTGAAACGACCGGGGACGTTGATGCTCAACGCGGAAGCACTTGGAGATGTGATCGAAAGCGATTGCCGAATTCACGCGTGGGTTCGTCGTCGAGCCAGTAGAATACGGGTGGCCGTAACCTTCAGGCCACCCCAGGCCGATTATAGTTCAGCCATCCGACTTTGTCCAGCAGTGCGCAATAAACCTCAACTCCGCACGCCCCGCCATGGAATTGGCTCAGGGCCGGTGAAGGACGACCGGCAAATAGGCGCGCCGCGTGCCGATGAAGACCTGACCCGTGGTAGTGTTGTTGCTTTCGTCCACTTCGGCAATTCTGCCGGACGAATCCACTTGAACGTAAAAGGTGTGCATCCCTACACCCAGCGACGACCACTTTACTCGCACGTCCACGGCCGTGCCGCATCCGGCCAGCCCGCGCGTCACAACCTGCGGTGTGCCGATGATCGATCCGCTGCCGGGTGGGCCATTCCAAAACGTCACCGTAAAGACTTGCGTGACCGAGAAATTGCCCTGATTCGCGATGGTCGCTTTGAGTGTTGCCGTCGTCGATGGGCCAGACGCGATCAACGCCGGTGGGTCGCCCGCGGCGTAAGGTGCAATCAGGTCAACCGTCTGCGACAGCGTGGCCGCATAGGCAGCGAATGCGTCACCCAGTGGCCTGCGCATCTTCGTGACCGGATCGAATAATGCGCCGCCATAGAAGAGATCCGCTAGACTGTACCAGGCCCAGCGCTGCACCAGTCGGTTTCCATCCAGCGGGTTGCCGATGGTCGAGTCGCGCCAGTTCAGCAGCAAATCCGACGACGATCGAAAGAATGCCGCCGCGCGGTCCTGGCTGAACGGCACGCCGTGTTCATCCACGTAGTCCTCGGGAAACAGAATACCGTATTCCGTGATGAGCAACGGCTTGTCACGCTGCCCGTGATCGCGCATCCAGGTTCGGAAGTCCGCGATCCGCTGTTGAAAGAGTGTTAAATTATCCTGATCCGAATAGTTGTACAGCACTCCACGCGTGGCCGTGATACCCGGCGGCACGTAAGCGCCCCAGACCTCCAACGGGCCGTTCGGATATGCCTCCGGATCTTCGGGAGTGATCTCACGCAGCATATACGAGTGAATGTTCCACAAATCTGCCGGCAGCGGATGACCATAGCGATCGTAATAGGTCTGCCACACCCGGTTCAGATACTGGAAGCGCAGCGGCGTCGGCTGAACCAACCCGCCTGCCCCGATCTGTGCCCTGGGATCGCGGCCTTTCAGCAGGTAATAGAGATCGTGATAGGCCTCGGCATATAGCTCGGGCGTCAGGTTATCCTGGAACGGGCTGTCCGGCTCGTTGCCGATCAGCCAGATCGACCCGGGGTTGGCATTCACGATGGCATAGAGTGTCGCCAAGCTCGGCGTGTAGGTGTAACCGCCGAATGTCGGTCTGAGCCGGATCATCTGGGCATACTCAGAGCGGTTGGGGCGCGTCGGCGTCAAGGCAGCCGTCCAATCCAGATACCAGCCCATGTACAGCGAGGCGACATCGTATCCCGGCGCACCGCCCAGGCCAATCCCTAAACGGCAGTTCGGGAAAGTTCCCTGCCCATCCTCCCGGGCCAAGAGCGGAAGATACTCAGCGCGAATCATCGCAGCCGGTACACCGGCCCGATCAGCGAGGTTGTCTCCGCGTTGCGGCAAAGCCTGGGCCGGGAGCTGCACAGTCGCTGCCAGCACCATCAATCCAGCGCAAGCGACCGCGAGTGTCACGCCACAGCGCAGTGCGAACTTGATCATCACGGGTTGAAGTCAATGTAGACGGGGTCTGTGCCAATGCCGCCAGGGATCGTCACCCAACTATCCGTTTGGCCGTCATCTTCATCGTCGATGTAAATCACGGGAGCATTCAAATGGTCGTATAGCCCAATACGCGAGGCCCGCACCTTGTATGGTACACGCGTGCCACAATCGGACGGTAGATTGGGTGACGTCACAAGCAGGCTGGAACAGTCGTACCACACCAAGTGCCAGGTTCTCAGCGCCGTCGCTCCCGGAGTGGTGAGCACGTAACCCTCGATGTACGATGACCCGGTCTCAGCGGCGGTGAGCGCGCGTTGATACGTGGCCCCGCCGAGGAGCGTGGTCAGCCGTGTGAAAGCAATGTACGACGGACGCTCTGCATAGTTGGGATAGCTGCCTGCCAGCAACCCCGGCAGGCTCGGGTCCGCATCGATCATGGCATACCAATTGGTCGCGACTAACCCGGCGGCCACGCCGCGCACAAAGGTCTTGGGCACATAGCGGGCCTGGATTCCGGGGCCTCCCCAGGTCTCCCCGTACTCCCAGCCCGTCTCGGTGTTGATGACGGGGCGATTGAAGCCAGCCTGAGCCGCCCGCTGGCGCAGGAAGTTGGCCTTGCCGCTGATGTCGCGGCCGTAGGGCTCCCAGCTCGCGCGATACACCGGATAGTAATGGAAATTCGATACATCGAAACACGGCTGTTCGCAGTTCGCCAGGACGGCATCCAGGAACTCCGGCGTGACGGCCCCGCCCGGCCCAAAATTGCAGTCGAATAGGCCATTGATGTTTTGGCACCAGTCCATGGCGAGACCGCCCATCACCACCTTAGCGGCAGGATTGGCTGCTTTCACAACCGGGTACACTGCATTGAGCACGTCTGCATACAGATGGCCCCGATCGCCAAAGGCCAGCAGGTTATCGGGCTCGTTGTAGAACTCCCAATACGTCACGTTCGCATAACGTGCGACGATCGCGCCGACGAATTCTTGCAGATCGCTCATGGCATAGACCGGGCCAGCGGATTGGGAAGCCGCCCAGGATGGATTGCCTTCCAGCGTCAAGATCAGGTTCATCCGCTGCTCCAGCGCTGCGGCGACCGACGCATCCAGCGTGGTCCAGTTGTAATTGCTCGGCGTGGTGTTCACCGGCTCGATAGTTGACCACAACACCTGCAGACGTATCCAGCCCGTCTTCGCCGCTATTGCATAGGTGAAGCCAGTCGTGGCCTGCAGCGATCCGTAAAACTGAATGCCGAACGGCGCGCGAGGCCCGTCATAACGCAAGGTCAGGGGAAGAAAGACGCTGTAGATAGAGGTGGACTGCAATGGAGGAATCGGCTGCGCGATGTTCGGCGCGCGCTCCATTGCCGGGATCGATGCTCGCTGGCGCTCAGCCTTGACAGGCACGACTTCTACCGACAGCGCAACCAGCACCGCAATGACAAGCAGGGCGAATCCAATAGCCGGAAAGACACGAGGCACGAAGCGATCCATACGAACTCCTATCAATACATCGCGGTAAATTTCTAGGGCACGGATGGACGCGATTCTAGCTGCGTTCATCCGCGTCCATCTGCGTCCATAGATTCGGTTGTGGCCGGACACTGCATCATGGGGCTGCATTCCTCATGACCGCCGGCACGTAACTGCGTTCGGGTGCGTAGGCCGCCAGCCAAACCGACCCATCACCTGCCAGGGCGACCCCCGTCGGAAACAGCCCGCGCGTTGGCAAGGGATACGAGGTAAAGTTCACAGTAGCCGGGTACGTGTACACCATTCTGGCGAGTTGCCCAATAGCATCCTGCTGCGTCACCCACAGCGTATTGCCGGAAAAACGCGATAGCCCCACGGGGCGCGTGATGGGGCCGAATTGCGCTGGAATCCCAAGCGTGCCCTTGAAGAAGAGGCCGATACGGCCGCCTGACGGCTCGCTGAACCACGAGGCTTCATGCGCCGAATCCCAGGTGATATCCGTTGGATAGTGGTTAGGCGGAATGCCCGGCGCAAGCACTGTCTGGTTCAAAGATGGCGTCAGAAAACCGACGGAATTGGAGGCGGGCGCGGAGAAATGAATGCTATTGTCCGATTCGATCGCGACGGCGTAAGGCCCGGTCGTCGACCCCAGCGTGTATTGCTGGAAGGCAAAGTCATTCGTGTCGGTGACCACCAGCCGGATCAGGCGATTCGACTTCTGGCCGGCCAGCCAGATCGAGCCGTCGGGTGCTATATCGATCCCGGCCAGGCCGCTGTCGGAAGACAGGCCATTGCCGAAGAATTCGTCGATCTGGCCGGTGAGCGCATTCAAGCGCCCCACCCGATTGGCGTTCTGCTCCGTGAACCAAACCTCGTTTCCGCGAAGCGCCAGTTGGAAGGGTTGGCTGTTCGCCGTCGAGGTGACGGCATACTCCGTCCACGACGTCTGCGCTGTACTCGTGAACACCAGCCGGCCAATCTTGTCGCTGCCGAACAGCGTCACCCATACGTGTACAGGCGAGGTACCGGTCACCGCCACATCGATCGGCACGCTGCCGAGCGGCAGGGTGCGTGTGAAGAAGCTGAAGGTATTCGGATCGAAGCGATACAGAAACGCCGTCTGCGGCGTTACAGATGGGGACGAGTTCGATGCCAGTGCCCGAGCCGGCAAGCTCGGAAGGGCGGCTGCAAGTAGTGCCACCCATACCAGTCCAGCGCCTATCACAGCCAGCGCAACGCGTGCGTGTTTCCGGTTGTCAACTATCTGTCGAGCCATGTCAACACCTCCTTCGCTGGTGATTACACACATCTCGATAGCTCTCCGTCTGCGTCCTCGTGGACGGCCCGCGAGGGCGCGGGCGTGGAGCATTTGTGAATAATCACCGGCCCCTCTCGGCAAAGCGGCTATCGGCCCACTCTGGATTGGCGGCGCACACGCCGGATCGACCATGCCAGGGCGACCACAACGAGACCCGCTGTGCCCAACACCGGCCACGGCCCCTCTGCAGTGCTACCTGACTCGGGCAAGAGCACGATCGTGGGAGTGACCAGAGCTACATCGGCGGGCGTAGGCGTCGGAGGTTCAGGCGAAGGCGGTAACGGCGTCGCCGGGCCTGGCGAAGGCGTCCTTGTCGGAACGGTCTGGCCCACCAGCGATGGATCGCTGGCGGCCCAGCTCACAGGCCCGGCTATATCGGCCAGAGCGGCCAGTGCCAATAAGGCTACAATCGCCCAGGATATCTTGGTCTTTGTTCGCATAGACTCCTTTCCGGCGAGGCCCGAATATGGGGAGCAAGTATAACACATTGCCTGCCTCACCCACGGACGGGTTTACGAACAACTCACGGGGTCAGATCGAAACCAAGAACGACTTCTCGATCCGCATCTAATTGCATCTGGAACATGGCTGAGTCGCCGTTGGTCACGCTGGGTTCGGGATCGGATTGCGCAAGTTGCCAGCCCGCCGGCCACACGACAGTTACCGATACGGGCCATATACCCGCGCCGGGCTGCTTCTGAATGAGCAAATGATAGACGCCCCGGTTGTCATCCATCTTGATGATATTCTGAGGCAAGGCATAGCGCAAGCGTGTTTCTCGGCGCTGACCACGCTCGACAAGTAACATTGTCTCGAACACCGTCTTGTCGAGATCGATTGCGACCAGGGGTACTCCGTCGAAGGCTCGGCGTGTGATTAACTGATCTGCGCCGATGGGATAATGAGTCGCATCGATCAACTCCGCCCCGGCCGGCACGAGCACACGCTGGTAATCCCAGTAACACTGCTGAATCAAGGCTTCATACGTGACGTCCAGACCGTAACTGGGCACTGCATGAACACAGCCATCGGCAGCCGCACCGCTATGCGCGTAATCTACCTCCAACTCGGCCGTGCTCGATCGATCCGCGCCGAGCGTCACCGAATAAGCGATCGACTGGTGCATCAACGCATTGACCTTATTGAACCCCAGGTTCGCATCTACGACCATTAGATAGTCGCCGTCTGTCGGTCGCACCGCACCGGCCCAGCCGGCGCGAGCGATCGGTTGCGCCAGAGAGTCGTCCACTAGGTAGACCTGCAGATCACGGCTGCGCAACACGCCAAGCAGCGCGCGGCCCAAGGCCGGCCAGTCGGTTTGATCGCCGCTGTTCAAAACGCGATCCAACACCGCTTGTGCCAGCCGGCTCATGAAGTCCTTGCGCTCCTCCAGCCATTGGGCCGCATCGACTTGATCGGATGGCGCCCAGGCGGACCGCATATAGGCTCGAATTGTATCGGCGGTCACCGGCGGATCACCCGACACGATCGAGATAGAACCCAGGCCGGCCACCACTGCTTCAACGACATGCTGATTTAATGCAATCGCGCCGTCGATCCTGCCGCCTTGCGTGTACGTGTATAACTCAATCGCCTTGCGGGCCGAAGTGGGGAAATCGGGCGACCAATTGCTATCGCGAAACACCCACAATTCCGACCCCATATAGTCGCGCAGCGGCGCGGGTGGATCGCCGTATGGCTTGCTGAAATCGTCCACCGTGTAGGCATCGCTGACGGTCATCGTCACGATCCGACCGGCGTCCAGCGTCACGCGGGCGACGGCGCTCAAAAATCCACCTGTCGGCCTCAACTCGTCCTCGTTCTGGATCAGAATGAGATACGTACGCGAGCGATCGACGCCCAGCAGTTGAGGCACGAGCGGCAACAACGCCGCTCCCGTGCGCAACAGGGGCACGGCCCTGTCGAACCGGTCGAGCAGCGACCGTACGGAATCGGACAGGCGGGAGGCATCGATCTGCTGCCGAATGGCTATCGCGCGTTCGACATGTTCCTGCACCGCCAGAAGATCCGGGCGAGCCGCGTCCAGCCCACGCACGATCGACTCAATCGCCGATTCACCCTCGCCGGCTATTGGGGGCCACAGCGGCGCTAAGACGCTCAGCGCGCGCTCACCGCCTTCCAGCAACTCAGCCGCCATATCCAGCAGCGCTGGCGCGGACCGCACATCCCCACCGATACCCGGCAGCCAACCCAGCGCAGGTGCAGCCGACACGAGCGGGCCGGCGTGGCTGCGCAGTGCAGCCAGGTTGTCGCGCATCGACGCGACGCGTTGATGTAACCTCGGCAAATCGAGCGATGCAGTATCTAGCGCTTCAAGGTCGGCCTGCAACGCCTGCCAGTCGGCGCGCAGCGCCAGCGCATCTCGCGCAATCAACACAAGCCACGCCAGCACAATTGCCGCGACAATGACGAGAAGCCATCGCCGCCGCAACGCGCGCCGTAACTGCTTGACAGGTGATGAAGGGCGAGTGGCTGCGCTCAACACTGCACCGCTTGCGTGAGAGGATCGATCCGGCACACCTGCCGGCTGGGGTTGGCGGCTTTCAGACGCGCGAGCCAAGTATCCTCCGGATCTACAGGAGGTAAGTGCGGAGCATTACCCTGCGCAACCAGCATTGGCACGTACCAGGCATAACCGGCCAGCCGCACATCGACGACGGCCACATCTGGCCGCCGCCCTTCGACGAGCCGATAATACCACAAGGTGAACGTGTGGGCATCGCTGGCGGTCACCAGGATTGCATTCGGCGGCGCGGCAACCCATACCGCTTGCGCGAACGCCTCTGCGCGCCGATCGCGGCTCGCGTCGATCGAGGCCCATTGCGTGATGACGATGACACCCGGCCCCAACGCGATCAACATCGCGAATAGCCCGATAGCCATCCGCTCCCCAACCCGATGACCCGTGCGCTCAAGCAGATCGAGCGCACCGTTTGCAATCACCCACACGCCGAACAGCCAGACCGGAATCAGATACAGGTCTGAGTCTGCCGCATTGTAGCCGACTGCGAAGATCGCGTACAACGCCACTGTTGCGACGATCGAACGCCAGTGCGATCTGCCGGGCAGCGCGCGAAGCATGCCCCACGCGCCAATGAGCACGCCCGGCCACCCGAACTGCGCGACGGCCATCTGCGCGAATGCGATCAACCGGGTTGGATACTGACCAAGCGGCAAGCCGAACACGTAGGGACGGTAGAGTTCGGCGGTGACGAGCGAAACGAGATTCGACAGATTGGTCGCGTCACCCCAATGGATCGGCGGGGACATCGCCGCGCGGATCGGAATGAAGGCGTATACGCTCAACCCTAAAGCGAAAGCAGCGGCGGCCTGCCTCTTGCCTGGCGAGCGCCGCCACGCAACCAGCATCATCGGCGCGAGCGCGGCGATGGTCAACGAGTTGCCTAACCCCAAGCCCCAGACACCGGCCGCACTCGCCAGCGTGCGAGTCGAGGCCGGTTCACGGCGCAGCAGGGCGGGAGTGATCAAGCACATGACTGCTGCTACGCACAACGCATTGAGCGCGTGAACCTCGGCGATGACAGCCTGGCTCCACACCGCCGGCGCGACAGCAAAGGTCAGTCCGCCGAATGCCGCGCTCAACGCCCCAGATGGATGAGCCGTGCGCGCAACTCGTGCAATGCCCAGCGTCGTCAGCCCGGCGGCCAGCGCCATGCAGAATGCCGACATCAAGTTGAGCCGGTAGGCGACATCGCCGATCGGGAGCTGCGCGAAGAGATGGCCTATCAGGACATAGGTGGGATAACCGGGCGGATGCGCGCTGCCGAGCGTCGCCGCAGCGGCGATCAGATCGCCGCCGTCGGTGCCGCGATGCGCCCAACTGATCGTCGGCGCAAGGGTCAGCAGATAGAGGCTGAGTGCTGCAACGAACACAACTCCAGCAGCGACCAGAGCAGAGGTTGGGCGATGACGCTCCACGAGAGATTCACTTATAAGACTTACGCAGCCGAGAATCTTTTCACCGCAAAGAGCGCAAAGGGCGCAAAGGAAACTGGGATTTCTCTGCGCTCTTTGCGTCCTCTGCGGTTCAAGTGCGCAACTCCTAACTTAATAGCGTGCATCAGAAGCGCGCGCCGGGGCCGAGCGCAGACTGAATCGAATCATCCCCAGGAGCAGCCCGATACCCAAACCCAATGCGCGCAACACAATCATCCCCGGCGCAATCCACACCACCGCCGGATCGCGCCGGGCGATCTTCAGCAGCATGGGCAGCATCGTCGCAAACAACAGCAGCCACGATCCAACCAGCCAACCAACCAACCAGCCAGCCAACCCACGCACGAACACCGTCAAGACCGACACGCTGATCGCCACCGCCAGCAGCCCCATCTGCGCCTTAATCACTTGCGGCGTATGCGAGTCGCGCACGGCTTTATCGGGGTGACTGCGCAGCAGCAAGGCCTTCCAGTAGCCGATGCCGTACTTGCGCCGCAGGTATTCCATCGGCGTGGAATCGTGTTGATGGTAAACAATTGCGTCGGGCACAAACACCAGGCGATGCCCCTGGGCCGCAAGCCGGAAGGACAGTTCTTGATCTTCCACCGAGGCGGTTGTGTACGCCGTGTCGAACCCGCCTGCGGCAAGAAACGCATCACGACGATACGCCGCCGAGTACGTGTCGATGAAATCGATCCGCGACTGCCGCATCATCCGGTCGTATTTGTCCTGATATTCTTGCTGGACGAAGCGCGCGACGAGTGAAGCCTGCCGCGTGCGATAAGCCCCTTTGACACCGACCACGCCTGCGTCGTCGAACGCGCGCACTAAAGACTCGATCCAATCCGGCGCAGGTTCGCAGTCGGCATCGGTGAACAGCAACACGCCGCCCGCTGCGGTCTGCGCACCCGCGTTTCGCGCGGCCGCCGGCCCGCCGTGTGCCGCTCGAATGACGTGCGCGTGCGGATGTGCCACCAGCAGCCGCTCGGCCACGGCCACCGTCTCATCTGCCGATCCGTCATCGACGACGATAATCTCATAACGGGCAGGGTCGATCGATTGCTGCGTCAGCGCCAACAGGCAGCGCGGCAACACCCTCACGCCGTTGTACACCGGAACAATGACGGAATACTCAATCATGCGTGACAGGATCCATCGAGGTGCGAGAGGGCAAAACGCTTAATCGGCCCGCCCGATGTTCCCAAACCGCCAGCAGCGATCCGACCACTAGCGCCGGAGCAAATATCACTAAATGCAGTGCCACGCCGATCGCCAGTGCCGTTTCGACTGGCACACCGAACACACCCAGTGCCAGCATGGTCAGTGCTTCGAAGATGCCCAGCGCCGCAATCGACGGCGGCAGCGCCACGCCGACCATCAACACGGCCATCAGGAACATCGCCGCCGGCCACGAATCGACGCCGAAGGCGCGCATCACCGCCACGTTGGTGACAATGCCAAGCAGCCAGGTGATGGCCGACCACACTCCCGCACGCCAGGCCACGTTCCGGCGGCGCAGCGGCTCCATTCCGTCGAGCAGGCGGTTCGCGCGCTCGGCCAGTGAGCGCCGCCAGCGTTCGGGCAAGCGACCCAGCATGAGCAGGCGATCGAGCAGGCGCACACCCTGCTGTCGTCGCGACAAGACTACACCGAGACCGATCAGTGCGAGCGCGGCGACGACGCCCAAACTGCGAGCGGGCGCGACGAACCACTCGGGCAGCGGCGCGATCAGCGCAACGATTAAGACAAGCGCCGTGAGCATCAGCCAATCCCACACCTTCTCAATCGCCACACTGCCCAGCACGCGCTCAACGCTGCTGCCCGGCGCGTGACTCAGCGCGATAGAGCGCAAGACATCGCCAGCACGCAGCGGCAGGAGAAAGTTCAGCGTCTGCCCGACCAGCATCGCCGCCGTGATTGTCGTGCCGCGATAGACGATCGGATGGAGCAAGATCGCCCAGCGCACAGTGCGAGTGATGAAGGTCAGGCCGACGACCACGATAGCGATGAGCACCCAGGCGTAATCGGCATTCGCCAGCGCAGGACCGACGCTGGCCGGGTTCACAGCCCGCACCACCAGCCAGACTCCAGCGGCGCTGACAACCCAACCGGCGAGGAGTGTGAGCCACGCGGATCGTGTCGAGCGAAGAGCCGTCATACGTTATCGACGCGGCGCATCAAAAAGCGCCCTTGCGTCTCACCACAGCGCCGATCGTCTTCCACAGGATGCGCAGGTCGAGCAAAATGGAGTAGTTCTGGATGTAGTAGAGGTCGTCGCGCACTTTGGCCTGCAGCGGCTTGTCGCTGCGCCCGTTCACCTGCCACCAGCCCGTGAGGCCTTGCGGCACGGCGAAGCGCTTGCGCTGCCAGTCGGCGTAGCGCTCGACGATCCAGGGCAGCTCCGGTCGCGGCCCCACCAGGCTCATCTCGCCGTGCAAGACGTTGAATAACTGCGGCAACTCGTCCAGGCTGAACTGGCGCAGGAACCGCCCCACCCGCGTGACGCGCGGATCGTCGGGCCGCTTGAAGTCGTCATGCGCGTCGGGCTGCCGGGTGATCGATTCGAGCAATTGCTGATCGGCGCCCTCGACCATCGATCGGAACTTGAGCATGTCGAACAGCCGGCTATTCTCGCCCGCTCGCCGCTGGCGGAAGATGGCCGGCCCGGGCGAGTCGAGCTTGATCGCCAGAGCGATGATCAGTATCGGCACGGCGAAGACGATCAACAGCATCGAGCCGACGACCAGATCGAATGCGCGTTTGACGACACGCTGGATCGGCGTCAAGACCGGATCGCGCAGGCCGACGAGCGGAATCCCATCGATGTCCTCGATCTGCGTCCGGGCGAAGGCCAGATCGAACAGGTCGGGCACGACCCGGATGCTCACCGGCTGCGACTGCAATTCGAGCACGAGATCGACCAGCGCTTGATGCGCGCGCAGAGGCAGCGCAATGAGTACCTCGTCGATGTGGT
>DATBWU010000210.1:0-3466 GCA_036514635.1 Anaerolineae bacterium | reverse complement strand
CCTGACTGTCGATCAGCGCCGACGACCATGTTCTGAGGTCCGGTGATGGTGGCGATCCGGTGGTGGCCCAGTCGGAGCAAGTGCGCCACCAGTTCGCGCGCGCTATTGTGGTTGTCGACATCCACGTAGTGGACACCGGCGTTGATCCAATGCCGGCCGATGAGGACGAACGGCATCTGGCTTTCGATGAGCGCGTCCACGACCGGATCGGTCATCAGCATCGAAGAGACGATCACCCCGTCGATCAACCCGCCGTGAATCATTTGTCGGATGGTGAGGCGCTCGTATTCCGGTTCCGCCAGCCACAACATCACCGAATGATCGAGCGCGTTGCAGGCAGACGATACGCCCTGGATCAGGCTCGGGAAGTAAGGGTCGGTGAATAGGGCGGATACTCCCATCGGGATCACCAGGCCGATGACGCGGGTGCGTCCGGCGGCCAGGCCACGGGCGGCCACATTGGGGTGGTAGTTCACTCGGTGGACAACTTCCCATACGCGTTCGCGCGTGGTCTGGCTCACGTTGGGATCGTTGTTGATGACGCGGGACACGGTTGAGCGAGAAACCCCACACAAGTGAGCGATTTCTTCGAGGTTCATATTGCTACCGCGTCTTGGGAGCGCTCCCGCACTTTGGATCTGGCTTACAATTGGTTCGGGCGGAATGGTTGGCGTGTTATCCATTGGTATTGGGAGCGCTCCCAGGATAGCATGAAAACGATCCACTGTCAATGCCCAATCAACTAAATTCAGGTGACCGGCACTGTCGTCGGCATGGCGCGGTTCAGACGCTATGACGGTTCGCGGCAGGTGAGTTGGGCGAATTGATTGCTTACAACCTGGGCGACGTCCGGATTGTTCCGAGTAGGATGGGGTGCAAACCGCAACCGTCAGCGTGACCTGGACAGCCAGCGCCGCGACGGATGAACACCCGACGAGGATAGGGGATGGTCGGCGTACGGGGAAAAGCGACTCACTCCGCGTATTCGATTGGATTTCTCAGTGCCAGGAAGTTCTGCAAGATGCGCTTGCCGTGCTGGGTTAAGATCGATTCGGGATGGAACTGCACGCCGAACGTCGGGTAATGGCGATGGCGCAGGCCCATCACTTCACCCTCGGCGGTGAAGGCGGTGACTTCCAGACAGTCTGGAACCGGCTCCTCGACGATGAGCGAGTGATAGCGCGTCGCTTCGAAGGGTGAAGGCACCCCGGCAAAGAGGTCCGTGCCCCGGTGAAAGATGTGCGAAGTTTTGCCGTGCATCAGGCGCGGCGCGCGGCGCACATTTCCGCCATACACTGCCCCCAGGCATTGATGCCCCAGACACACGCCCAGCACCGGGATTCGACCCGTGAAGTGCAGGATAGCTGCGTTGGAGATGCCGCCGTCGTTGGGATCGCCCGGGCCGGGTGAAATGACCAGATGGCTGGGCGACATCGCGGTCAACTCGTCGAGTGTGACCTTGTCGTTGCGGAAGACACTCATCTCCGCTCCGAGTTCGCCGAGATACTGCACCAGGTTATAAGTGAAAGAGTCATAGTTGTCGATTACGGCAATCATGGGAACCTCCTTTCGGCCAGCTCAACGGCCTTAAGCAACGCCTTCGCTTTGTTCATGCTCTCCTCGTACTCGCGCTCCGGATCGGAATCGGCGACGACGCCGCCTCCGGCCTGAACCTGCACCACGTCGCCGCGCACGGTCAGCGTGCGGATCGTGATGCAGGTGTCCATCGCGCCGTCAAACGAGAAGAATCCCACGCAGCCGCCGTACGGCCCGCGCCGCGAAGGCTCGATCGCATAAATGATTTCCATTGCGCGCACCTTCGGCGCGCCGGTCAGCGTGCCGGCCGGGAACGTCGCACGGATCAGGTCGAAGGCATCTACTTCAGGTCGCAAGCGACCCTGCACTTCGGAGACAAGGTGCATGACGTGCGAATACTTCTCGACGGTGAAGAAGTGCGGAACGCTGATGGAGCCGTACTCGCACACGCGACCCAGATCGTTGCGGGCCAGGTCGACGAGCATCACGTGCTCAGCGCGTTCCTTGGGATCGGCCAGCAATTCGACTTCCAACGCGGCATCTTCGGCGGGCGTCGCGCCGCGAGGCCGGGTTCCGGCGATGGGGTGGATTGTCGCGCGGCCTCCCTCCAAGCGGGCGTGCATCTCCGGCGACGCGCCGACCAGCTGCACTGGTTCGCCTGCGACATCCCCGAAATCGAAGTAGAACATGTAAGGCGAGGGATTCAAGCGACGCAGCGCCCGGTAAATGTCGAACGGGCGCGCACTCGTTCGGCGTGTCAGGCGTTGCGAGGGGACGACTTGAAAAATGTCGCCTGCCGCAATGTGCTCTTTCGCCTGCCGCACGATCTCCTCGTAGGCGCTGGGGGTGAAGTTCGATTCAAACGGCGCAGGCGCGCGAGCGATTGGCTTGTGTGCATCGTTCAGTGGCTGGCGCAGCCGGGCTTCGAGATCGTCGAGCTTGCGGCGCGCGGCGGCTTCGTCGCCATCGTGTGCATGCACGATCAGCAGTGTGCGGCCTCGGACGTGATCGAAGGCGACCAGGGTATCGGCCAGGAGGAAGATGGCATCGGGCAGATCGGCCGGGGGGAGGTGCTGAAGCGAGGCTTCCAGTTTCGGCTCGAAGAAGCGCACCGTGTCGTAGCCGATGTAACCCACCAGTCCGCCGACGAAGCGGGGCAGCCCTTCGATCGTCTCCACGCTGAAGCGGCCCAGTTCGGCGCGTAGCACATCGAGCGGATCGGCTTCGGGCGGTAAGGGCAGTGTCACCGTCTCGCCTTCGGAGATTCGGGCGAACTCGCCTCCTCGGAAAATCAGCACAGCCGCCGGATCGACGCCGATGAACGAGTAGCGTGCCAGGCGCTCGCCGCCTTCAACGCTCTCAAGGAGAAACGAGGGAGAGTTACCGATCGGGTCGCATAGTTTTAGATAGACGCTGACGGGTGTTTCAAGATCGGTCGGCAGCTCACGAACGATGGGAGTGAGCGTGAGAGTCGGGGCCAGAGTTGTTGCTAGAGTTTGCGTCGATTGAGCCAGCATGGCGGCCTCCACGTAAAATGAGTCCCCCCGCGTCATTGGGACGAGAGGGGACTCCCGTGGTGCCACCCAGGTTAGACTGACCTCGCACCCAACCCCGCTCTTGTTAAGAGCCTATCTGAAAACTCACCACCAAGACTCCAAGCCACAAAGAAACACCAAGAAAACTTGGAGAGGCTTGGTGTCGCCTGCCCCCTTCAGGGGGTGGTGCCTGGGTGGTTACCCCAGCACCCTTTTCAGACAGCCTCGTAAGAGAGGAGAACGGAAAACCCTGCCGGTGATGCACTCGACAGGGTCAGTAGGCCAGCCTCACTCGTGTCGGATACGCCCGGCTCGCGCCGTTGATATCCTCTGCTTCGATAACGGGGCAGTCCCGGCTTGGGCTACTCGCTCAACGCGCTTTCGCCCGCGCAACT
>DATBWU010000209.1:0-9214 GCA_036514635.1 Anaerolineae bacterium | reverse complement strand
TGTGTTCTACGTCAACGACGATGCGCTGAATCTGTACTGGATGTCCGGCGAGCGGAGCCGCCACTCGATGAACCTGGCGCGCGTCGGCCGCGTGGCGGCGACGGTGCACAATGACACGTGGGACTGGCGCGATATTCAGGGCGTGCAGATCGAAGGCGAGGCGCGCGCTATCACCGATCCCGATGAGCGCGATCGGGCCTGGGCACTGTTTCGCGGGAAGTTCCCCTTCACGTCCGAGTTCGTCGATCAGATCGTGCGCAGCTCGTTCTACGTTCTCGTCCCCCGGTGGATACGGCTCGTCGATAACACGCGCGGGTACGGGCATCGAGAAGAATTCAAACTGCCGTAGGGCGTGGCGCGTAGTCCGCTGCCGCGCATCACGTAACACGAAACACGTATGCCGTCCGAAAAAGCCGCTCTCCGTGGTGAGCCGTCTTACGTGTGGCGCTTCGGGCAGAGCCGCCGCCTCGACCTGATCGTGAAAGCGCTGCCGCTCGATGCGCGCCGCATTCTGGTCGACGGTTGCGGCATCGGCATGTACGTGAAGCACCTTAGCGACCTGGGTTACAACACGTTCGGGCTGGACATCGACTTCGAGCGCGTGGCGCAGGGGGCGCAATCGGGCATCGAGCAATTGCACGCCGCCGCTGGCGAGCATCTCCCCTACCCGGACAACACGTTCGATGCGGTGCTTTCACACGAGGTCATCGAGCACGTCGCCGACCATCGCCTCGCGGCGCGGGAGATGGTTCGCGTGCTGAGGCCGGGCGGGCGAGTGATCCTGTTCTGCCCGAACCGGCTGTATCCGTTCGAGACGCACGGGCACTACTGGCGCGGCAAATATCACTTTGGCAACACGCCGCTGATCAACTACCTGCCCGCTCCGATCCGCAATCGGCTCGCGCCGCACGTCCGCGCCTACACCATTCGCGGGCTGAGGACGCTGTTCGCCGACCAGCCGGCGCGCATCATCACGCACCGGCAGATTTATCCCGGCTACGACAACATCGTCGCCCGCCGCCCGGCGTTGGGCAAAGTCCTGCGCGCGGTGACCTACACTTTCGAGCGCACGCCGATAAGGGTGTTGGGGGTATCGCACTTTCTGGTTGTGGAGAAAAGATAGTTGGCTGGTTGGATGGTTTGTTATCGCTGGTTGGATGGTTTGTTATCGCTGATTCGTTGACTCGTTGACTGGCTGATTCCCTCGTCCTCCGTCTTGCGCGAAGTTCCAATCGCTGATACGATTCTGTGTATCTCCACAAGGAGTGCTCGGTCTTGAACGGAGAGTCTCGTATTATCCTGTCGCGCCGGTTGCGCAGGCGCGAAGCCAATAAGAGCAGCAAGAACATCCCCAAACTGCTGGCCGGGTGTTTCGCCGTGGTCGTCGGGCTGTGCTCGCTGACGTTCTTTGGCAGCATTGCCGCGGCAGCAGCCATCTACACCTCGCTCACGCAGGATCTGCCCGATCCCAGCCAGATCGAGGCCGAGTTCACACGCGGAGGTGACGAGTTCTTCGAGACGACCAAGATCTACGATCGCAGCGGCAACGTCCTGCTGTACGAAGTCATCGACCAGACGACGGGCGATCGGCAGTGGGTGCATCTCGATCAGATTCCCGCGATCTGCCAGGACGCGACGATCGCCATTGAAGACCGAACCTTCCGCACCAATCCCGGATTCGACTTGTACGGCATCGCCCGCGCGTTTTGGACGAACTTGCGCGGCGGCGCGGTGCAGGGCGGCTCGTCGATCACCCAACAAGTGGTGAAGAATACGCTCATCGATCCCGAAGAGCGCCTGGTCCAATCGTACGAGCGCAAGATCAAAGAAGTCATCCTGGCCGTCGAGATCAGCCGCCGCTACAGCAAAGACCAGATCTTGGAGTGGTATCTCAACACTAACAACTACAGCAACCTGGCCTACGGCATCGAGGCGGCGGCGCAGGTGTACTTCGGCAAGCACGCGCGCGATCTGAACCTGGCCGAGTGCGCGATGCTCGCGCCGATTCCGCAATACCCGCGCCTGAACCCGATCGACAGCCCGAAAGACGCGAAGGACCGGCAGGCTCTCACGCTCGACGCGATGCTGCGCGACGGCTATATCACGCCGGACGAGTCGGTCGCGGCCAAGTTCCAGGAACTCGTGATCGCCGGCGGCGTGGCCGAGCGTTTCGATATTCAAGCGCCGCATTTCTCGGTGTACGTGCGCAAGTGGCTGGAAGATCACTTCGGGTACGAGGTGGTGAATCGCGGCGGTCTGAAGGTATACACCACGCTGGACGTCGGCCTGCAGACCTTCGCGCAGAAGGCCATCACCGATCAGGTCAAGAAACTCGATTCCGAAGGGCATAACGCCAACAACGGCGCGCTCGTCGCCGTCCGCCCGACGACCGGCGAGATTCTGGCAATGGTCGGCAGCGCCGATTACTGGAACGACGCGATCAACGGAAAGTTCAACGTCGCCACCGGCCTGCGCCAGCCCGGATCGTCGTTCAAGCCGTTCACCTACGCCACGCTGTTGATGCAGGGCATTCCGGCGTCGTACGCCTTCCTCGACGCGCCGACTCGCTTCGATCAGCCCGGCGCGAATCCGCCCGTGTACGTGCCGGAAAACTACGATCGCAAGTATCACGGCTACCAGCGCCTGCGGCTGGCGCTGGCGCGCTCGTACAACATCCCGGCGGTCAAGGCGCTGCAACTCGCCGGCGTCGATAAGGTCACCCGTACGGCGCACGCGATGGGCATCACCACGCTCGATCGCGGCCTCGACTTCTACGGCCTGGCGCTGACGCTGGGCGGCGGCGAAGTGAAGCTCATCGACATGGCGTATGCGTTCGGCGTGTTCGCCACCAACGGCAGCATGAACGGCACACCCGTCCTGGAAGAGCGGCCCGGCTACCGCCAGCTCGATCCGGTTCCCGTGCTGCGCGTCGAGGATAGCAACGGCAATGTTCTGTGGGAATACTCGCCGGGTTTCAAGTACAATGGTGTCGAGACCGTGCAGACGCAGAAGATTCTCGACGATCAGTACGCCTACTTGATGAACAACATCCTGTCGGACAATGCCGCGCGCTGGGCCGCCTTCGGATCGCCGAACGTGCTCGAGCTCGATCGGCCCGCCGCCGTCAAGACCGGCACGACGAACGACTTCAAGGACAACTGGACGATCGGCTATACGCCGCAGATCGCCATCGGCGTGTGGATCGGCAACACCGACAACTCGGAAATGAAGAACGTGTCGGGCATCACCGGCGCGGCCCCGGTGTGGCACGACGTGACGACGTACTATTTGAAAGACAAGCCGGTCGAGCCGTTCGTGAGGCCGCCGGGACTGGTCGAGAAAACAGTGTGCGCCACCTCCGGTCTGCTGCCGACGAAATACTGCCCGACGACCGTCGAGTTGTTCATCCCGGGCAGCGAGCCAACTTCGTACGACACCTTGCACCAGGCTTTCCTGATCGACAAGGCCACCGGCAAACTGGCGACGGTCTTCACGCCGCCTGATCAGGTGGAAGAAAAAATCTTCGAGATTTATCCGCCCGAAGCGGCGGAGTACGTCGCAGCCGCAGAGATTCCGCAGCCGCCCAGCGAGTATGATACGGTGTACGGCCCGCCGCCCACAGCGTATGGCGACGTCGCCATCATCGACCCCGGCCCGTACGCCTACATTCGAGCACAGGCCGTGATCACCGGCAACGCCAAGATCGGCAACTTCGCTTCGTACCGGCTCGACTTCGGGCAAGGGCTGAACCCGACGCAGTGGCAGCAGATCGGCCCGGATCACACCAACCCGGTCGATCAAGGCCCGCTCGAACTGTGGGACGTGGCGCCGTTCGACGGACTGTACAGCCTGCGCCTGAGCGTCTTTCAGAATGACGGCAATGTCGCCACATCGATCGTCCAGGTCACGGTCGATAACATCTCGCCGACGCTGAAGCTGATCTATCCGCCCAACGACGAAGAGTACTTCTTTGGCAAAGACGAATGGATCAGCCTGAACCCGGATGTCTCGGACAACATCGCGATCGATCGGGTGGAGTTCTTCGTCGACGACGAGACGGCGCCGTTTCTCGTTCGACCCGTGCCGCCGTACGACGCCAAGTGGAAGCTCGACGACGGCAAGAAGATCGGGAAGCACACGTTTTACGCGCGCGCCTATGACAAAGCCGGCAATGTGATCGAAAGCAACAAGATCAAGGTGGAAGTGAAGCCCAGGCCGCCGGAAGACAGCCCATGAGACCACGGTTACGTACCATGCTTCGTCACCTTCATCATGGCGTTGTTTCATCCCCGGCCCAATTGCCCGTCGCCGGCTCCAAGTCCAGACCGGCAATGTTGTTCTTGATCCTGATGGGCGCGTTTGCCGCGATGATGAGTAGTTGCGTTGCGCCTGCCACGACGCCAACCGGGCCGGTGATCCAGGTCGTCGAGGGCACTGCCCCCCCGATCTCGACACGCTTGTCTAAAGTCAACCCGATTGCGCCGACGGCGACGCCACAGGGAGCGAATGGTCTCGTCACGCCGACGCCGATCGTGACGCCCTCGACAGGCGCACAATCGCCGACGACGCCGGCCAGCGCGACCACGCCGACATCCGGCGGTTCGACGAACACGACCGAGACGCTCGCCCCCGCAACGCGCACGCCACTACCCACGGCGAACCTCACGCTGCCCCCCCAATCTCAACCCAACCCCTCGATACCGAGCGACACCCCGACTGCCACGCCGACCGCCACGCCGACGGGCGTCCCAACGCCCAGCGTGACTGACGGGTGGCGGCTGCTGAATTACAATATCGTCGAAAACAGCTTTGGCGACATCCACCTGTTGGGCATTCTGGAGAACGCTACAGGCAACACCTACTACGCGCCGAACTTGGCCGTCACCTTCAAGGATGCGTCCGGCCAGACGGTGGCCGAGGGCTTCGGCGTGCCCGATCTGGCGTTTATGCCCCCCGCCTTGAGAGCGCCATTCCATGTCATCGCGACCTATATCGACATCGATATCACTGAGTATCAGACGCTTGAACTCGCCGTAGACCCCGGTGACCCAATCAGCGATCCAGTGCGCGCAGACCTGGCCGTGAGCAATGTCCAGCTCACCTCACAGACCGATCCGGGCACCAATGCTACGTACTACGTCGTGACCGGCAATATTTCCAACCTCGGCGAGACGCCCTACGACTCTGTCCAGATTTCCGTGGCCTTGCTCGATGGATCGGGCAAGACGAGTGGCATAGGTTTAGCTTACCCGGAGCCGGATGGGTCATTCACCCTTGAGATCGATGACTTCTTCGGCACGCCCGTCAGTTATCACATCGCTGCGATCGGTGTCCCGATACCTTGATATTTCGGCTCATTGGGAATTGCCGTGGTGAACCTCCGAGGTGACCGGCACTCCGTAGGCCCCCGAAGCGGAGCGAAGGGGGTGAAGTGCCGGTCACCTGATCGACAAAGAAAGGGACCTGCAATGCCAAAATCGAAGATTCTCATCGCGACGCTGATTCTCGCACTGGTCTCTTCCGCGATCGGCATAGGAACGCTATCTGCGCAGGGGCGCAAGCCCGGCCCGCTCAGCCTCAGACCACTCGCGCTCCAGGCGTCCCCGGTCGCTGCCGCCGAGTCCTCCAAAACGGTGAGCATCATCGTCCAGTTGGATGAGGCTCCCCTGGCTTCTTACACTGGCGCCGTGTTGGGCTTCTCGGCGACCAGCCCGAGCACGACGGGCCAAGAGCTCGATCTCAAATCGGCCGACAGCCTCGCCTACCTGGCTTACCTGGACGCCCAGACGAAGGTCTTTGAGGGGACTACGGTATCGAGTATTCCGGGCGCGCGCATTATCCATCGCTACCGGGTGGTGCTGGGCGGCGTGTCAATGCTCGTCCCGGCAGACCAAGTCAAGGCCGTGGCACAACTCCCCGGCGTGAAAGCCGTTTACCCGGATACCGTTCTGCACCCCGACACCGAGCGAAGCCCGTCCTTCATCGGCGCGCCGGCGGTGTGGCGGGCGCTGGGCGGTGTCGAGCATGCGGGCGAAGGCGTCGTCGTCGGCTTGCTCGACACCGGCATCTGGCCCGAGCATCCTTCATTCTCCGATCCGGGAGACGATGCCGATCCCGATCCGGAAGACGATGCCGATCCGGAAGACGATGCCGATCCGGAAGGCGATGCCGATCCCGATCCGGAAGACGATGCCGATCCCGATCCGGCGGGCCATGCCTATCCGGCCCCACCTGCTACCTGGACCGGCACCGCGTGCGAGTTCGGGAGCGACGTTCCCGGCGATGCGCCGTTCACCTGCAATCACAAGCTGATCGGCGCAGCGCGCTTCATGCAGACCTACGAGTCGCTCAATCCGCTGCTGCCCGGCGAATTTCCCTCGGCGCGTGACAGCGAGGGTCACGGCACGCACACCGCCAGCACCGCCGCCGGAAACGCGGGCGTCGTGGCCACCCTGCTGGGCATCGACCGTGGCGAGATCTCCGGCGTCGCGCCGCGTGCACATGTGGCGATGTATAAAGTCTGCGGCAATGTCGGGTGCTACGTCAGCGATTCGGCGGCAGCCGTCGAGCAGGCTATTCTCGACGGTGTGGACGTCATCAACTTCTCGATCGGCGGCGGCAGTGACCCGTACAGCGATGCCGTTTCGCTGGCGTTCCTGGACGCTTATAACGCGGGTGTCTTTGTCGCGGCATCCGCCGGGAACGATGGCCCCGGCCTCGATACCGTCGAACACCGAGAACCGTGGGTGACAACGGTGGCAGCCAGCACGCAGGATCGCGCATTCGTGAGCACCCTGAATCTCACGGCAAGCAACGGAGACAAACTGACGCTGGAAGGCGCGTCGATCACGGCGGGCGTCAGCACACCGACGCCGGTCGTCCTGGCAGCCAATTTCGGCGACGCGCTGTGCGCGGCCCCGTTTCCCGCCGGCACGTTCAGCGGCCAGATCGTCGTCTGCGAGCGCGGCGTCGTCGCGCGTGTGGCAAAAGGCTACAACGTGCAGCAAGGTGGCGCAGGCGGCATGATCCTGTACAACCCCTCGCTCCAGGGTGTGGGCAACGACAATCACTTCATCCCCAGCGTCCATCTGGAGGTCGATGCCGGCACGGCGCTGCTCAACTTCCTGTCAACGCACACCGATGTGACAGCGACCTTCACCGATGGCGCGGCGACGCGCGTGCCGGGTGATGTGATGGCTCCGTTCAGCTCGCGCGGCGGCCCCGGGCAGACACTGGGCATCAGCAAGCCCGATGTGACCGCGCCCGGCGTGGACATCCTGGCCGGTCACACGCCACTGCCGCACAGCATCGTGGGCGGATTGCCGGGCCAACTGTTCCAGGTGATCCAGGGCACGTCGATGTCCAGCCCGCACGTGGCCGGCTCGGCGGCGCTGCTCGCGGCGCTGCATCCCGATTGGACGCCGGGCCAAATCAAGTCGGCGCTCATGACGACGGCCAATCCCTTCGTCGTGAAGGAAGACGGCGTCACGCTGTCCGATCCCTTCGACCGTGGCTCCGGGCGCATCATGTTGGCGCGCGCGATGAACCCGGGCCTCACGATCAGCGCCAGTGGTGCGGACTTCGTGGCTCACGAGAACGATCTGTGGAACGCCAATTACCCAAGCGTGTACGTGCCGATCATGCCCGGCCAGGTCACCGTCCAGCGCACGATCCACAGCGAGCTTGAGCGCGGCGCGTGGTGGGGGTTGAACGCCATTGCCCCGCCGGACGTTCAAGTGTCTGTGCCTCACCGCCTCTACGTCGACGCCGGCGGCGACGTAACCTTCGATATCACCGTCGATGCGCGCAACGTGCCGCCAGGCGAGGTCCGCTTCGCCACGATCGTGCTTCACTACCGCCGGTACGTAAACCTCATCCCGATCACGATCGTCCGCGATCAGCCGAATGTCACGCTCGCCAAATCGTGCGATCCCGGCACACTCGCCATCGGCGGTACGACGACGTGCACGATCACCGTGGAGAACACGGCCTTCACCGACGCCAACGTCAACCTGGTCGATGACTTGCCCAGGCAGCTGCGTCTGGTCAATGGCAGCGTGGTCGGCGGGACTGAGTCCGGCAACGGCGTGACGTTTAGCGGCGTGATCGGGGCTGCCGGCTCACCGACGGTCGATGTCTCGGCTGTCCCGCTGATTAGTGGCTACGTCTCGCTGGCCTCCCTCGGCGCGGGGCCGTTCGCCCTGCCCACCAACACCGACGACGGCGGCTGGATCATCAGCGGCGTGGACATCAACTACCTGGGCCAGCACTACGACACCGTGATCTGGTCTGTCAACGGCACAATCGAGTTGGGCAACAGCAGCGGTGTTGCCGCGCCAGGCGCGAACGTCCAGTTGCCCAACCCCGCCATCCCGAACAATCTGCTCGCAGCGTGGTGGACCGATCTGGATTTGACGAACAGCGGCAACTGGTACCTGGCCGGCTTGACCGACGGCGTGAACAACTACACCGTCTTCGAGTGGGACAACGTGCCACGCTTCGGCGGCGCCACGTCGACGGCGACTTTCCAGATCTGGTTCCAGGATGGCACGGATGGTATATGGTTCAGCTACGGAGGTTTCACCGGCAGCACGGCCGACGGCACGATCGGCGCGGAAGATGGCGCTGGCCTGTTCGGTGATACGTACTACTACGGCGAAGGCAGCATCGGCACGCCGCCCGATGGGTTGCAGGATGTGCTGGTCACTTACCTTCCCGGTAATCCGGGCGAGACGAAGGTCATCACCTTCCAGGCGACCGCCCCCCGCAGCGGCTCGTATCAGAACTGCGCCGAAATGACAGGCGACATCTGGTTCGGAACCAACATCGCCTGCTTCAACGGCATAATCACACCCTAGTGCTCCTGGGCTTAAATGAGCCAATGGTTGTCACTCTGAGCGAAGCGAAGAGTCTCGGCACTATGGGCGGGATGCTTCGCTCCGCTCAGCATGACAAACCGTTGGGGTATTTCCGCCGCGATGTACTAGTGTGAAGTTACTCTTCACACAGGAAAGGCCCGCGAGTTCCACCGCCGTGGTAGTCGTAAACGCGGTCGCTCACCTTCAACTGAATGCGATAGCCCTCGGTCAGCACTTGCGCATACTGCACACCGGGTTCAGGACACCCCAGGCTGGCGTCGGGCCACACCTCGGCGCTGAAACCAACGACCGTGATTTGCGTTGCGTCGATCGACAGGCGCTCAGATAGATCCGCG
>DATBWU010000208.1:0-12279 GCA_036514635.1 Anaerolineae bacterium | reverse complement strand
CCCCCAGACTCAACGCCACATTCTGGCCGAGCGACTCCGCGCGCTGATTGACGGCCACATGGATGGCGCAGTGATCATCGAGGCCGAAGCCGGCATGGGCAAGTCGCGCCTGGTAATGGACTTGCTCGAACAAGCGGCGACGCAAGCAGTGCAGACGCTGATCGGCGCGGCCGATGCCGTCGAGCAGTCCACGCCGTACTATGCCTGGCGCGCCGTGTTCAATCGCGCGCTGGGGCTGGACGGCACGCACGATCCGTCGGGGAGGCGCGCCCGCGTTCTCGCTCTCTTGGAACACGACGCCCGGCTCGCGCAATGGGCGCCGCTGTTGAGCGAGTTCCTTCAGCTCGATCTGCCTGACAACGAGACCACGGCCCAGATGACCGGGCCGGCCCGCGCGGACAATCTGCAAAAACTGCTGGCCGACGTGCTGGCGCTGGCGGTCCGCAGCGATGCCCGAAGCCGCCCGCTCTTGCTCATCATTGAAGATGGGCACTGGCTCGACTCCAGTTCGTGGGCGCTCATCCCGATGGTGATGCGACAGATTCAGCCCATGCTGATCGTCGTAGCGACCCGCCCGCTGGCCGATCCCATCCCGCCCGAATACTGGCGCTTGATCGCTCAGGAGAATAGCGATCATCTACAACTGGAGGCGCTGCCCGTCACCGACATCGAGGTGCTGGTCTGCCGGCGGCTCGGCGTCACCGGCCTGCCCCAGGCGGTAGCCGATTTCATTCGCGAACAGGCCGAAGGTCATCCCTTCTTCAGCGAAGAACTCGCCTTCGCCCTGCGCGATACGGGCATCCTGCGCGTCACAGATAGCGAGTGCCGCCTGGCTCCGGGCGTGTCCGATCTACGGGCGCTCGACTTCCCCACAACGATCGAGGGCGTCATCACCAGCCGCATCGACTCGCTGCCGCCCCAGTCGCAGTTGGCCGTCAAGGTTGCCAGCATCATCGGGCGCGCCTTCCCCTATCACATCTTGGAAGACATCTACCCGGTGGACTTGGATCGACCCCGCCTGCCCGACCACCTGGAAGCGGCGGCCCGCCTGGACATCGTGCGCCAGGACACGCCGGAGCCGCAGCTCGCCTATCTCTTCAAGCACATTATCACGCAAGAAGTCGCCTACAGCCTGCTGCTCTTCACGCAGCGCCAGCAACTGCACCGCGCCGTCGCCGAGTGGTACGAGCGCGCGCACGCGAACGACCTCTCGCCGTATTATTCCCTGCTGGCTTATCACTGGAGCAAAGCGGCCGAGGACGAGACGGCCTCGATCGCCGTGGCCCACAAGGCGATCGACTATCTCGACGCCGCCGGCGAGCAGGCGCTGCGCAACAGCGCGTATCGAGAGGCAATCCGCTTCTTCGAGCAGGCGTTCAAACTGGAGTCGCAGGTTCTCGATAGAGCCGATCGCGCGACCGGGGAGAGCGCCGCAGGGCGGCTCACGCCGGATCGAGTTCGCCGCCAGGCGCATCGCCACTTGCGATTGGGCGAAGCCTACCGGAGCTGGGGCTATCTGTCGGAAGCGCGCAAAGCGTTCGAGCGCACGGCGGCGCTGTATGGCTATCCCACCCCGACCGCGAAGCGCCAGATGATCGGGGGCCTGATCGGGCAGGCCGCGAAGCAGGTTCTGCATCGGCTTCGGCCGGCGCGCTATGTGGGTCGCGCGCCGGAGGCCGCCCGGCCCATGCTGCTCGAAACGTCGACGAGTTATCAGTACGCCGCCGAGGTGTATTACTTCGCGAACGAGGTGTCGCTCAGTTTGTATACGACGCTGCTCAGCCTCAACCTGAGCGAGCGCGTGGGCGATTCGCGCGAGCTGGTGAATGCTTACGCAGTCATGGGCATCATCACCGGCGCGATGGGGAAGCGCAATTGGGCGGAAGCGTACTTCCGGCTGGCCGAGGACACTGCGCGCCGCCTCAACTCGACCCTGGCGCTGGGGCGCTTATGCAGCTCCAGGGGCCTGTATTACCTCGAAGCGGCGCAGTGGGACCAGGCCGATGAGAACTTGAGCCGGTCGATGGCGATTCTCGAGGAGATCGGCGACAAGCGTTACTGGGGCGATAGCGCGCTGATGCTGGCGGCCCAAGCGTCGTTCATCGGCGAATTCGATCGCGCCATCGATCTTTATGAAGCGATGACCGGCCCGCGCAGCGGCAGCTTGATCCATCGCACCAGCTCGGCGGTGTGGCAGGGCCGGGTCAAGATTCTGCAAGGTCGCTTAGAGGAAGCCATCCATCTGCTCAACCGGGGCCTTGAGTTGTCCGCCGACGCTCACGACCCGGTGACAGTGGTACACATGAAAATCAGCGCGTGGTCGTTCCTGGCCGGGGCGTATCTCCGCCAAGGGGACCTGCCGGCTGCCCGGCAGGCAGCGGACGCCGCGAGCCAAATCGTCGCGGAAACGCGGGCGAGCGCCCGCCAGCTCAGCCTGGCCTTCGATTATCTGGCCGAGGTGTATATCGCGCTGTGGGCGTCCGAATCGTCGCCTGGGGATCGCAAGCGCTTCGAGGACGCTGCACAGCGGATCAGCCGTGCGCTGCTGGCGACACAGCGGCCCGGGCAAACGCGAGCGTGGCGCTGCCGGGGTCTTTACGAGTGGCAAGCGGGACGGCCCGCGCAGGCGCATCGCGCCTGGCAGAAGAGTTTGAGCATCGCCAGCGGCTTGCGCATGCCGTACGAGCAAGCGCAAGCGCACTACGAGATCGGGCGGCATCTGCCCACGACCGATCCCGCCCGGCGCGAGCACTTGAGGCACGCCCGCGAGATCTTCGCACGAATCGGCGCAGCTTACGATCTGGCACTGACGGAGAAGGCTCTGGAGCAGCACTGAAGTGGGGACAATTCGTTGATCCACGAAGACACACGAAGAGACACGAAAAAGAATGAAATCTTCGTGTTCTTTCGTGTGACTTCGTGGAGAGAAACTCTTGACGGACGGGGGCATGAACGAGATGCGCGCCAATACCATCGACGAAGTCATCAATAGACTGGATCAGATCATCGCCGACGCTCACCAGAGCAAGAGCCGCGTCGGGTACTTCGCGTGCCTGTATCGGCACGTCACCGTTACGGTGAAGGAGAAAATCGACGCGGGCGGGTACTTCGAAGACGGGCAGCGGCTAGAGCGGCTCGACGTGGCTTTCGCCAATCGCTATTTCGAGGCAGTCGAGCTGTACATTCGCGGTGAGACGGGGGCGGGCTGGCAGGGTTGGCAAGCGGCGCTCGACGCGACACGCAGCGGCAAGCCGATCGTGCTTCAGCACTTGTTCCTGGCGATGAATCCGCACATCAACATCGACCTCGGTGCGGCCGCCGCCCAAGTCTGCCCCGGCGATTCAATCCACGCTCTGCAAAACGACTTCAACAAGATGAACGATCTGCTGGCCTCGCTCACCCACTCGGTCGAGAGTGAGCTGGCGAAAATCTACCCGGTGCTTCACCTCCTGCACCGCGTGAGCCACGGCGCAGACAAAACGGTGATGAATTTCGGCATGAAAGAGGCGCGGGTCGGGGCGTGGAACCTGGCGCAGAAACTGGCGTACATGAACGCGACCGATCAGGAAACCGAGATCGTGAAAGTCGATCAGGCGGTGGCCGGCCTGGGGCACGCCATTTGGAAGCCGATCTTCCCGATCAACCTGATCTTCGCGCTCTTCCGCTGGGCGCAGTGGTCGAGCGTGCCACGCACGATCGACGTGCTGCTCGACCCGCGCTTCCGGCGCGCCATGCACGAGGAGATCGCCGAAGAGCGCGAGCATGAGACCGCCTTCGGCGTGGCTCTCAAACAGACCTGATGAGGTTCTGCTTCACCCCACAACGCAGCCTCTTGCCCCAACCCAAAGCGTAACCACGGATAGCGCGGATTTCATAAGGCATCTATCCGTGGCATCCGTGTAATCCGTGGTGAATATCTTACGGCCAACGCAATTGCTGTGGGGCAATCTAGAGCCGCTTCCACGGATTGATCCCCTGCCTCCGGCACATTTGATACAGCAACACCACGTACACGAAGTCGTAGACGAAAGTCGCCGCACCTAGAACGGGCAGCAGGATAGAGGCATCGTAGCGCGGATAGCCCGGTAGCCTGAACAGGACGAACGCCAGCGACGCCGAGGCCGTGCCCAGCCACTTGCACAGCGCAATGTAGAAGGACTGCCCCCGCAAATCCTGGCGTTGAAGCAGCATCCACACAAACAAGATCGATCCCATCAGGTTGCCGAGATTCCCGGAATACACTGTCGCCGTGTCATTCCATTCAATCCGGCTCGCCCAGACCAGCACGCCCGCGGTGAGAAAGGCCAACACCACCGACGAGTAGAAGAACATCGGCGACAGACTCTTGAATTCCGATCGCCAATACTTGAGTATCTGAAAGATGATAATCGCATCAAAAACGCCGAATAGAATCTCGAAATACACCTGCGGAGCCGGGGCAGGATAGATGAACGAGATAGCCAGGTCCCACACCAGATTGATCACAGCGGCGGCAACCGGCATGCCAAAGGTCTTGTCGAGGAAGCCGCGCCGGATGACCAGAATGAACGTGGCCGTCCATAGCAGATCGAAAGCAATGTAAAGGAGCTCGAACATCGCATACCCTTTCAGCGGCGTAATTGCCCAGGCTGAGTAGTTACTCAGCGGCGAGGTTTTCGCGGGAACGAATGCGTCGGCCGCACCCGTAGGCCTGTCGCGCGCAGGCCGTCTGGAATACGGAACAACGGCCGGTTGCCGCCGCGCGCGGCGGTCAGCACTCCATTCAAGATTTGTAGATTCAGCCAGCGGGCGAGCCGCCCCAAACCGATCGAAGAGTGGTTGATCCGATCAGCCAGTGCAAAGACAATGCGCTGCGCCCTGAGCAGCACGATCGTCCAGTCGTAGCGCCGCGCGCCCAGCACGTCCGCTGCCCGACGGCCCGCGAAGTAGCGCAGCGCGGTCTGCGGCAAGCCGCCGACGAGCCTCGGTGTGCGCGCCGCCATCAGATCGAGCAGCGTGTGGGTCAACTCGTCGCCCGCCTCGCTCGACGCCCACTGCCGCCGGAAGATGGTCTGGCTCAAGTCGTGCGCATCGGCAACATCGACCGGCAGCAGATCGGGCCGAACGCCGAGAATGTGCCCCACCACCTTCCACGTGTGCAGATAGCCTTCTGCTTCGTCGGGATACATGCGGATGCCGAACTTGTGCATGCCGTCTATGATCGTCGAGGAGAAGGTCATCAACGTACCGGCCAGGTCCTCTTGATTGATCGGTTTACCCCACTCGGGGTTCCACTGGCTGCTCCACTTGGGATCGCGCAGGAGGTAGTGCCGGATCGCGGCGTGCATCAGGCGAACCTTCTGCGCGGAGCGGATGCCGTGCCGGTCCGGCCCCAGCCCGCCGGGCGTCGCCACATCGACGAGGAACTGCGCAGTCTCGATGATACGCCGCCAGGCATAACTGCCGATCAGGCGGCGCGTCATGTGCAAGACCTGCGCGCCTTTCTTCGCCGCGTACGCGCGCGGCAGCGACGAGTAAAACAACAGCAGCACAATCTCCGGTGCATGGAGCAGAAAAGCCTGCTGACCCCGATCGATTAGAGTGGGGTCGGCCCACGCCGGCAGCGTCCCGCTTTGATCGAGATAACCACGCACGATCTCCGGCAGGTCAGCGGGCACCAGATCATCGTTCTCGACCAGGCTGCGCATCATCCGGTTGACCGCATCGGTCTGGCCGGAATCGATGAGATCGGCGATAACCGCATCCGCCGGCGGATCGCCGATCTCACGCATCGCATCGAGAAACGAATCGGGCCAATGGTTTACCGTCATGCGCTCACTCCTCATGGTGATCGGTACTTAGAGCCTGTCTGAAAAGCAGGAGGATTGCAGCCGGATCGCCGACTCACTTGCCCCCGCAGCGAAGCGGAGCGGGGTTAGTCGGCATTTTGACCGGCTGAAGCCGGTGCCCCCCCGGCTTTTCAGACAGCCTCTTAGAGACTGTCTGCGGGCTGCAACATTATAGTGTTTGATGCACCGGCCGCGCAACTTTGACGCGAAGCAAAAAGCCTCGCTACAAAGCGATACCTGAAACGAAAGCGGTTCACATTGCGCACGCCACACATCGCGTTTCACGACCCACATGACTTGTAGTACAATCGGCTTGTCCGCGTAATCGATCTATCTGCGACTCGAAAAGTCGTCACCACACTCATCAGGAGGAGAGATCATGCTTTCGCGAAAATGGTCTGTGCTGCATCTGATTCTCGCGGCGATTATGCTGCTGACCGCCTGCGCCGGGCCGGCGACGCCCGCGCCGGGCAGCGAGCCGGCCGTCCTGCACATCGGGTGGCTGGGCAAGCCCGACACGCTCAACCCGGCCTACGCCTTCCTGGAAGAGTCGTACTCGATCTTCGACCTGGTGTACAGCTCGCTCGTCAAAGAAAACGCCGCTGGCGAGTACGTCGGCGACCTGGCGAAAGAGTGGACACACTCGGACGACGGCTTGACCTGGACCTTCACGTTGAAGGACAACATCCAGTGGCACAACGGCGAGGCGTTCACCGCCGACGACATGGCCTGGGCGATCAACGCCATCATGCAGGACCCCGACGCTTGGGCCGCGCTGTCCAGCTACACCATCGGCTTCACTGAAGCCAGGGCCGTCGATCCGAAGACCGTCGAGATCACGCTCGGCGCACCGATCGGCAACATGGAATACCGCGTGTCCTTCCTGTACGCCATGTATCCCAAAGACTTCCAGCGGTTCACGACGGCAGAAGAGCTCCAGAACTTCACGAATTTCGACGTCGTCGGCACCGGCGCATTCAAGCTCAACCAGTTCGACAAAGACACGGGCATCTTGATCCTGGACGCCAATGCCGATTTTTACGATGGGTCGCCCAAGATCGACCAGGCCATCTTCCGCACCTTCGACAACACCGACGCCATGGTGCAGGCGCTCAAGGTCGGCGACATCGACATGACCACCGAAGTGCCCAACACCGCGTTCGAGGCCGTCAAGGGCTTCGAGAACGTCCAGGTTGTGCGGCAACCCGGTCGCTCTTTCTCCGAGTTGATCATCAACTCGGCCCCGGCCGATTACGATCCGAAACCCACCCGCAACCCGGCGCTGGAAGACCCGCAGGTGCGCCTGGCGATCGCTCACGCCATCAACAAGCAAGACCTGGTGGATATCGTGCTGCAAGGGTTGGGGCAGCCGGCTACGACGATTATCCCGCCCAGCCTGGGCGGCGGCTTCTGGTACAACCCCAACATCCAAGATGTCCTCTTCGACCTGGCGCAGGCCAATCAGGTCCTCGAAGATGCCGGCTATGAGCTGGGATCGGATGGCGTGCGCGCGAAGGGTGACGTTCGGTTGGAGTTCCGCCTGCAATACCCATCCGATTCCTCGACCGCGCCGCGCGTGGCCGACCTGATGACCGGCTGGTTCAAAGAGGCCGGCATCAAAACCAACCCGGAGTCGATCGATCCCGATAGCTTGACGGCTGCCTGCTGCCCCGCCGGCGACTACGATTTGATTCTGTGGGGCTACGGCAGCGATCCCGATCCCGATTTCATCCTCAGCGTGCTCACCACCGATCAATTCGTCTCCGGCGGCTGGAGCGACAGCGGCTACTCCAACCCGGAGTACGATCAGCTCTACCTCGATCAGCAGGTCGCCATCGACCGGGACGAGCGGCAGAAGATCGTCTGGAAGATGCAGGAGATCGCGTTCAACGATCGCCCCTACATCGTGTACTGGTACGACGACCTGCTGGAAGCGTATCGCTCGGACCGCTTCACGAACTTCATCGAGTCGCCTAACGTCCGCATGGAAAGAGCCTTCTCGCTCCTCCAGGTGGAACCGGTGAAATAAAGGCAGAAGGATGAAGTGAATCTTCGTCTCCCAATCTTCATCCCTCATCCTTCATCCTTCATCCCTTGCTATGAACCGCCGCGACTACCTGATCCGCAAAGTCTTGATGGCGGTCCTGACGCTGGCCGTGGTCGTCACGCTCGACTTCTTCCTGTTCCGCGTCCTGCCCGGCGATCCGGTGCGCGCCGTCATCGGCCGCAACGTCCGCATCCCGAAAGAAACTCAAGACGCGCTGCGTGCGCAGTTCGGGCTGGACAAGCCCGTCTTCCCCGAACAATTCTTCGCCACGCTCGGGCAATGGGCGCAGGGCAACCTGGGTGTGTCGTGGTCGTTGCGACAGCCGGTCGGCGAGGTTCTGGTCGCCAAACTGGGGAACACGCTCCTGCTGGTCACATCCGGCCAGGTGCTGTCGATCAGCCTCGGCGTCGCGCTCGGGCTGTTCGCCGGGTGGAAGCGCAAGACGGCGATTGACGTCAGCGCGCTCACCTTCTCGCTGATCACCTGGGCCATTCCCACCTTCTGGCTCGGCATCATTCTGCTGGCCGCCGGCAGCACCTGGCTCGGTCTGCCGACGGGCAACGTGGTGGAACCCGGCAACATCGGCAAGCCGTTCTTTGAAGTCCTTCCCGACATCGTCCGGCATCTGATCCTGCCCACGCTGACCTTCACCATCGTCTACCTGGGCGAGTACATGCTGATCATGCGCTCGTCGGTGCTGGAGGTGTTGAGCGAAGATTACATCCTCACCGCCAAAGCCAAAGGCATGACGCACTGGCAGGTCTTGCGCAAGCACGCGATGAAGAATGCCATGCTGCCGATCGTCACGCTGATCGCGCTGAACCTGGGTTTCACCGTGGCCGGCGCCATTTACATCGAGACCGTTTTCTCGTACGACGGCCTGGGCAAACTGTTCCAGACGGCGCTCGACAAGCAGGACTATCCGCTGCTGCAAGGCGCGTTTCTGTTGTTGGCCGTGGCGGTGATCATCGCCAACATGCTGGCCGATTTCCTGTACACGTACCTCGATCCGAGGGTGCGGCAGGTCTAAAACGTGATGCGTGAAACGTAAAGGAGCGGCATCACGTTTTACGTTTCACGCCTTACGCTCCATACCTTGTGGGTTGGATGCCGATGTCCGAACGCTGGTTCCTCCTCAAGCGCAACCTGGCCGAGTTCTGGCGTGTCTTCCGCCGCAACCGGATGGGCAAGATCGGCGCGTTTCTGCTGGCGACCTCCGTGCTGATGGCGATCTTCGCTCCGGCGCTGACGCCCTACGAACCGACCGAGACGATCCGCGACGCGAACGGGCGCGGCCTCACCTTCGCGCCGCCGTCCGAGCACGGGCCGCTCGGCACGGACGACGCGGGCCGCGACGTGTGGACGCAACTGGCTTACGGCTCGCGTATCTCGCTGATGGTCGGCTTCGTGGCGGGCTTTCTCTCGATGGCAATCGGCAGTTTGCTCGGTATCCTGGCGGGCTACTTCGGCGGCTGGATCGATACGCTGCTCATGCGTGTCACCGACGTGCTGCTCGTCATCCCCGACATCCCGCTGATGCTGATCCTCGTCGCCACCTTCCGGCGGCTGGAAGTCGGCATCTCGCCGACGGTCATCCTGATCATGGTCATCGGCCTGTTGTACTGGACGAGCACCGCGCGCCTGATCCGCTCACAAGTGCTGTCGATTAAAGAACGGCAATTCGTGGCGCGCGCCCGAGCCATCGGCGCGGGCCACTGGCACATCATCCGCAAGCACATCATCCCGCAAGTCATGCCGCTGATCGTTGCGAATACAGTCTTGATCGTCTCGACCGCGATTCTGACCGAATCGGGCCTGTCGTTTCTCGGCCTGGGGGATCCGACTCAGCCGTCGTGGGGCACGATGCTCAACTTCGCCTTCGCGCGCAATGCGATCTCGAACAGCGCCTGGTGGTTCTACCTTCCGCCTGGATTAGCCATCGTGTGGGTGACGCTGGGCTGCGTCCTGCTGGGCAACGTGCTGGAAGAGATCCTCAACCCGCGTCTGACTTCGCATCATCTGGAGAGCGAAGCCAACATGGTGGCCCGAACTTCGAGCCGGCCGGCCGAGAGCGGAGTCTCGGGGAAGTAAAACCACGGAGACACAGAGACACGGAGATTGAATCACTCCGTGTCTTCGTGCCTCTGTGGTTCAGTCGACTGGAGTCACGTGACGACAGGCCGCCAGCGGCTCATCATGGAAAAACGGATGGATCACACCGACACGCCGCTCCTCAGTGTGCGCCACCTCAGTACGAACTTCGTCAGCCCCGACCGCACGGTCGCCCATGCGCTGGAAGACGTCTCATTCGATGTGCACACCGGCGAGACGCTGGGCCTGGTCGGCGAATCGGGCTGCGGCAAGACGACGACGATGTTATCGCTGATGCGCTTGCTGCCCGCGGCGGGCCGCATCGTCAGCGGCGAAGTTTTCTTCGACGGCGTCGATCTGCTGTCGCTCAGCGAGCATCAGGTGCGGCGCTATCGCTGGAAGGAAATGGCGATGGTGTTCCAGAGCGCGATGAACGCGCTCAACCCCGTCCGCACGGTGGGCGATCAGATCGGCGAGGCGATTTTGCTGCACGGCCTGATGGATCGCAAGGCGGCGGACAAGCGCGTCGAGGAATTGCTCGACCTGGTGGGCATCGTCAAAGCGCGCAAGAACCAGTATCCACACCAGTATTCGGGCGGGATGCGCCAGCGCGCGATGATCGCGATGGCGCTGGCCTGCAAGCCGCGCCTGCTCTTCGCCGACGAGCCGACGACGGCGCTCGACGTGATGATCCAGGCCCAGGTGTTGGAACTGCTCAAGACCATTCAGAAAGAACTCGGGCTGGCCGTGGTGCTGGTGACGCACGACCTGGGTGTGGTGGCCGAGATTTGCGACTCGGTGGTGATCATGTACGGCGGCAAAGTGGCCGAGTACGGATCGAGCGATCAGATTTACAACTCGCCGCAGCACCCTTACACGCAACGCTTGCTGGAAGCCTTCCCCGATCTCAACCGACCCGGCGATACCCTGGCCTCGATCCCCGGCTATCCGCCGCGCCTGAACGCGCTGCCGCCCGGCTGTCGCTTCGAGCCGCGCTGCCACAGACGGATTGACATCTGCGCCACAATACCGCCGAAGTTGATCGACGTTACAACAAAGGATGAGGGCGGAGGGCGGAGGGATGAAGACCTGCCCTCGCAGCGGAGCGGAGAGGGTTCATCCTTCATCCCTCATCCCTCATCCTTCATTGGGCGTCACCTCGCCGCCTGCCACCTGTGCCCCGGCCCCGAGGTGGGAGACTGATGGCAGCCTCATCGAACACGCCGATGCTGGAACTTCAGCAGCTCCAGAAATACTTCCCGGTGCGGCAGACGCTGTTTGAGGTGCTGCGGCGCGCCCGGCCAAAGGTCATCAAGGCCGTGGACGGCGTCACGCTGATGCTGGCGAAGGGTGAGGTGCTGGCGTTGGTCGGCGAGTCGGGTTGCGGCAAGACGACCATCGCCAAGACACTGATCGGATTGGAAGAGCAAACCAGCGGCGAGATTCTCTTCGACGGCAAGATCGTCGGCACGCCGGAGCGGCGGCGACGCGCGGGCCTGGTCGCGCTCGAATCCGGCAAGCCGCTGACCCGCGAGATGATCGACTTCCCCCGCGTGTCGATGAAGCGCCTGCGCCAGCAAGCGCAGATGGTCTTTCAAGACCCCTACGAATCGCTCAACCCGCGCTCGACGATTTTCGACATCGTCGCCGAGCCGCTGGTGGTGCATGGCATCGCCCGCCAGCGGCAAGAGCGCATCGCCCGCGTCCAATCTGCGCTGCAAGATGCCGGCCTGCATCCCGCCGAAGACTTCTTCTTGCGTTACCCGCATGAACTATCGGGCGGGCAGCGCCAGCGCGTGGTGATCGCCGGGGCGATGGTTCTCCAACCCGAACTCATCATCGCCGACGAGCCGGTGTCCATGCTGGATGTGTCGATCCGCGCCGACATCCTCAACCTGCTGCGCGAACTGCGCCGGACGCGGGGCATCAGCATCTTGTTCATCACCCACGATTTGGGCACGGTGTCGTATTTTGCCGACCGCATCGCCGTGATGTACCTGGGCCGCATCGTCGAGATCGGCCCAACGCGCGAGGTGCTGGACAACCCACAGCATCCCTACACGAAGGCGCTGCTCTCGGTCGTGCCTGTGCCTAACCCTCGCCTGCGCCGCGAGCGGATCATCCTGCAAGGCGAGACGCCCAACCCGCTGGACGTGCCCACCGGCTGCCGCTTCCACCCCCGCTGCCCGGTTGCCATCGACCGCTGCAAGACCATCGACCCGCCTTACCTCGAAGTGGGGCCAGGACACCAGGCGGCGTGTCTGCTGGTTCAAGGCTTGGCAACGAATCCGCACCGGATAAACGGATTGGCTC
>DATBWU010000207.1:0-7674 GCA_036514635.1 Anaerolineae bacterium | reverse complement strand
TTTCCTGAATGATTTCACTCCGCGGTGCCTGAATTCAGACCGGAGGCAGTTCCTTGAACGGGTTGAAGACCTTCAGGCCGGGCCGCCGGAAATCCTTGTCGTTTCCCGTCGCGATCGTCAGACCGTGGCGCCGTGCGGTCGCGGCGATGTAGCCGTCCTCCACGGGCATGCGCTGCCCGTGCTTTTCCAGCAGGTGCTCCTGATCGGCCCAGACATGGGCGACCGAGACGTTGAAGCCGAGAACGCGGCCGCCGAGCGCATCCACCAGCCTTCTCAGCCAATCCTGCAATTCGCGGCGCTTACGGCCCTCCTTCGACCGCACCCAGTACGCGAGTTGAGCGATGACGACTGCGCTGGTAAAGCACCGCTCGCGCTCCTGGTGCAGCCAAGCGACCACTCGGGCATCCCCATGGCGCTTGGCTGGCTGGCAGATTACATCGGTATCGAGTAGCCAGCTCAAATCCTGCGGCGCCTCGCGGGCGCCCGCCGGCGAGGCGGCAGGTCGTCCATGCTCGCCGGGCACTCACTCAGCACGGCAAGCCAGTCGCCTGCGCCCGCGATTCGGCGGAACACGATCTCGTTCTCTTCGGCGTCGAACCGCGCGTCGAATGCATCCCCGGGCGAAGCCGGGGCAAGAGCTGCCGGGACGGTCAGACGACGCTTGGCATCGAGGGTCAGAATCATGGTGGGATTATCCCACCATGGGATCCGGAGTCAATGAATCGTTGTTCTCCCGGTTCACCCCTCGAGCGCGCATGTCCGACCCATGGATTCGTTCTGGTTGGGCACCGACAGGTACACTGCCGACGCCGGCGACGGCGGGCAATCGAGGAAAATAGCGAGAAATAGCGGGAAACGACGACTCTATGGTCCGCAACAAGTGACCGACACTCAAAAAAATCCCAGCGAATTCAACGCTCACCGTCTTTGCACGGCCCCCATGATGGACTGGACTGATTTCATAGGGAAAACGGTCGCCTTGGTACACCGCGGGAACCCCAAGATCTTATCCGCCTGATCCATGGCCCAGTGGGTGGCGGTGAACGCCGCGGCGCTATCAATGCTATCATCTGCTCCGCACACCATCGCCGAGGGATGAACATCATGGCTAATCTGATCGTCCGCAACGTCGACGAACGCATTGTCCGCGCGTTGAAGTCTCGCGCCGGGAAACACGGCCGCAGTGCCGAGGCCGAGCATCGGGAACTGCTCGCGGCTGCATTGCTGAAGTCCAGGGCGAAATCATTCGCGGAGGTGCTCGCCTCGATTCCGAACGTGGGCAAGGATGTCGACTTTGCCAGAATCGACGACGACGCCAGCCAGAATGTACTTGGTTGATACGGATGTGGTCAGCGAAGTGCGCAAGCGCGCCAAGGCTAACCTGGGCGTCAGGCGCTTCTTTGCAGACGCCCGAACCAAGGGCGATGCGCTCTATCTGAGCGTCATCTCCGTTGGCGAGATCCGGCGTGGGGTCGAAGCGATCCGCCACCGCGGTGACACTAGGCAGGCGCGACAGCTCGAGACGTGGTTGACCACAGTGCTGAAAGAGTTTGGCGACAGGATTCTGGATTTCTCGCATGACGAAGCCCAGGTATGGGGCCGCTTGCGTGTTCCGCACCCGGAGAATGCGATCGACAAACAGATCGGAGCGACCGCCCTGACCCATGGCCTCACGCTGGTCACGCGCAATACCGCGCACTTCTCCGGTCTGGGCGTGACGCTCGTCAATCCGTTTATCTAGAGTGAGCGAATCAACAAACGCCCACCGCCTCTGCGTCGCTCCGACGATGGACTGGACCGACTTCATAGGGAAAACCGCGGGCCTGGTACACCGTGGGACACCCCAACGGCACGTGGGGTAAGAGTCACAGATGCCGCACGTCGCGGCGCGCCATATACAACGCGAACAACTCCCGGCTCAGTTCGCGCAGGCGGCTCCTGGCTGAAACAAGCGCGGCACTGTATCCACGTGTTTCGAGGCTGAGCAGGCGCCTTATCTCCACAAACGTCTGGCCGGCCCGGGTGGCCGGCAACGTTGCCAGCTCGCCGATCTCTATTTCCATACCCGGATGTTCGACAAGTTGCCATGCCGGATACCAGGAACCCGCTGTGTCGTCTTCCGAATCGAGCCAGTGACAGTCTGCCTGGAAGGCGCGCCAGTCCCGGTTCAGCAACGGCTCATCGATCTCGGCAAGCAACGCAGGCACGCGCTGCGGCGCCAGCAGGGCAAGCCGCATGAGCTGGGCCCGGCAGGCATTCAACCCTTCGGCCCGATAGCGGGCGACAGCAATCCAATGCAGCGCGTCGACATTGCCGTCGCAATTCGGAACGGCGTGCGCGGCCGTTGCTGCCGCCACGGCATCGCCACAGCGCAGATACAGAGATGCACTGTACGATTCAGGATACGCCGAGTCGTAGGCATGCTGGCCGGCCACGCACGCAAGTTCGCGCCAGAATGGCTGCATGAAATCGGCAGCCTTGTCGCCCAAGGCCGAAAGGGCCGCGGGATGCACTCTCCCATCGAGCCAACGGACTGCCTCGGCGACCTCGGCCGGATTTGCAGACGGCCTCGGCCACTCGCCGAGGGCGCGGCACAGGGTTTGCAGCGCCTCGCAGGCCCTATGGCCGGGTTCCTCGATGCAGAGGCCGTTGACGCGCTCGGTTGAGAGAGCGGCATCGCGGGCGAGGAGCGCGTCGATGACATCGTTGGCAAGAGCGACCGCGCGCGAATGCTCAAACAGATCGAGTTGGCTGGAATCCGGAAAATCGGTCATTACGTCAAACCCCGCGTCATAGACGCTCCTCGGTGCGCAGTCAACCGAAGGTCAACGAAACGCTTGCCATATCGCACCGTTGGATATACAATTTGCGATGTATATCTTTCATATCAAGGATGAACATGCAAGTCTCCAAATGGGGTAATAGCTTAGCCGTTCGTCTGCCCGCCTCGGTTACCGAGGCCCTGGGTCTCAAAGAAGGCGATGACATCGAAATCCATGTCGCCGGGCGTAACGCGTTCGAGATAGTCAGAAAACCTGGCGCACGTGAAGTTCTTGCCCGTCTGAGAAAGTACCGGGGGCGCCTGCCTGCGGACTTCCGCTTTGACCGGCTGGAAGCAAATCAGCGTGGCTGATCGGTTTTTCGATACCAACGTCCTGATTTATCTGCTTTCGGCCGACGCGGCCAAGGCCGATCTAATTGAAGAAAAGCTGGCTGAGGGCGCGACCGTGAGTGTCCAAGTCCTCAATGAATTCGCGTCAGTGGCTCTGCGCAAGCTTGGCATGAACGTGACCGAAATCCGGGAGGCGCTCGACCCTATCACCGCCATCTGCCATGTGGTCCCGCTGACCATTGAGATTCACCAAAGGGGATTGCAGGTAGCCGAGCGCTACCGGTTTTCGTTCTACGACGCGCTGATCGTGGCTGCGGCGCTCGAATCGAGTTGCACGATGCTTTACACCGAGGACCTGCAAGACGGCCAGGTGATCGACGACACGCTCGCCATCAAGAATCCGTTTCGCCCTTAGATCGACGCACGGAAAGTGACCGAAGTACCGAAAACTTCCGGAAAAAACAACGCTCACCGTCTGTGCGTCGCGCCGATGATGGACTGGACCGACTTCATAGAGGAAATCGACGACCTGGTACACCGTCGAGTACATCGCTCGGAAGAATTTAGGTAGCGCTCGAGCAGCTCGCAGCCCCTTCCCCTTCGTGCCCAGCACCGGGGTAACAAGTGCAATCTTGGCCACTACTGCGGGCTCAAACGGAATCGGATATCTCGATTCCCGAGTCGATCTAGTCCTAACGCATTCTCACGCCCAGATGCGCAAGGCGAAATGGCCTTGAATTCTCAATCAACTTTTCGAAAATGTCCGGGAAAACGGGGCGATGCCATTTATCGTAAATCTCCTTTAGGTTGGTTGGAGAGGCTCGAAAAGTGATCCTCTCGCTGAACCTCTCTTCGCTCCCGCCCTGGGGCGGGCGGGGGGTGGGGAGATTTGAAGCAACGAAAAAAGCGCACCTTGCGGCGCGCTCTGCTTTTATCCCCCCACAGTCCCCCTTCGAAGAAGGGTGAGGGGGCTGTGGTGGGGGGATAGAGGGCGCCGGTATCTGTGCGAGGAGCGGTAGGGCGGTCTTTACGAGCCGGTGCGGCGGCTCACGGCCCGTGACAGGCAGCCTTATCCCTGGCTCGGGTCGTGAAGCACCGGCTCAGGAACGCCGAGCGGCTGCTCGCTTCAGTTCGTAGGCCAGCGCAATGCGCTGGACGATTTCGGCGACGGTGTTGTTGAGCTTGAGCGACTTCGGATCGATCGAGCGATCTGCCGCGAGGCCATCGAGAAAACGATTCAGATCGTCGCCGATCCTTGCCGCGAGTGGTATGCGCGCTTCCGGCGCAAGCAACTGCGACAGCCGCATCACGTCGTTCGCGTGTTTGCGGATGTTCTTCGCATCCACGGCTTCGCCCTTCGCCTGACGCGCATTGAGATCCACCCAGGCACTGGCCTTGAGCGGGATCAGCCGATCCTCGCCGACCCAAGGCAGACCGTCTGACTCCCTGCGACCAGCCATGATGAACGCGTAGTACTCGTCGTCGAGCAGGATCGCGGACAAACTGGCCACGGCTTCATCGAGAGGGATCGGCGTGAGGTGGCTACCCTCCGCGAGCTTGATGCCATCCGGCGCCCGACAGAACAATTCCAGCATGACGGGAAAGCGCTCATCGGACGGCTTCTGAAAGCGATAGAACACCGGTTTGCCGGTGTTGCTCGCCTGTCGGATTTCGTAGTGCCCCTCCTCCACGAACTTCCAGAACACTTCCCCGAACGCTGCGTTGAGCGCTTCGATATGGAGAACGATGTCCAGATCCTTAGTGGCGCGGAACTCGAGGCCAGCATCCTCCATAGCGAGGGTGGCGGCGGTTCCGCCGATCAATACGAATTGATCGGCGTGGCCGGCAAAGTACTCCCGAAATAGATCGAGCCCCCTCACCATGGAAAGCGCTCCTTCAGCTCGCCGAGCGCGAGTTGAACGCGCTCGTCGGCCTCGTCCTGCAGGCTGAGCGTCAGGGACAGCGGGTCTACCGTCGCGCCGTCGGGCACAAGCGCCGGGTTGTAATGCCATAGCTGCCACTCGCAGGCACCAGGCAACTGCTCCGGCAGCGTCTCAACGCCAGCCTGTGTCGCCGCTTTCCATTGCGCCGGGCTCAATGCATAGACGGGCCATTGCGGCTCGGTAAGCATCGAAAAGCGCGCCAAGGCGCTCAGGCCCGCCAAACGGACATGCGGCGGTTTCAACTTGGAAATGGGATGGGCCCAGACGCGTCGCTTGACGGGGTTGCGCAGCAAAGGCTTCGCATGCTCCCAAGTCTCCGCCGCCGAACGCTCCATATGTAGCCGCCGTGCTCTGCCCTCGTTGCGAAGCGTGGCGATGTCGGCCGAAGTCAATTCCTTGACCGCCCGGGAGAGCGTCATCGGGGTATAGCCCAACTCGGTGACGACCTCGGCAGGCTGCCAATCGGCCTGCCAGGGTTTCCGCAGCAAGGTAGTGATGAGCATGGCCTGCGTCGCCGGGCTCAACGCCGTGTCCGGCAGCTGCGGGCGCTGGCGAAAATATTCGCGCAGGTCGATCCCAAGGTCCGGCAGGTAGAGCTGGTTGCCCGGCACGATGAAAGGCACCTTCTGCTCGATCAGGCGCTTTCGCTCGTAGGAAGCCAGCGCGCCGGTAACGTAGACGACAGGGTGCCCGGCAAGTGCCCGTAGTTTGTCCAATTGGGCACGTACATTGGCTAGGGCAGGTTTGTTTGCCTGCCGGCCGATCGCGAGCAGAATAGGGCGATTCAGCAGCTTCAGTTCGCGAATCTCGAACGCATCCTGCAGGAAATACGGCAGTTTGCCGGCACCCGCCCATGGCCTGACCTTGGGGACGATGTCCAAGGTGTCATGGAGATACTCCTGCAGTGCGGTATTCAAGATGTGCGTTGAGGCAATGGTGGTTAACATAGTACACGCACGATAACACAAGTAATGTTATCGTGTAAACTAATGTTAAATTAGCCAGCTCCAAATGGATTGAACAGACTGTGAACCAACCTCTGACCAGATCGATTCTGTGATGGAAATTGGCAGTCGATTCCATCAGCGACTGGACCGACTGGCAGTCCGTTCCCAGAGTGGCGCTTCATTCGAAATCCCGTCGCATTGTGAAAGTGACTGGACCGACCGTTACTCCCGTAAACGGAAACTCGCTCCCTGAAGGAGCCATCGATGCATAGATTCAAAGTCGGTGTACCTGGTGCACTTTAGGTACACCGAAACGGTGAGAAACGGAGGAAAACCGAGGAAAATAGCGGAAAATGGACCAATCCTTGCTCACGCATAAGTGACTGAATTTCTAAAAAATACCAGCAAAAACAACGCTCATCGACTCTGTGTCGCACCGATGATGGACTGGACGGACCGGCACTGCCGCTACTTCCTGCGCCAGTGCTCGCCCGGCGCGCGCCTGTACACCGAGATGATCCCCGCCGGCGCGCTGCTGCACGGCGACGCCGCGCGCCACCTCGCCTTCGATCCGGCGGAGCATCCGGTGGCGATACAGCTGGGAGGAAGCGAGCCGCAAGAGCTGGCGCGCTGCGCCCGCATGGCGCAGGCGCAAGGCTACGACGAGGTGAACCTCAACATCGGCTGCCCGAGCGAGCGGGTCCAGAAGGGCGCGTTCGGCGCCTGCCTGATGGCGGAGCCCGAGTTGGTCGCCGATTGCGTGAAGGCGATGCGCGAGGCGGTGTCGATCCCGGTCACGATAAAGCATCGTACGGGCGTGAACTCAATCGAAGACTACGGGTTCATGCGCGACTTCGTTTCGATGGTCGCCGAAGCCGGCTGTACGACGTTCATCGTCCACGCGCGCAACGCCATCCTGAAAGGGCTCTCGCCGAAGGAGAACCGCGAGGTGCCTCCGCTCAAGTACGAATACGTGTACCGCCTCAAGAGGGATCTCCCGCACCTCGAGGTCGTGCTGAACGGCGGCGTCTCCTCGCTCGAGGAGATTGAGCTTCATCTATCGAAAGTCGATGGAGTGATGCTCGGCCGCGCCGCGTACCACGATCCGTGGCTCATCTCGCAACCCGGAAGGTCCCGCGAGGGCGTGGTCCGCGCGATGGCCGCTTATGCGCAACGGGAGGTTGCGCGCGGCACGTCGCTGCGCCACGTCGCGCGCCACATGCTCGGGCTGTACCACGGCCACCCGCGCGCCCGGCTGTGGCGGCGCATGCTCTCGGATCCGGTGTGCCTGGCGAGCAGCAAACCTGCGCTGTTCCTGGAGGCGCTCGAGGTGGTCGCGGGCGGCTACGCCGAGGCGGCGTGAGGGTCTTTCTCGCCGGAGCGACCGGTGCGATCGGCCGGCAGCTCGTTCCGCTGCTGCGCCGGGCCGGCCACGAAGTGATCGGCGCGACGCGCACCGCGCCGGGCGAGTCGGCGCTCGCGGCCGCCGGGGCGCGGCCGGTGCGGCTCGACGTGCTCGACCGCGAAGCGACGATCGCCGCGCTGTGCGAGGCGCGGCCGGAGGCGGTGATCCACCAGCTCACCGACCTTTCCGCGTTCGACTACGAAGCCAACGCGCGCCTGCGGGTCGTCGGCACGCGCAATCTCGTGGATGCGGCGCTTGCGGCCGGAG
>DATBWU010000206.1:0-11133 GCA_036514635.1 Anaerolineae bacterium | reverse complement strand
CCGCCACAACGCGGCGGGAAAACAAGGTCCACAATTCGACGCCAATAGACAGTGACGCGTCCGACCGATTCAGCCACGAAGGGCACCGGTCTCCCTCCACCCCTCGGTGCGGCCATTGTCCGGCGAGTTAGAAGAGCGGATTCGGGGAGAAGAAGGCTTGCAAGATTGCCGGCCCCAGCAGCACGATCCAGATCGACGGGAAGATCAGGAACACCATGGGGATGATCATCTTGATCGACGCCTGGTGAGCCTTTTCCTCGGCGCGCTGGCGGCGGCGCATGCGCATTTGATCCGATTGGATGCGCAGAATCTTGGCGATGCTCACACCCAGCGTCTCGGCCTGAATGATCGCCGCGACGAAGGAGGTCATGTCCGGCACTTCCATGCGGGCGGCTATGTCGCGCATCGCGTCACGGCGCAGCCGGCCTAGCTGAATCTCTTGCAACAGGCGCACGAAGGCCCGGCTCAACTCGTTGTCCCACTTCTCAGTCACCTTCTTGAGCGCCAGGTCGAACCCCAGGCCGGCCTCGACGCACACCGTCAGTAGATCGAGTGCATCCGGCAGCGACTTGACGACGTTGTGCTGGCGCGAGCGGATCTTGCTGCCCAGCCAGAGCGCGGGCAGGAAGAAACCTAGCGCGGCGAAGACCACTGTCATCAGAATGCGCATCCCCAGCTCGGCCTGGGTGATGCTGAGCACGACGAAGATCAGCGCCGCCAGCACGACCATCGCCACGGCACGCACGCCGAAGAACTCGGCCGGCGACCAGTTGCTGGGGTTGCCCGCCAGATCGAGCTTGTGGCGGGTCGCTTCCAGTGTGCGCTCGGGTGTGAAGCGTTTGACGAACTCGGCGGCGTTGCGCACCATCGGTGCGATGATGCGCTCACTGAACGGCAGGGACAGCTCGATCTCTTCCAACGTCGCCATCTGCTCGCGCGCGCTGTACTCGGCCAGGCGCGCCTGCAGCGATTCTTTGGGATCGCGCGCACTGAGGCCGATGATGATCAACATCACCGCCAACCCGATCACTGCAATAACCACTATCGGCAAGACCTGCATGGCCTACCTCCTTGCCGATCCGTCGATCGGCAACGAGTCAAACTGCACTGCTCCACGGGGGCAATCGCCTAAGAGCCTATCCGAAAACCTCGGAACGCGGACTTCAGTCCGCGCAGGCTAAAGCCTGCGATCCAGTTTTTGGATAGGCACTAAACTTCAATGCTGACGATTCGGCGAATCGTGAAGTATCCGGACGTGATGCCCAGTATGCCGCACATCGCCATCGCCCAACCGCACGGCCCGCTATTGAACAACAGCGAGATATACTGCCGGTTGATGAGGTACAGGAAGGCCGTGATGCCAATCGGCAGGAACACAATCACGTACATGGTGATCCGTCCCTGCGCCGTGAGCACGCCGATCTCGCCCTTGATGCGCACGCGCTCGCGAATCGTGTGGCTGATCGTATCCAGAATCTCGGCCAGGTTGCCGCCGACCTCGCGCTGGACGTTCATCGCCGTGACGATCAAGTCCAGGTCGTCACTCTTGACGCGGCGCAGCATGTTGTTCAAAGCCTGTTCCATCGTCAGGCCGAGCTGCATCTCCTGCACCACGCGGGCGACCTCGGTCGACAGTGGCGGCGGCAATTCGCTGGCGACGGCCTCCATCGCCTGCGTCGGGCTGTAACCGGCCCGCAGGCCGTTGACCATCAGGTTCAGAAAGTCGCCCAGCTGATTGTTGAACGCCTTCAAGCGCGCGCGTTGCTTGAAACCGATGAAGAAACGCGGCACGAAGAACCCCACCACCGCCATCAGGATGATGAAGACAATCGAGTCGGATGCCAGCAGCCAGCCGATCGCGCCACCGAGGAAAATGCTGATGACCTGCAAGGCCAGGAACTCGCCCACCGTCATCTTGAGGTCGGCGCGGGCGAGCTGCGTCGACAGGTCTTCGGCGAACCCCCTGCCCGCCAGCGCCTGATTCAGGCGGTCGCCCAGCGGCGACGAGCGCTGGCGTGTTTCCTGTTCTTTGGCCGGCCGGATCTCCCGAAGGGTTCCGCCGAACTGCTCCAGGCGCTGCTCGATCTCGCGATTGGGACGCAGCGCCGAGATCGCGCCGGCGACGAGGATCACCAGCGCGACCCCGCCGATCATGAGTGCAATCAATTGAGGCGGCATGATCCCCCCGCTTTGTCTCAGCGCCGCTGGCCGATGCCGAAGATATTCGGCGGCAGCCGGATGCCGGCGGCTTCGATCTTCTCCATGAACCTCGGTCGCAGGCCGGTGGGCATGAAGCGACCGATGATTCTGCCGTTCTCAATACCGGTCTTCTCGAACTCGAAGATCGAGGACATGGTGATCACGTCGCCTTCCATGCCCTGCACTTCGGTGACCGAGACGACTTTGCGCGTGCCGTCGCGCATACGCTCCTGCTGAACGACCACGTCGATGGCGGCGGAGATTTGCTCGCGGATGGCGCGATGCGGCAAGTCCATCCCGGCCATCAGCACCATCGTCTCCATGCGGGCCAGCCCGTCACGCGGGCTGTTGGCGTGCAGCGTCGTCATCGATCCTTCGTGACCGGTGTTCATGGCCTGCAGCATGTCCAGCGCTTCCGAGCCGCGCACCTCGCCGACGATGATACGGTCGGGACGCATACGCAGCGAGTTGATCACCAGGTCGCGGATCGTCACTTCGCCGCGGCCTTCGACGTTGGCCGGCTTCGATTCCAGTGTGACCACGTGCTCCTGCCGCAGCTGTAATTCCGCCGCGTTCTCGATGGTGACAATGCGCTCGTCATCGGGGATGAACGACGACAGGATGTTGAGCAGCGTCGTCTTGCCGGAGCCGGTTCCGCCCGACACCAGGACGTTGCACCTGGCTTGCACGCACGCTTTGAGGAACTCCACACCCTCCGGCGTGATCGTCCCCAGCTCGACCAGTTTCTCGATCGTCAGCGGAATCTTGAAGAACTTGCGGATGGTGATCACCGGCCCGACCAGCGAGAGCGGCGGGATGATGGCATTCACGCGGCTGCCGTCCGGCAGGCGCGCATCGACGTACGGGCTGGACTCGTCGATGCGGCGGCCCAGCGGCGCAACGATGCGGTCGATGATGCGCATCACGTGATCGGCGTTCTCGAACGATGCGTTCGTGCGCTCGATGCGTCCCTTGCGCTCGACGTAGATATTCTTGGGGCCGTTGACCATGATTTCGGTCACGGTTTCATCGGCGATGAACGGCTCGATCGGGCCGAAGCCCAGAATCTCGGCGACGATGGCTTCGAACAGGCGCGTGCGCTCGACGCGGCTGAGGATGATGTTTTCCTCGTTCAATACCGCGTCGAACAAGTCCTCGATCGACGCGCGCACGTCGTCGGTCTTGGTCACATCCATCGAGGGATCCAGTTCGGCCAGGAGCCTCGTCTGCACGCGGGTCTTCAGATCCAGGTAGGCATCGCGCACCGGCGTCGCAGCGATCGTCGGGCGGCGCATCCGCATCTCGGCGAGTTTGGACGACTCGGCGGCGGCGGGCGGGGCATTCCGGGGCGGGGCACCGCCGCTCGCGGGCGCTGGCTGCGAGGCCGGTTGCGACGAGCCTTGTTTTTCAATCCGTTTCAGTAACGACATGACATCCCTCCTGGGGCCAGAGCCTCAACACGAGACGCTCTATCGGAACTAAGCCGATCCACGAAGACACACGAAGCAACCCAAAGGAAAACCGGCTCATCATTGCACCGCGAAGGCGCCAAGTGCGCTAAGAAAAACCAGGAAAAACCTTCGCGCTCTTCGCGTCTTGGCGGTGAAGAAGTCATTTCTCAGCACTCTCCTAGACTGCCTGCACGCCGGTCCTACTGCCGTGAGAAGAAACGCGTGCCGCGCTTGCGGCCGGCATCTTCCGCCGCGACTTCCTGAGCAGCCGGCTCGGGAGGCGGCCTGAGATCGGCCACCAGTTTCTCGGCCAACTGGTTGATCGCATTCGAGATCGGCCGGTTGCGCTGCTCGGAGACGAAGGGCAGGCCGCGCCGAATCGAGTGGGCGACCGTGTCGCTGTCCATGGGAATCGTCAGCACCACTTTGTGCTTCAGATTGTCTTCGATCATTTTGGGCGTGATCGGGTTGCGCGAGTCGGCCTGATTGATCACCATCACCACCTTACCCGCCGAATAGCCCAGCGCCTCCGTGACCTGGAAGAAGACTCGTGTGTTCTTGATAGCAGGCACCTCGGCCACGGTGACCAACACCACCCGATCGGCCAGGTCCAGTGCGGTCAGCGTGAGATCGTTCAGGGTGGATGCCGTATCGATCACGATATAGTCGTACAGTTGCCGCATCGCGTCGACGATGCGCTGCAAATGGTCGGGCTGCACCAGATCGGCCAGCTCGGGCCGGGTGGGCGCCAAGAGCACCTTCACGCCCGACGTGTGAGGGGCGATAACGGTCGAGAGCAGATCGGCGTCGAGATCGTTGATGGTCTGCGAGATGTCGGCGATGCTGCGATTGGCGTGCAGATTGAGCATCACGTCGACATTGCCGAATTGCAGGCTGGCATCGATCAGGGCAACCTTGACCTCCGGCTTTTGCAAGGCGACAGCCAGGTTCACGGCCACGGTGCTGGTGCCGACGCCGCCCTTCGGCCCGAACACGACGATGACCGAGCCTTCCGGCATGGACTGCGCTGGCGCCAGGGGCACAGTCATGCGCTTGCCGGACGGGCCTACCACCTGCACCATCTGCGTCTGCGGCATCGCCGCCGCGCGCTGCTGGCTCATGCGGTTGACGCGGCGAATGGTGGAGACGAGCTCGTCGCTGGTGAAGGGCTTGATCAGAAAGTCGCGCGCGCCGGCCAGCATCGAGCGGCGGACATAGTCCGTCTCGCTCTGCACGGACATCATGATCACCTGCACCGTCTGCACTTCCTGGGTGATCGCTTCTACCGCGCTGATGCCGTCCAGGCCGGGCATGTTGATGTCCATCAGCACGATGTCCGGCTGGTAATCGCGTGCAGATTGAATCGCATCGTGGCCGGTACCGGCCACGCCGACCACTTCGATGTCGCTTTCGAAGGCCAGCAGTTTGCGGACGTTCTCGCGCGTCTCGGGAATATCGTCCACAATCAGCACGCGAATCTTGTCCGACGCCACAGCCATACTCCTCGGATCAACCTCTCCTCAACCCCTACCCCCTTCTCCGTTCCGGCTCGGAGAGGAGAAGGGGATTGGGGGGTCAGGTGAGGTTATTACCGGCACGAATCCTTCGTCCAACGCTCCGGACAGGCCGCCGTGTTCTCCGGCGGAAGGAAGTTGATAGAAAAGTCGAGCTTGGGCGGCAACGTCACGTTGAAGTTATCGAACAGGTATTGCAGTGTGACAGTGCCCGTATCGACCGGCGCCAGGTCGCTCCCGCCGCGCAGCGCCAGATCGATGATCGCATCACTCTCGCGCAGCCACTGCAAGATCAGCGCCTCCTGCGGCGAGACGATGAGAATGACGACGTTGGGTCGAGCCGGCGTGCCGGTCGGCGTTGCGCCGGGAGGTGCCACAGGCGTCGGCGAAGCTGCGGCGGGCTGCGGCACGCCGGGCGTGAACCTCGGAAGCGGTGTCGGCTCGCGCCAGTCGCCCACGCTCAACACTTCCAGGTTTTGCAGAATCAACTGCGAGGACAGGCGCGGGAAGGACTTGTCGCGCGTGGTCAACTGGATCGCCGCTTGAACGGCCGCGTCTGGCTGCATGCCGGCGGCGATCAGCTCGTCAGACAGGTTACGGTTGAACAGGTAGGCCGCGTATTGCCCATCGCGATCCGTATCGAGCAGCCACAGCGACACCAACACATCGACGTGATCGCCCGGCTGAATCGCATAGCCTACCCCGGCCAGTTGATCGATCGGCAGCGCGATGGCGCGCTTATCGTTCGGGATCAACAGAGCCGCATCGCCGCCGCGCGCGGTGAGTTGTGCGCGATCGTTGGTCAACATGACGTCCGTGAGCGGCTGGTTGAACAAGATGTCGGTGCGCGCAATCAGGTTCCTCACGTCATCGAAGGTGGTGAAGAAACCCGGCGGGAGCGACGACTCCGGCCAATCGACGAGCGTCACGGCATCTTCAGTGATGATGCGCCCGCGTGGAATGTTCTGCGCGGCGACGACAATCTTGATCGTCTGGATGACGGGCGTCGGCGTGGCAGTGGCTTCCCCAGGCGCAGGTGTCGGAACCGGCGGCTGGCTTTGGCTCAACAGCACGAAGGCAATGACAGCGACCAGGAGCAGCACAACACCAAAGAGGATGAGAGTGCGACCACGTCGCATGTATGGGCCTCCTCACGGAAAGGTGTTCCGACCTACCTGTGTCAAACCGTGCCTTGACTGCGCCGGCGAACCAAGCCCGCCACCAGCAACACCACGGCGAGCGCGCCCGCGACGTACAGGCCGTTGTTATTCGATCCCGTGCTCGGGAGTTGCGATTGGGTGCCTGAGAGTGTGGCTGTCGCGCCGACCCCAGAAACCGCGCCGGACGAAACAGCAGTGAGCGGTGTCGGTTGCGGCGAGGGGGTCAGGCCGCCGGTCAATCCGAAACACTCGCCGCCGAAGGGCAGAATTTGATCGTTGATCCCCCACCCTATTACACTTTCACGTGTCGTGACCTTCCACCACCACAAGCCATCGGCGCGCTGCGGGCCTTCTGTGACAAAGACAATATCGTCTCGACCTACAATCTGGACGTGATTGGCGCTAAAGCCGGGCGCATCTCCCAAGACCAATCCCTGTGCCCCCACGACACGAGCGCAGGCGTTCGTCTTGATGCCCGTGCCGGGCGTGGCCGGCTCGCCGCGCGGTTTGGGGCCTTGCGTGGGCTGCGCGCCGGGAGGCGTCGTGGGCGGGATACCCGTCACAATGCTCGTCGCCGTTGGAATCGGCGTGTTCGTCGGGAACACACTCGTCGGCGAGCTGGTGTTCGTCGGGGCCGGTGTCTGCGTGAATGTCGGGGGCAGCGTGCCGATTTGTTCAACCCCCGATCGAGGGGGTCGGCTTAAACCCAAACTGGTAAACCCGAGTAGCAACCCAAAGACCGTCAAGACACCAAGCGCCAGTCGACCGCGCATGTTCTGCTCCGATCCGCCAGGCTCGCCCAGGCCCACCCTAAGCGGTGCAAGGTGACGTAATTTTAGCAGAAATCAAACTTCCAAGCAATACGGGGCAGGACAAAAGTGCTAGGCCGCATCCGAATCGTGCGGTCAGCACCGGCAGGTGTGCATCGACGGCCAGGCGATCGACAAAATAGGCCCCATCCGGAGCGATGGGGCCTGCGATAATCGGTCGGCGAGACTTACAGGTTCGAGACAATGTTGGAGAAAATATTACCGATCGTCGGGCCTAGAATCGCCAGAATGACGATCACGACGATGGCGACCAACACCAGAATCAACGCGTACTCCACCAAGCCTTGACCTTCCTCACGCGGCAAGAACAACATTGCTTTCACCTCCTTCCCCTGTGAGATGACCCGTGACAGGCGTCCGGTAAGATTGCGCGGATTATAGCACCCGCGATCGAGGCTGCTCAATAGGAGAGTGGTCGCGTAGGACTGAGGTCACCGCCAACAAGGGTGCAAACGTCATGCAATTACCCCGAACCCACTGCATTGACTGCGAGATTTCAACCACGGATTGCACGGATGCCACGGGAAATGGCCCTCCAAGAATCCGTGTCGTCCGTGGTTACGTTTTGGATGCAACCGGAGGCCGCGCTAGGGTAGAGGTATGACCAGGCTGACTTTGGTGCCTCGGCTCGGCGCGCTGTCGATCTGCACCTGGCCGCCCATCATTTCGACGCGCTCGCGCAGTGTGCTCAAGCCGATGCCTCGCTTCGCCGTCAAAACCTCGTTCATGTCGAAGCCGCTGCCGTTGTCTTCGACTGTGACACGGACGGCATCTTCGGTGAGGTCAAGCAGCACCTGCGCGCGCGTGGCATGTGCGTGCTGTCGCACGTTGCTCAGCAAATCCTGGACGATGCGAAACAGCGCCATTTCCTTGTAGCCCGTGAAGCGGCGCTCGCTGCCGGTGACGGTCAGCGAGATGGGCACGCCGCTCTTCTCGCCGAAGGAATCGACGTAGCGCTTGAGCGTGGGCACCAGGCCCAGATCGTCCAGCATCATCGGCCGCAGATCGAACATGAAGTCACGCACCTTCTGGAAGGTGCCGGTGACGGCGGTCTTCAAGTTGGTCAATTCGGATCGGGCGCGCTTGGGGTCGTGATCGAAGAGCCGCTCGCAGATTTCGGCTTGCAGGATCAGGTTGGTGAGCGACTGCGCCGGGCCGTCGTGCAACTGGCGCACCAGGCGCTGGCGCTCCTGCTCTTGTGTCTCGATGATGCGCACGATGGCCGGCTGGTTCGACCCGTCTTCGCTGCCATCCTCGCGCACGCCGGCGGCTCCGCCACTTGCGCCAGATAGCCCGTCGAGCGAACGGCGCAGCCAGTTGGTCAGGCGGCTCAGGTTCTGCTGGTCGCTCTGGAGTTTTTCGAGTTGCCCGCGCATCATGAACAGGCGCTTCTGCGCGTCCTGCGCCTCGGTGTACGCGCCTTGCAGATCGGCGCGCGGCACCGTGTCGATGTTGATCTCCATCTGCTTGACGCGATTGGTCGCCTGCGCGTTGCGCTGCGCCAGGCGATCGACCTCCGCGCTGGTCTGTTGGATCAACAGATCGATCTCTTTCAATTCGCGCTGCGCCTGCTCGTGCTCAGCCTTGATCTCATCGGCGAGCGAAGCAGGCGGGCCTGCCGGCGATCGGCCATGTAGAGCATCCATGAGGAATCCATCTCCCGATGCGCGGCTGCTGAACTATTCGTCCTTCGGTGGCGTCGGCCTCAGCCCAAAGCGATCGGTCGGGACGGCGCGGGTGTCTTGCAGGCGAACCCAACCCCGGCGCAAGGCATACACGGCCGCTTGCGTGCGATCCTCGACGTTCAACTTGCGCAGGATCGAGGTCATGTGGTTCTTCACCGTCTGGTGGCTGATGCCCAACTGGTGAGCGATTTCCTTGTTGCTCAGGCCGCGCGTGATGTACTGAAGGATCTCCATCTCGCGCGGCGAGAGCGGGACGAAGGCCTCGTCGCCCGGCTCGCCCTCGACAATGCCGAAGCGCTCGGTCTGCTTGTACAGCCACGGCGCGAGCTGAGCATCGTCCATGATCAGGTCGTTGATCATGTAGCGGCCGCCATTGACTTCGCGCACGGCCTCGATCAGTTTTTGAGGCTGGACGTCCTTGGGGAAATAGCCGTACGCGCCCGCGCGGACGGCGTGGAAAACCTGCTCATCGTCGTCGTAGCCGGTCAGGATCACAGCCCGCGCGCCCGGCACTTCTTGCCGCAGGCGCCGGGCGACCTGCAGGCCGTTCATCGTGGGAATGTTCACATCGATCAGCACCACGCGCGGCATCAGCTCGCGCGCCAGGCGCAGGGCCTCTTCGCCGTCGGACGCTTCACCGATAACGACGAGGTCCGGCTCGGCGTTCAGCACTTCTCGCAGGCCCTGGCGAAACAACGGATGATCGTCGACAATGAGGACAGAGACTTTATCCTGCACGGCGGCGTCCTGGTGGAATCTGGAGGCGATTGGAAACTGTTTGAGAGGAGTATACCAAAAAGACACCGGCGGCGCAAGCGAAGGAAGTTCACCCACGCCAGTCGCACCCTGATCTGCCGCAACGAATAGGCATCGGATAAACGGATGCCAGACGCGCCGCCACGCCATCCGTTTATTCGTTGACCATCTGGTGATTGTTCACATCTCGATGGCTCGCCGTCCGCGCCCTTGCGGACGGCCCGCGAGACGCGGGCCTGGAGCATTTGCCATCCGTTTATTCGTTGACCATCCGTTGCTTCGCCCTCACTCCCATATCGCGCGAAACACCAGCCAGTGTTCCGGCGCGAAGGGTGAGTCGCCGCTGAACACGCGCTCCAGCTCTGGCGCGTCGAGCAGTGTCGTGTAAAAGCCCGGCGGCGCGGCCAGGTAATCCGCCCGACGCACGCGCAGCAGTGTCCGCAGCGCGGCCTCGTCGCGGATAATGGGAATGACCTCCGGCGAGATCAGCCCGGCCAGATCGAGCAGCGGCCTGTGCGCGAAGTAGCCCATCGCGCCGATGTCGTGCGCGGCGATCAGCGCATCGGGCGGCGTGTTCGTCTCGATCCAGCGCGCGGAAGCGACGAGTTCGCGCTCAATGATGTTCACATCGATCCGATACGCGCCCGCGCCGACGATCCAGAAGGCAGCGACGAGAGCGATCAGCGATCCGAGTGCGGCTCGGCGCAAGAAGGCAAGAGGCATTCCCTGGCGTCGAGCGCGCCGGATCGATTCTAACGCCTTTGCGCTCCCATGCAGACCGATGAGCACGATAGCCGGGAGGATCGGCATCAGGTAGCGGCCATGCTGATACGTCACCGGCAGTCTCAATGCATACACCGCAAGATGAGCCGCGATCCAGGCCAATGGCAGCACGAAAGGCCAGGTCGCCCGATCGCGCAGGCGGCGCAGGCTGGTCGCGGCTTCGAGCAGGAATCCGGGCATGAGCAAAACCTGCGCGCCGACGAACGGCGCGGTCAGCACGTCGAGCGCGCGAGGCAACCACGCGGCGAGGCTGCTGAAGTACACGGCGTACTCCTGCTGCTTGGCGTAGAACGTGTTGGGGAACAGCGTGCCGCTGGCCTGAAGGTTGATCCAGGCGGCGGGGAACACAAACAGGGCAAAACTCAAGACGGAAATGAGAACGCCTGAAGCGCCCGGAGTTGAAACTCCGGGCTGAAAACGTGAAGTCGGCTGAAGCCGACTGGCAGAATGCCAGCCCGGTTCACCGGGCTTCGCGCTTTCAGCCGGGAAGTGAACTTCCCGGCGCATCGCGCGGCGCACGGCCTCTAACAGCGCAACTGCGCCCGCTAGACCAATCAGCAACAATCCTTCCGGCCGGGTGACGGTCAACAGGCCGCCCAGCGCGCCGAAGATCGCGGCGTCGCGCGGGCGCACGCCGGGTCGCGCCGTGCGCTCGATCAGCGCGAGCGCGAGCGCGGCGAACAGCACCGTCTCCATGCCAGACGCGGCCGCCCAGGCCAGATGCCATTCGAACAGGCACAACAGCGCGGCGGCGA
>DATBWU010000205.1:0-13438 GCA_036514635.1 Anaerolineae bacterium | reverse complement strand
TGATCAAGCGCCGTGTTGAGGGCGACCCACGCCCGCTCGATATCTGCAAGCAATTCCGCTTTGGTGGTCACTTGTCGTTCGCTCAAGATGTGCTCCGCTGATGCGCCATGTTCGACGCACAGGTGGGGGCTGCCCAACTATGAGTAGAAGGAATCCCCGCTGCCTTTGTGGCTCACGATCCGGCAAGACCGACAAGATTCCGTAATATCCCCGCACCGGGGGCGAAAGGCGGAAACTTCGCCGTAATCTACACCGTACCAGGAATAGCGTGCAAAGGATTCCGTCTAAACCGCCGCACGAGCGAAAATGCGGAATTGGCTCGCTACATGCTATGGAGGAAGTTTATGGCAACTTCACCTGCAAGTCAAGGCCGAGGTGGAGCGCCATTCTCCCCTCTCCTGGCGACCGCCGTTCGTCGTCAGGAGAGGGGCCGGGGGTGAGGTCCAAGCGCCCCGCCATAACCCGCCCCAGAATTGAAGTGCACCCGTGGTTGGCCACTATCGAGAGGAGCGCGCCCGTATAGTCGCCTGCTTCGTACAACGTGGGTTCATTGGGAATTGCCGTGATGAACCTCTCCCCCACGCCTTCGGCAGCCTCTCCTCGTAGGAGAGGGGAGCGCGTTTCCCCCTTCCCTCGTAGGGAAGGGGACCAGGGGGTTAGGTCAAACCGCGCTCTTGGCCCAGCGATCACGGGAAATCCCAAAGAGCCACAACGTGAACATGCGCGCCCGGAATTCGGAAAAGGTGAGGCTCCTCATCGTCCAATCCTTCAAATGCTGAAGGACGAATGACCTGGGCAATATCGGCATTCGTCCTTCGTCTGTGGCCGCCTGCCCTCGCCGCGGAGAGGGTTCGTCTTTGGCCCTTCGTCAATTCTCGCCGATCCGCTCGTCTTCCAGCTCAGGCGTCGGCAGGTCGCGCAGGCGCTCCCACGCGGGCCGCTTCTTGGTGTCCATCTCGTCCAGTTGCTGCCGCAGCTCCATGATCTGATCGCGCAGCAGCGCCGCCTTCTCGAATTCCAATTCCTTCGCGGCGGCCTTCATCTGCTTTTCGAGCTCCTTGATCAGCCGCGCCAGTTCGTCCTTCGGCATTGTTCGGCTGACGCGATACTCGGCCTTGTCCTCGGCCGCGACGCGGATCGAATCGGTCAGGTCGCGCACGGCTTTGACGATGCTGGCCGGGACGATGCCGTGCTCCTGGTTGTAGCGCGTCTGGACCTCGCGGCGACGGTTGGTCTCGTCGATCGCGCGCCGCATCGAGTCGGTGACTTTGTCGGCGTACATGACGACCGTGCCGTGAATGTGGCGCGCCGCCCGGCCCATCGTCTGGATCAGCGACGTGTCGCTGCGCAGGAAGCCTTCTTTGTCGGCGTCGAGGATGGCGACGAGTGAGACTTCGGGCAGGTCCAGTCCCTCGCGCAGCAGGTTGATCCCGACCACGACATCGTAGTGGCCCAGGCGCAGATCGCGCAGGATTTCGGTGCGCTCGATCGTCTCGATCTCCGAGTGCAGATAGTGCACCTTGATGCCGAGCTCCTTCAGGTAGTCCGACAGGTCTTCGGCCATGCGCTTGGTCAGCGTCGTGACCAAGATGCGCTCGCCGCGCCCGACGCGCTCTTGGATTCGCCCCACCAGATCGTCCACCTGGCCCTGCACCGGCCGGACGACGATCTCCGGATCGACCAGCCCGGTCGGGCGGATGATCTGCTGCACCACCTGCTGGCTGTGCTTGATCTCGTACTCGGCGGGCGTGGCCGAGGTGAAGATCGTCTGGCCCATGCGCGCCTCGAATTCGTCGAAGGTGAGCGGGCGATTGTCGAGCGCGCTGGGCAGGCGGAAGCCGTACTTCACCAGTTCCTCTTTGCGACTGCGATCGCCGTGATACATGCCGCGCACCTGCGGCACGCTGATGTGGCTCTCGTCCATCACCAGCAGGTAATCGTCGGGGAAGTAGTCGACCAGCGTCCACGGCGGCTCGCCCGGCTCGCGCCCGTCCAGGTGGCGCGAGTAGTTCTCGATGCCGGAGCAATAGCCGACCTCGCGCAGCATCTCCAGGTCGTACTTCGTGCGCTGCTCGAGCCGCTGCGCTTCCAGCAGCATATCGTTGGCTTTCAGCCACGCCAGCCGCTCGGCCAGTTCGGCTTCGATCGACACGATCGCGCGCTGGAGTTTGTCCTCCAGCGTGATGAACTGCTTGGCCGGGTAAATCGAAATGGCCGCTTCGCTCTTGAGGATTTCGCCCGTGAGCGGGTCGATCTCGGTGATGCGCTCGACCGTGTCGCCCCAGAACTCGATGCGATACGCCGTCTCGGCATAAGCCGGCTGCACTTCCAGCGTGTCGCCGCGCACGCGGAACTTGCCGCGTGTGAAGTTGATGTCATTCCGCTCGTACTGGATATCGACCAGGTGTCGCAACAGCAGATCGCGGCGGCGCGTCTCGCCCGCCGCGATGTTCACGACGACCTTGCCCCAATCCTCGGGATTGCCGATGCCGTAGATGCACGACACCGACGCGACGATGATCACGTCGCGCCGCGCCATCAGCGCCGTGGTCGCCGCCAGCCGCAGCCGGTCGATCTCCTCGTTGATCGACGTGTCTTTCTCGATGTACGTGTCGGTCCTGGCGACGTACGCTTCGGGCTGATAATAATCGTAGTACGACACAAAGTACGCGACCGCGTTCTTGGGGAAGAACTCCTTGAACTCGGAGTACAACTGCGCGGCGAGCGTCTTGTTGTGGGCCATCACCAGCGTCGGCTTCTGCACCTCCTGGATCACTTTCGCGACGGCGAAGGTCTTGCCCGTGCCGGTCGCGCCGAGCAATGTCTGACACCGGTAGCCCTTCTTCATGCCCTCGACCAATTTCTCGATCGCTTCGGGCTGATCGCCGGTGGGCTGGAAATCGGAGACGAGTTCGAACTTCTGGGGCATCTTACTCTCCAGTGGGCCGGTCAACGAGTCTACGACCTATCGATTCTAGCACGTTTCGTCTTCGATGCATCACCCGTGAGGATTTTGTCCACGAATCTACACGAATGCACACGAATGGGTACATAAAGAAACAATATTCGTGCCGATTCGTGTTATTCGTGGATCAATACTTTGGGTTGCAGCGGAACAGCGCTATGGTGTCGGCGTTGGAAAAGGGAAAGGAAATGGCGGGAAGGTAGGGAAGGGCGTTGGTCTGACGCCGCTGCACTCGCCGTCGCACGTGATGACGATCCCGGATGGCACAAAGCCGTTGTTGTAAAAGTCGGCGTCGCCGATCTCGCCGCGCGCCCAGCGCTCGACCGTGGTGCGATCGAGGCGGAGGACGGTGTCGCTCGTGCCGGTGATGTCGGTCGCGGCGATGTACAGCGCGTAGAAGGGTTGCGCGATCAGCAGGAATCGGGCCGCGACCACTTCCTTGACCGTCTGCAACCGCTCTTCGTAACCAGGACGAAAGCGAAGCGGACTGGTGTATTGCACCATGAGCTGGTCTTCGTCGCCCGATTTGAACCAGTACACGTTCGCGTCGATGCCGGCTGCACTCAGCGCGTTTTGGATCGCCGCAGGAGCCGCATCGTGTGCCAGCGCCGCCGGCGTGGCGGTTGCGCGAATGCGCGGTGCGCCGGTCGGCGTTGCGGAGGGCGCGTCCGTCGAGTTCGGGCTTGGGCTTGGCGTGCGCGTGGGCGATGGAGACGGCGTGGCCGTGGCGCGCGCCTGCGCGATGACGATCGGCGTCGGCGAAGGCAGAGTCAGCGGTGTGCTCGTCGGTCGTGCAGCAGAGGTCGAGACACAGGCGGGCAGGGCAAGTGTCAACAGAAGAATGATGGACAGGGACTTGAGGAGGCGCATGGGTGGTTGGCTAGTTGGGTGGTTGGATAGTTGGGCGGTTGGATGGTTGGGCGGTTGGATGGTTGGGTGGTCAGCGCACGTAGATCGGGTTCGAGTAAATCCAGCCCTTGCCGCCGCGCAGCACTTCGACGCGATAGACGCCGGCCTCGGCAGAGGTGTATTTGAGAGCGCGGCCATTCGTTCTGGCGACGACGCCTTTTCCGGCGCGGATCAGGCGAATGGAGCCGGGCGCAGGCGTTTCGACCTCGAAGTTCACTGCCGCCGCGCGCTTCAGATCGTCGCCGATGCCCGCCGAGTTCGCCATGCTGCGCGCCGCGAATCGAAAGCCGCGCGTATCGGCGAGCAGGTCGTAGCCGATCCAGCAATGACCCTTCGCCAGCGCCGCGTAGATCAGTCGCTTGTTGGCGGCCACGTCGCGCGTCAGCGACCGGTCGATGAGCACGTGCATGTTGACGCAGCGGAAGAGATATTCGTACGGGAAGACTGTTCGGCGGATCGGACCGAGTGTGTACGTGGAGCCGTGCGCATCCGATCCACCGATCGCCGCGACGCGCCGGCCTTCGGCCAGCAGCCCGTCCCAGAGCGCCAGCGTCTCTCGAAGCGGACCCCGAGCCGCGCGGCGCGGCTTGAAGGCGTACCAGATGCCCATCAGCATGTTCGGTATCCGCGCCTTGAACTCCGACATGTAGTTCCACAGCTCGATGCCGGTGTAGCCCTCGATGTCCCAATCGACCCACGGCAGCCCACCCTCGCCAATGAAGCGCAGCGCACAATCGTGGGGATGCGCCAGGAAGGTGAGTGCGTTGCGCGCGCGCGCCGCATCGATGAGTCCCTGCGGCGACTTCGCGCACAGGCATAGCTCAGAGTCCGCGCCGAAGATCAGGCAGTGATTCGCCTGCGGATGACGCTGAGTGTCGTGGACTTCCTCGCCGACGAGGACGAGCACGCTGCCGTGATACCCTTCCGGCCCATTCACCCAGACGTTGTGATCCGTGGTGACGATGAAATCGAGCCGGGCGGCTTCGGCGGCGGCGGCGATTTCGGCGTGATACCACTCACCGTCCGAAAACGGCGTGTGCATGTGAACGTTACCGACGATTTCGTGCCGAGGCATGTGGGTTTTCTTAAGAGCCTGTTTGAAAAGGCCGCTACGGTAACCACTAAGTCACCAAGACACCAAGCAGCACTAAGGTTTTCGGCTCTACCGGATCGAACGGGAAATGGAACCGCGAAGGCGCCAAGAGCGCCAAGTTTTCTAAATCTTCGCGCCCTTCGCGCCTTTGCGGTGAGGCCTTTTCCCGCCCAAGCCGGAAGAGCCAGGTTTTCTTGGTGTTTCTTGGTGTCGCTTGCCCCGCATCTTTCTGCGGGGTCGTGCCTTGGTGGTTAACATTCGAGCCTTTTCAGACAGCCTCTTAGAGAAGGCTTGGTTGATCAGGTTCGTCGCTCGCCTTCAGCGTATGGTATCCGTGCTGCCTGGCCCATTCGGGATCAGGGCCGCGCCAGGCGAAGCGATTCAGATCGATGCGCCCGCGCTCGTCGAATTCAACGCCCTCGGCCTCCAGCCGTTTGTGCTGAATCTCGGCCCCGCGCCCGGCGCGCGGGCTGATCGTGCCTTTCGCATTGATCACGCGCTGCCACGGCACTTCGGGGTCGTTCACGCCGGCCATCGCGTAGCCGACCAGGCGCGCATCGCAGCCCGCGCCGACGATCTGCGCGATCGCGCCGTATGTGGTGACTTTTCCCCACGGCACTTGCTTGACCACGTCGTAAATCCGGGGGAACAGTGACTGGAGTTGGGGATCGATGTGCACGGCAGGCATTATAATGGCGGCGGGTAGGGGGGTCAAGCCTGCGTCCTGCCAGTGTGTTGCTTGACACGTTATCCCTGCGACGTTACACTTTCCGCACGATGAACCGGCGACTCTTGGGCGCGGTGTGTGGGCTTGTGGCAACGTCCATCTGGGGCGGGATGTACGTGGTCAGCGATGTCGTGCTGGAAGTCGTGCCGCCCGCGACTTTTCTGGTGATGCGGTACGCGCTCGCGCTGGCCGTGCTGGGCGGCGCATTTCTGATCCGGCGCGATCGGGGCATCGCGCGTCACGACTGGCGAGAGATTGTGTTTGTCTCGTTCGTCGGGTTCGGCGTGTCGCTGCTGGCGCAGTTCGGCGGGACGGAATTATCGACGGCGGCCGCCGGGTCGGTGATCACCAGTGCGACGCCCGCCTTCATCATTCTGTTCGCGTGGCCCTTACTGCGCGAGGTCCCCTCGGCGGCCAAACTGGCCGGACTGGCGCTGGCGACAATCGGCGTGTTGGCAGTGTCACTGTTCGGCGGGCAGCCGACCACGCAGCAGTCACGCGACCCGATTCTGGGGAACCTGCTGTTGATCGGCGCGGCGGTGACGTGGGCGCTGTACACTGTGTTGGCCCGGCGTGCCACGCAGCGTTACTCGACGTTAGCCGTGACGCTGGCGATCACGCTGGCTGGAATCCCGCTCGTCGCTCCGGTGGCGGCGATCGAATTGGCCGGCCGTGCGCTCGGCCCGCTGACGCCCGATGTCATCGCCGGCATTCTCTACGTCGGCATCGGCTCGACGGCGATCGCCTTTTACCTGTGGAATAAGAGCTTCGAGCTGCTCGACGCGCCGACGGCGTCGCTGTTCTTCTTCGCTCAACCGGCGGTGGGTACGTTGTTGAGTGCTATCTTCCTGAAAGAGCCGCTGAAGCCGCCTTTCTTTGCGGGTGCAGCGCTCATCATTTTGGGCGTGTTGTTGGGAATGCAGGTTGTCAACGGACTGGAAACGGACAAACGGCTATCAACGGACGCCTTCGGCGAAACGGACAAACGGCTATCAACGGATTGGAAACGGACAAACGGATGCTAACGGATGTGGACGGGCGGCCATTGATGGAGGATGAATGACGAAGGACGAATTGATCGCGGCGACTGAGCGTGAATGGGAAGCGTTGCAGGCGGCGCTCGACGGGTTGGACGACGAGCACCTGACTGAGATACCGGTCGCGGGCGAGTGGACGGTGAAAGACATCCTGGCGCATCTGGCGGTCTGGATGTCGAGGTTGATCACTAACCTGTATAAGATCGAGCGCGGCGTCGAGCCGGAGTTTGACCTGACTGACGCGCAGGTAGACGCGCTCAACGCGCAGTTTTATCGAGACCAAAAGAATCGGCCGCTCGATCGCGTTCTCGACGATCTGCACAGCGTCCATCTGGCCCTGCTCAATCGCCTGGAGGGGATGTCCGATGCTATGCTGTCCGATCCGAAGAAGTATAAGCTCCTGAAAGGTAAGTCGCTGAGCGAACTGGTCGCGATCGATTCGGTCGAGCATTTTCGGGAGCACGCGACGGATATACGGGCCTGGCGGCGATCAACGGACCGCTTCGCGAAGCGGACAAACGGACAATAACGGATGACAAGCGGTCGGCGAGCATTCAAGATGTGCGCAGTCACCAGAGATGATTAGGCGATGCCCGACGTTTATACGACGCTGAAAGCGGAATACGCTGCGGCGCACACTGGCGCGGTGGTGTACGATTCGTCGCCGCTGGGGCGGCTTCGCTTAACCGGCCAGTCGCGCATCGACTTCCTGCATCGTATGTCGACGAATGACATGAACGCGCTGAAGCCGGGGCAGGGCGCCGCGACGATTTTGACGACGCCCATCGCGCGGATCGTCGATCGGGTCATTGTGTACGTTCGCGAGAATGACGCGCTGATGCTCACATCGCGCGGTGCGCAGGCGACGGTGTCGGGCTGGCTGCGCAAGTACATCTTCTTCAACGACGACGTACAGGTGCACGCTGCATCGTCCGAGTACGGCATGGTGTCCGTGTACGGATCGAAAGCCGGCGATGTCGTGACCCGGGCGAGCGGGCAGGACGTGTCGGACTTGAAACTGCACCACTGGCGAAACGGCGCTGACGGGGTCTTGATCGCACGGGCCGATCCAATTGCGGGCAATGGATTTCACCTGCTCGCGCCAATGCTGGCGACAGTGTCTCAGTTGTGGCAGGCGGCGATGGATTGCGGCGCGACACCGATCGGCGAGCAAGCACTGGAAGTGCTGCGGATCGAGTCGGGTTTGCCGCGCTACGGACGCGAATTGAGCGAGATGTACCTTCCGCAAGAAGTCGGTCTATGGGCCGATGTGAGCTTCTCGAAGGGCTGCTATATTGGACAGGAAATCATCGCGCGCATGGAGTCACGCGGCCGCCTGGCGAAGCAACTGGTAGGCCTGCGGGCGGTTGAACCATTCGAGGCCGATCTGGCGGTTCACCTCGGCGAGGGATCGATAGGTGTTGTGTCGAGCGTGGCGGCGCGTCCCGGCGGCGACTGGATCGGACTGGGCTTCGTCAAGCCCGATCGCGCAACACACGGGACTCGCGTGAATATTGGCACACAGCAGCGGGCTGCCGACATCGTGTCGTTGCCGATCTCGCCGCGCCATCTCTAACGATGCGAAAACCTTCATCTGGTAGTTTGGTACCAGCGGTATATAGACGGTTCAGGCATCGATGCTAAAATGGGCGCATCGGGGGTCCAGACTCCAGGGGGAGAAGGAGGTGAGAGAAATGCTGTGGCTTCCCGGCGAAGAGGGGCAAGGTCTGGTCGAGTATGCGTTGATCCTCGTTTTGGTGGCTATCGTCGTGATCGTCATCTTGGCTGTGCTTGGCCCATCTCTGGGCAACCTTTTCAGTAACGTAGTCTCGAATCTTTGATTCTTCGTTTGTGAAGCAGCCCTCGTTGAGCGAGGGCTGCTTCGTTTTGGGGCGGCTTTGCACGATGTTTTCATTCAGGCATATAATCCAGGCGAGCGGCACTCCTGGAGTATGGGTCGCCGATTGCTTAAGGGGGAAACAGCGACATGAACAACCGCGAGGTCGCCAAGACGTTCGAGACGTTGGCCGATATGCTCGATATCCAGGGCGAAGAGAACAAGTTCAAGATCATCGCCTATCGGCGCGTGGCCGAGCAGATCGCCAACCTCGACCGCGATATCAACGCGCTGTCGCGAGTCGGCGAGCTGCGCTCGATCCCCGGCGTGGGCCAGGCGATTGAAGAGAAAATCGAAGCGCTGCTCGAGACCGGCACGTTCGATCTGTATGCCCGGCTGCAAAAGCAGATTCCGGCCGGCGTGGTGGCGATGTTGTCCGTGCCGGACATGGGGCCGAAGCGCGTGAAGATGCTGTGGCAAGAAGCGGGCATTACTGGCATCGAACAGCTCGAAAGGATGGCGCGCGCGGGCCGCCTGGCCGGGCTGCCGGGGTTGGGCACGAAGATCGAGGAGAAGATCGTCGCCAACATCGAAGCGATCCGGCGACGCGGCGCGACGGGCCGCTCGCCGCTGGGGATCGCGTATCCGCTCGCGCAGGCGATGCTGCGCGCCTTAATGCGCGTCGGCGGCGTGCAGCGCGCGTCGGTGGCCGGCTCCCTACGGCGCATGCGCGAGACGATCGGCGATATCGATCTGCTGGTGTCTGCCGAGTCGAAGGATGCCGGGCGGATCATGGATGCATTCGGCGCTCTGCCCAACGTGGCCGAGGTCATCGCGCGCGGACCGACGAAGTCGAGCGTGCGGCTGCACACCGGCCAGCAGGTCGATCTGCGCGTGATTCAGCCCAGGCATTGGGGCGCGGCGCTGCAATACTTCACCGGCTCGAAGGCCCACAACGTTCATCTGCGCGAGATCGCGCTGAAGAAGGGCTACTCGCTCAACGAGTATTCGCTCACGCGGCTGAAAGATGGCAAGGATGTGTTCTGCACGGAAGAAGCCGAGGTGTACCAGCGGTTGGGACTGCCGTTTGCCCCGCCCGAACTGCGAGAGGATCGCGGCGAGTTCAGCCACAAGCTGCCCAGGTTAATAGAGGTGGGCGACTTGCGCGGCGACCTGCAAATGCACACCACCTGGTCGGATGGCGCGAAAAGCATTGAGGACATGGCGCGCGCGGCGAAGGCGCGCGGCTACCAGTACATCCTGATCACCGATCACTCGCAGTCGCTGGGCGTGACGGGCGGGTTGTCGCCGGAGCGCTTGAAGAAGCAGCGCGCGGAGATCGACCGGGTCAACGCACGCGGGTTGGGCATTCGCGTGTTGCACGGCTCGGAGGTGGAGATCAAGGCCGACGGCGCGCTCGATTATCCCGACGAGGTGCTGGCTTCGCTCGATATCGTGCTGGCCTCGCTGCACACGACGCTGCGCCAGCCGCACGACAAGGTCACGCGGCGCGCGCTCGCGGCGATCCGCCATCCGCACGTGGACATCTTCGCCCACCCGACCGGGCGCATGTTGTACGAGGGTGGATCGCCGGAGAAAGGCCGTGAAGGCGCGGACCTCGATATGGAAGCGGTGCTGAAAGCCGCCGCCGAGGCGGGCACGATCGTCGAGATCAATGCCAGCCTGGAGCGGCTCGATCTGAACGACATCCACGCCCGCCGGGCAAACGAGTTGGGCTGCCTGTTCAGCATCGACACCGACGCGCACGACCCCGGCTCGCTGGCGCAGATTCACTACGGCGTCGCCGTTGCGCGCCGCGCGTGGATCGCGGCCGATCGGGTCGTGAACACCTGGCCTCTCGATCGACTGCTGGGGTATGTATCAAGGTGACCTCACCTTCCCCCTTCTGTCCCCTTCCTCATCCCACAGGAAGACGAAGGAGGACGGAATAGCTACTTGCGCCGGAGCGAAGTGCTTCGGCGCGGTCTGTTATAATGAGATGCGGGAAAATGCACCGAATGGGCAACGGATAAACGAATAAGACCGAACGTATTCGTTTACGGGAGCACTGCACCGCATGTGTCCGCTGTGTATTCATTGCCTTGTATTCGCTGCGAGATGTCTATGCAAACGAAAGCGTCGTTTCCTCGAGCTGCTCTAGCTGCACTGGCCGGTTTTTTGTTGCTGGCTCTGACGCTGGCTGCGGCCGGCACGTTGTCTGTTGCCGGCGCGGGCCAGAATCCACCTGATGCGCCGCCGCAACAGGCGACTTCGTCGGGCACGGTGTGCTTCGTCAACGCGAACATCGTCTCGTGCGTGGATCGTATCGGCATTCAGACGACGGGCACGCTGACCGATGCGGTGCGCTCGCTGATGCAGGCGATGATCGACGGGCCGACCGTCGCCGAGCGCGCGCAGGGCGTGAGGTCGGCGTTGCCCGACGGTGCAGCGTTGGCCGACGTGAGTGCGTCGCCTGAGCGCGTCGTCGTTCGCCTCGATTTGCCGAAGTCTTTCCTGACGACCTTCGACGCGGGCCATGCGGAGGACGTGAACGAGCAGATCGCCACGACGCTGACGCCGTTCAACTTCGCGCGCATCGACGTGGAAGCACGCGACCCGGCTCAACCGGATATATTCCGGCCATTGTCCTCCTTCTTACCACCGATTACGATCCCAAAGAAGCCAGGGGAAATTACACCCGATTCACTTCATCCCTCATCCCTCATCCTTCCTCCTTCCTCGTCTCCCGAGTACGGCCAACCTCAATCACAAGGTGGCCTCGGCGGCAAGACCGTGTTCGTCAGCGCGGGGCACGGCTGGTTCTGGAGCACGACGCAAGGGCAATATCGCACGCAGCGACCGCACTATCCCAATCCGCCCTATCCTTCCGGTGAGGGCATCGTCGAGGACTTCAACAACGCCGAGATGGTCGATCAGCTCCTGCTCCAGTATTTGTGGAACTCGGGCGCGGATGCGTGGACCGTCCGCGAGCGCGACATGAACCCCTCAATGTTGATCGTCGATAACGCGAGCGCGGAGTTTTCCGTGCAAGGTGCGTGGGCTTCCGGAGCGTCCGGTGGGTACAACTCGACCTATGTCTCGACGACGACGCTCACCGCGAGCGCGACTGCGACAGCGACGTGGTCGTTCACGCCGACCGCCGATGCCGAATACTCGGTGTTTGTATGGTTCCCCAACACGGCGAATCGCACGGCGGCGGCGCGTTACACCGTCGATCACGCCGGCGGCACGGCGGCGCTGACGATCACACAGCAGCACGATGGGATCGATTGGCGCTACATCGGCACGTATCCGTTTCGCGGCGGGGTAGGGTATCGGGTACGGCTGACGAATCAATCGGTCGCGGCCGGCTTCAATGTCCTGGCGGACGCGATCCGCATCGGCGGCGGCGTCGGCGATCAGATCGTCGGCGACGCGCTCACGCCGAGCGGCAAGCCGCGTTGGGAGGAACAGGCGCGTCTGTACGCCAAGTGGGTCGGCCTGCCGGATGTCGATACGCTGAACGACGTCATCGTCCGCCCGATTTTCTCCGAGTGGGAATACGAATCGGGCGAGGATGCGATCTACATCTCCTATCACACGAACGGCTACAACGGGTACAACACGACGGCGCGCGGCACCGAGACGTACATTCACTCGTTCGAGCCGACGCCGAACAGCGACCTGCTGCAAGACGCCATTCACGCGTCGTTGATCGGCGCGATTCACGCCGGCTGGGAACCGGCGTGGCCGGATCGCGGCCAGAAGTCGATGGACCTGGGCGAATTGCGCCTTTTGGAAACGATGCCCGGCGTGCTGATCGAAAACGGCTACCACGATAGCCCGACGGACGTTGAGGCCGAGAAAGACCCGCGCTTCAATTTACTCTCGGCGCGTGCGATCTATCAGGGCATCGTGCGCTATTGGAACTCGCAAGACCCGAACGTGCCGCTGGTGTTCTTGCCCGAACCGCCGACGCACCTGCGCGTGCGCAACAGCGGCCCGAACCGGGTGACGCTGGCCTGGCAACCCGGCCCGACGGACGGAGCCGGCCCGTTGGGCGACGCGGCGACCTCGTATCGCGTCTATACCAGCACCGACGGCTTTGGCTGGGGCGCTGCGATCAGCACGACCAACACGGTGTACACGATCACGGCGCTGACGCCCGGCCAGTTGATCTATGTGCGCGTCACCGGCGCGAATGCGGGCGGCGAATCGTTCCCGACGCCTGTCCTGGCCGCGCGCGTCGCGTCGAATACGATTGCGCCGGTGCTGATCGTGCATGGCTTCGACCGCATCGATCGGTCCGGGCTGATCCGACAGCTCGACGGCGTGGAGGGCTACAGCCGCCGCCTGTTCCTCGACCGCATCAATCGCTACGATTATATCGTCCAGCACGCAACCGGCATCACCTACGCATTCGACTCCGCCGTGCACGCTGCCGTCACCGACGGCGATGTGGGCCTGGGCAACTACATCGCCGTGGATTGGATCGGAGGCGAGGAGCAGTCGCCGAACGTGGCGCTCAACGCGACGGATCAGGCGCTGCTCACTTCGTTCCTGGATTCGGGTGGCGCGCTGCTGATCAGCGGCGCGGAAATCGGGTTCGATCTGGTGGGCAACGGTGTCGGCCCGGCGTTCTACAACAATACGCTGCACGCGGCCTACGCCGCCGACGATGCCGGGACGTACAGTGTCTCCGGGGCAGGCGGCAGCACCTTCGCCGGCCTGTCGTTCTCCTTCGACGATGGAACACACGGCACGTACAATGCGGATTATCCCGATAGCTTCTCGCCGGCGGGCGGCGGCTCGATCATGAGCGCGCTGATGTATAATGGCGGCTTGGGCGGCACGGCGGCCCTGCAATATG
>DATBWU010000204.1:0-5306 GCA_036514635.1 Anaerolineae bacterium | reverse complement strand
GCCGGCGTCGGCCACGCGCTGGTGGACCGGGGCTACAAGGTGCTGTTCACACGCACCAGCGATCTGGTGCAGCGGCTGCAGGCAGCGCGGCGCGACCTGAGGTTGCCCGCCGAGCTGGCCAAGCTCGATCGCTTCGATCTGTTGATTCTGGACGATCTGAGCTATGTGCGCCGCGACCAAGCCGAGACCTCGGTGCTGTTCGAGCTGATCGCCGAGCGCTACGAGCGCAAAAGTGTCGCCATCACGGCCAATGCACCGTTCTCGGCGTGGGACGAGGTGTTCCCGGACAAAGCCATGACCCTGGCCGCGGTGGACCGCCTCGTGCACCACGCCACGATCCTGGAGATGAACGTCGAGAGCTACCGTCGCAAGGCTGCTGCCCGCCCAGGGCGCGCCCTGGGCGGGCAGCAGGCAACGAAACCGAAGAGTGTGCAAAGCGATTCGAACCCCATTCCAAGGCAAAACGGGTAAGGGTTAGGTATGGACCGAAGCGTTTGCGTGGCTCCTGAGCGATCCTGGCAATCCGATTTGGTCGCACCAGCCCGCTTTGCCCGGTTTCTACGCGGTTTCGCGCGAATTGCGCCGCTCCACGGATTCTCCCGGCGATGCGAGCTGCCTATCACAACCGCAGTGCGCAATACCCGCGATCCTGCCTCTTCAGGCATGAAGGCCGTAGCGGATATCTGCTCCGCTATGGCCGCGCGCGGGGAAATCCGCTCCGGGCTACGCCCTGCGCGGCTTTCCCCGCGCCATCCCAAAAGCGGACCATTGATGTGCTACGAAACCGGACAGATCCAAAAACTCTTAACAGGACTTTTACGCCCGATCGCACCGCTCAGGATAATTGACGCCGAGAGGTCAGGATAGTTGACGCCGGGCACCTTCGCTTCGCTCGAGGGCAGGCTGAGGGCGCAGCCCGAAGAATCTTATCCCGCCAAGCGTGAAGGAGTTCGAACAGGCCAACCGGCTCACCGCGGCCGAATCGGCGCGCATTGCCGCGGCCATCAAGCGCCTCAAGGCAATCAAGCGCCGCAAGGCGTGAAAGTCTTCCTCGACGCGAACGTCGTTTTCTCGGCTGCGCACCAGCGGGATGATCGCGCGCAAGCTCGCTCCGTCGGGCTTTGCGGGAGGCAGGCACTGCGGCTCGATGAGAGACGAGAGATTGTAAGTACATTCCAATCGAGGTATGAGTCTGAGCTGAGCGGGGGGCGGTTCAGTTATTGATGCTTTTCCAGTGCAGGGTTATGCACGGGGCCGCCACCCGCCCCTCTGAGGCGGGAGGCGAGCGGCCCGGTGTATAACCCGGGTGCATGGCAAGGTTTTTGAGTGTATTCAGGCGGCTGTTTTCGATCGGTTGAAAATGGTCTTAAAGAGAATTGCGCGGGCGTGGTTGAGGCGCTGCGCGGCCTCATTATCACTCACGGCGCTGGCCTGTGCATCGAGCTGCAGGAAGGTAATACCGGGTTTGAGGAATTGCGGGGCCTGGTGCAGTGATTTGAGTTTCTCGTAGGGTGTCATCATCAGATTGTAGGGATAGCGCTTGCGCTGGCGGCCTTTGGCGTCAGTAATCGTTTCGGCGAACAGGCAGGGGCGGTGGAAATTAACGTAGGGGTTCAGGTGGTCGCGGCAGAATGCATTAACCAAGCTCGCGAAGCGTTGCGGAATATGGCCGTAGCCGAGGTGTTTGCGCACGATGGCGCCGTTCTTTGATTCAGCTTGTGCGTTGTCGTTACTGTGGCGCGAGCGTGATTTGGTTTGCTCTTCGATGAGCAACTTGTTGAGCAGCCTGGCGACCTGGTGGTTGATGAATTCCGAGCCGTTGTCGCTGTGAAAGCCCAGGATCGCGAAGGGGAAGCTTTGCAGTAGCGCTTCGAGTACGGGGATGAGGAACGCCTCGCTGATGCGCTCACAGGTAGCCACCCCTTCGTACTGGGTCACGCAGTCCACGGTATTGATGTGGTAGACGCCTTTGACCCCGTCCTGATCGCCCTGATGCACGCTGTCGATGCGCAGGTAACCGGGCCGGTTGTTGGGGGCTGGCGCGCGCCGCTCGCCGATGGCGATGCTCACCGGCCGGGTCTTGGTCCAGACCTGGCGGTGGCGCTGATAGCCCTCACGCTGGCGCAGGTTGTACAGGTGCCCCACCGAGATCCTCGCCAACCTCTCATAACGAACTTCTCTGAACAGCTCGAAGGCACGCTCCATGAGCTTCTTGGTAGCCAACCCCGACAGGGTGCCGTGCAAGCTATCGGTATGGGCGAGCAGGAGTACGTCAGCGCTCGTGTAGGTGCGCGCAAAGCTGGTGCGAGATCCCCGGTAGCGCTTGATGAGTTGGCCGCCTTTACAGCCTCGTTTCACCAGCCGGGTGAGCTGTTGGCGCGAATAGCCACTGACCCGCTCCAGGAAGCGCAGTACCACGGCCTTCTCGCCACGCTTCAGACGCGCATAGCCGAAGCGGCGCACGGTGCGCTCGATAAAACCGTAGCGCTCTTTGACTGCTACCGCAAAATCGAGCGCCACCGTCCCCTCCAGAAAAGCCTGCATCTGGGCCAGCGTATGCACCTGTTCGTCGTTCATGTCGATCACCATGCGCCACAGCATGATCGACCCCAGCTGCCCGCTCAGACTCAAACCCCGTTGGAATCACGCCCTCCGCTCAGACTCAAACCCCATTGGACAATGCTCAGTGTTTCTTCCGTACGCGTTTCCCTTTATCATAGCCGGCATGCGCATAGCCGTGGCGCGTGGTCTTGCTGGCGTCCTCGTGTCAGAGATTTTTGGTTCCGTTGCCGGCGTTGGTAATATGATATGGTTCTCAGCTGAGTCTTACGATATGCCAAAATTATTTATGGGTGTGTTTAACCTCGCAGGTACGTCTGCCCTTCTCAAGCAACATGTGTTGCAATAGCCGGTCGCCTGCGGGCCTGATAAAGAGGCATTCAGACTTTTAAATTCAATGAATACGAAAGGAGGATAAGAAGAAAATGAGAGTCATCGAAAAAAGCAGAGTGGAAATTGGCATCATGCACCCAGATGGGATGGAAGAAACTGAGGGGAACAGCCGCATTGAAAAGATCACCGCTCGCTGGCAAGCAGCAGAGCCGTCCGCCGACTCGACGGAGAGAGGAAGGTGCACGTTATGAACACTGTGACAAACAATCTCAGACACAAGCTGGCCAGCGGTGACAAACTCCTTTCCATTGGCACATGGGATGTGCTTTCGGCCAAAATCATTGAGGACCTGGGTTACCACATAGCGGCACTGCAATCGTTCCAGTATGCCGCGGGCTGGGGAGTCCCTGACATGGGAATTAGGACCCCGAGCGATCTGCTTGACCTGACTTTCCGAATGGCTGGGGAAGTGTCAATTCCCATCATGGTAGACCTCGAAGAGGGTTTCGGAAGTCCCGGCCACGCAGGTTACTGGGCACGCGAATTCGAACGGGCTGGCGCCGCCATCGCGCACATCGACGATGGCAGCGGCGAGCATACGTGTCCTTGGCTGCCGGGTGCGAGCTCGCGCATCAGCCGAGGACCGGTGGAACGTACCGAGGCCATGATCGCAAGGATGGCCGATGCCAGGCAGGACGGACTCTTGATCGCGGCGCGTATCGCCGTGAATCCCGGCGAGGACGTCACAGCCATCGAAGAAGAGGAGCTTGAGCGGCTGCACCGATACTGCAATGCGGGCGCCGACATTGTCTTTGCGCCCTTTAGCATCATTTTGACCAACGACCTGGATCGCCTGCGGCGGTTTGTGTCCACCATCGGCAAACCGGTGCTGATTCAGTTTAACCCGCCAGGCTACATTACGAACTACGTGCCACGGGGATCAACAGACCAGAAATCCATCGCCAACCGCTCGTTCGCGGAATTATTTGCGGCCGGCGTAGCAATCATTAACTCACCGCAAGTCTATACCGTCGCCTATCGTGCATTTGTTGAAGTACTGCAGAAGGTGAAAGCTGAGGGCAACCTCGAACCGGCCGGGCAGCGCATGTTGCCTTTCGCAGAAGTTGTGCGCCTGCTGGGGCAAGAACGATTCACGCCCTCCGAGGTGGAGTGACTCGGCCGCAGCCTCGTCTTGTTGGTGGCATCATGGTAATGGCCACCTGAGTAGTTACAAATAGGGAAGACAGAATGAGAAAGTTCACATTGCACCGCTTGTTGTTAACGTCTGTGCTCGCACTGGGGTTGGCGGCACAAGCCCAGGCCCAGGCGCAGGATTACCCGGACAAACCCGTCAGGATCATCGTTCCGAGCCCCCCCGGTTCGACGACCGATGCGTTCGCGCGCCTGATCGGCCAAAAGCTGTCGGCCAAGTGGGGGCAGCCGGTGCTGGTTGAAAACCGCGCGGGCGCCGGCGGCAACTTGGGCGCCGAAGCGGTGTTCCGCTCGCCGCCCGATGGTTCGATGCTGTTGTTCACGGCCGGCCCCCTGGTGCAGAAAAGCCTGTATCCCAAGCTGAACTACGATCCGGAAGGATTGGTGCCGCTGTCCGCCGCGGCCGTGGCGTATCTAGTGCTGGTGGTCAATTCCAAGGTGCCGGCGCAAACGCTGCCGGAGCTGATCGCGTATGCCAAGGCGAATCCCGACAAGCTCAATTACGCTTCGCAGGGCATCGCCAGCAATGCCCACCTGACCGGCGAGATGTTCAAGGGCATGGCGGGCGTCAAGATCGTACATGTGCCCTATAAGGGCCTTGCCCCCGCCCTGACCGACCTGGTCGCCGGCCAGGTCGACATGGCGTTCTTCAGCTTAGGTCAGTCCCTGCCGCACATCCGTTCGGGCAAACTGCGCGCGCTCGCCATCAGCAGCGAGAAGCGCAGTCCCTTGCTGCCGGACCTGCCTACCGTCTCCGAGACCGTGCCTGGCTTCATTTCGACGAACTGGTTCGGCATGTTCGCACCGCCGGGAACGCCGCCGGCCATCGCCAACAAGATTTCGGCCGCGACGCATGAAGCCTTGCACACGCCCGAGATCGCGAGCTGGCTCTCCTCGACCAATGCCTACGTTGCGGTAGGTGGCACCCCGGCCGAAACCGCCCAGTTCATCCGCCAGGACAACGAGCGCTGGATCAAGGTCATCAAGGCGACCGGTATCACGGCCGAATAAGCGAAATGCCCGAAAGCCGATATCCATAAGGTTCTCCGGCACATTTGACCCCAAAATCACCCACTCGATTTCCAGAAGACGCTCTCTTATCAGAAGTGCGATTCTGGCGGTGGCATCGTGGCGCTGTGCCCGGCGATCGCGACCTGGCTGCCGAGCCAGATGCAGTAGGAATGACGACCGCGTGAGGTTCA
>DATBWU010000203.1:0-21302 GCA_036514635.1 Anaerolineae bacterium | reverse complement strand
CGTTGACGTAGAACACATCGGCGGCTTGCAGCCAGCCCTCGCGCTCAACGGTGGCGATCGTCAACGTGGTGTGCTTCTTGAGAAATGCGGAGACGGCTTCGATGAAGTCCGACTTGCTCATCTTTATTCGTGCTCATTCGTGTCGATTCTCATGGGGCCGAGGTGACCGGCACTTCGAAAGTGCCGGTCACCTGATCGCCACTTGTTCTGGACATGAGCCTGTCACTTTTGGAATCTCGGATCGCGCTCGCGCGTCAGGCGCAAGCCATCATCGAGCGAGATACGCGGATTGAAGTTGAGCAGCCGCCGTGCTTTGCCGATGTCGGCGACCAGCCGGCGGACGCCGCCGCCCACCGAGGTGTTGTGCAGCGGCTCGACTTTTCTGCCCGCCGCGCGCTCGACGTGTTTGACCAAATCGTTCAACGCGGTCTCTTGCCCGCTGCCGATGTTGATCACTTCGCGATCGACACCCGGTGCGGCTACAGCGGCGACCAGCGCGTCGGTCACATCGTCGATGTACACAAAATCGCGCGTCTGCGTGCCATCGCCGAAAATTACCAGCGATCCGCCGCCAATGGCGTGCTTGATGAATTGCGGCACGACCGGCGGGTGCGACGCGGGCAGCGCCTGACCCGGGCCGTAAGCGTTGAAGATGCGCAAGATCACCGTTTCGATCTTCCACAGCGCGCCGATGGTTCTCACGTAATACTCGGCGGACAACTTCGAGACGGCGTAAGGCGAATCGGGGTTCGGCGGCATGTCCTCGCGCACCGGCTGCTGCGCCTGCTGCCCGTAGACCGCGCCCGACGAAGTCAGCACGACGCGCTTCACGCCTGCGTCGCGCACGGCCTCCATCAGCGCGACGGTTCCGCCGACGTTGACCGTATTGTAGTCACGCGGGTAAAGCACCGACTGCGGCACCGACACACGCGCGGCCAGGTGATACACACCATCGACGCCTTGCAGCAATGACCACAACTTGGGAATGTCGGCCACGTCGCCGCGTGTGAAAAGCACGGCCGGATCGAGTTGCGAGGGATCGCCTGCGCTGAGATCGTCGAGCGCGCGGACGGTGTGCCCGTCGCGCGCCAACCGATTGCAGAGATGTGAGCCGAGGAACCCGGCTCCGCCGGTCACGAGGAATTGCATCGGTGCGATTATAGCACAGCGGGAGAGCCTGGCCGTCCCAGAACCTCTTGAGCCTGAAGGACTCGTCTGTGTCCCGTTGTGAGCCTTAATGAACTATTTTAACCCTTAAAGACCCAAAATAGCCCGTTGACAATCCCAGTGGGCCGTGATAAACTGTCCGCAAGTTTGCGGAGGCGGGGTATGGTCAGGCCCAAACCGGCCATCGAGCCAAACGCGGTCTACTCCAGGGAAGAGGCGGCAGAGATTCTGGGCGTAAGCCTCAGCACGGTGAAGCGCATCATCGCCGAAGGCCATTTACAGATCAGCAGATTGAACGGTTCGCGGCGCGTGTTCATCAAAGGAGCGAACATCCTGGCTATGCTCGATCAGGCGACCGTTCAAAATCACCGGCCTTCGTCGTCGAAGCGCGCAAAGCGGTGACGGTCAACGGGTGTTGGCTCAAGACGGCCCACTTCCTCGTCGAAGCGGGCGCTTGAGCGGAGCGAGTGGCGGGGAGAAGCCGCCGTTCGCTCCACCGATACGAAGCCCGATCATCCCACACGGTGATCGGGCTTTTTGTTTGCCACTTGGCATCGAGCGCGGTATCCTTAGAGAATAGACTCTCTCGGAAATCAGCCGATCCACGAAGACACACGAAGCAACACGAAGGGAAACCAGTCAATCTTCGTGCGCCTTCGTGTGACTTCGTGGAGTAACCCTGTTTCCGATTTTCAAAACAGCCTCTGATGCGCCGCCTGATACAGCGTCTTCAACACCTTCTCGAACAAGCCCTCTCGTTGGCCGTCATTGCTTTCTTTTTAGCGGGCGACGTTCTGCCGCCGAATGCCGCAGGCGCGCAGATCGAGCGCATCGTCGGAGCGGATCGATTCGATTTCATTCAGTGGGAGATCGCTGCCTTTGCCGAGAAAGGCGCGCAGGCCGGCGTGGCGATTCAGGCTTACCTCGACGACGAGCAGCGCGCGCAGTTCGTCGTCGATTATCTCGATCGGACGCGGCAACTGGCCCGGCTCGACGCCGACATCAATCGGGCCTATTCCGATCCCAACGTCTCCGATCCTCAATCGGCCACAGCCGGGCAGCGCGCCGAGCGCGATCAACTGCGCGCCGAAGTCGAGCGCCGGCGACCGACGGCCGAAGCCATCGTCCAGGAGCAGATCGCCGCTGTCCTAGCCGACGAAGGATTCGCCGTGGGCGGGCGAGTGTTCCCGCCGGTGCTGGCGCGCGTGACACCGCTGCCGCGCATCCTGATCCTCTCGCCGCGCGACGAGATCAAGCGCGAGCCGGGCATCACCTTGTCTGCCGACATCACCGTCGATCGAGCCGAAACGATCGAGAGCGCCGTCCTCAAACAGTTGGACAAATCGGCGCTGGTCACGCCGATCGGGGGGCTGGCCGTCTATCCGTCGATGATCATCGAAACGACGGACTTACTGTTCCTCTTGCAGGTCACCGCGCACGAGTGGACTCATCACTGGCTGTTTTTCCGCCCGCTGGGCTTCAACCTGCTATTGAGTGGTGTCGGCGGCGGCGACACGCTGACGATCAACGAGACAGTCGCGTCGCTGGCCGGTGACGAGATCGGCATTCTCGTCCTGAAACGTTTTTATCCGGAAATCGCCAAACGCGATTATCCCTTCGTATACGAGCCGCCCCAGCCGCCCGGCACAACCAGCGAGCCGCCGCCTGCGCCCGATCCGAACGCCTTCAACTTCAACCGTGAGATGCACGTCACGCGCGTGCAGGTCGACGAGTATCTGGCGGAAGCGCACACGTTGAATGTGAAAGCGAGCGAGGCAGAGGGGCAGGGTCAGCGAGCCGAGGCGGCATCGCTGCGCGACGAAGCATTGAAGTGGATTACCCAGGCGGAAACGTACATGGAAGATCGCCGCAAGGTCTTCCTTGAGAACGGCTATCGTATCCGCAAGTTGAATCAGGCGTATTTCGCCTTCTACGGATCGTATGCCGATCAGCCGGGCGCATCCGGCGCAGATCCGATCGGCCCGGCGGTGCGCGAATTGCGAGCCAAGATTCCTCGGGTCGTCGACTTCCTCAACGCTATCGCGCCGGTCGTCACGCTAGAGGATCTCAAGCGCGTGCTGGCGCAGCACCCGTGAATGCAGGTGACCGGCGCGTTCAATGAGTCCGTCGCCTCATGATTCCCACTCCCTCCACAACGCCGCGAGGAGCGCTGCCCGTTGCGCGATGCTGTCGATGACGACGTGCTCGTGCAGCGCGTGCGCGCCGTCGCCCAGCGCGCCCAACCCGTCGAGTGTCGGCACGCCGAGCGCGGCGGTGAAGTTGCCGTCGCTGCCTCCGCCTGTCGAGCCTTCCTGTAAATCGATCCCCAGGCCGGCGGCGATGCGCCGCGCTTTCTCGAACGTCGCGATCATCGTCGCGTTTCGCTCCATCGGCGGGCGATTCAATCCGCCGGTCACTTCGAGCCGCGCGCCGGGCAGTACCGGCTTGAGCGATTGAAGCACCTGCGCGATGCGCTCGGCCTCCGCCATCGTCGCCACACGAAAATCGACTTCTATCTCGGCGCGTTCCGGCACGACGTTGCTGCGCGTTCCGCCGTGGATCACGCCGACGTTCACCGTCGTGCCGCGCTCGTAGTCGGTCAACCTCTGCAAGGTCAGGATGTGGTGCGCCAGCTCTTCGATTGCGTTCAGGCCTTTTTCGTGGTTGCCGCCTGCGTGCGAGGATCGCCCGTGCGCGATCACCTTGAAGTCGCCCACACCCTTGCGTGACGTTTTCACTTCGCCGCCGGGCAATGCCGGTTCCATCACCAGTACCACGGCGCTTTGGCGTGCCTCGGTGCGGATCAGCTCGACTGCTGCATCGCTGCCGATCTCTTCATCGCCGGTGAACAGGAATCGAATCGGGCGGCGCGGCGTCTGGCCGAGGTCGCGCAGCGCGTGGACGGCCAGCCAGCCGATCGCGACGCTGGCTTTCATGTCGTACACTCCAGGCCCATACAAGCGGCCATTCTCCTCGCGAATCGGCATCCGATCCAGCGTCCCGATCGGCCAGACGGTATCGAGATGAAGCAGCAACAGGATACGACCGGCCCCGGCGTCCAGACCCGGCCAATCGGCGATGGCCTGGTCGCCAGCGGCAGCGGCCGGCACGCGGCGGGTGGTCAATCCCGCCTCTCGAATGGCGGCCTCGGCGAAATCCACGCAGCGATCGACGGCGGATTTGTCGGTCGAGGGAGATTCGATGGCGGCCAGGCGTTTGAGCAGCGCCAGCGCGTCGGGCAGGCGGGCTTGGCAGGCGGTCAGTAGATCGGTCATCAGGGTTCAGTTATCAGTGTTCAGTCATCAGTGTTCGGTGTTCGACGTGAAACACTACGGAATCGAATCGGGCAGCGAACGCACGATTTGCAGGAGCGGCCGGGTGACACTGCGCAACTGGTCGATCACCGGGCCGAGGCCCCTTTGGCCGAGTGGGATGACCACCGGCTGGTCGAAGATGACGGCGATCTCGGTATTGACGGGCACGGTCATGCCAATGCGGATCGGCAGAACCAGATCGGGCGGCAAGGCCAGCGAGACCGTGCCGTTAATCTGCCCAAACGCGCCCAACGAGAAGGACGCGGGAAGCGCCAACGGGATGGGAGCCGTCGTCACCGCGCTGATATCCTGGCTAATAGGCAAATCGAAGTGCACCGGCACGCGCTGGTCGATGTGAATGCTGTCCTGGATGACGGCCGTGCCCAGTGAGGCAAAAGCGTTGTCCAGTTGCGTCAGCACGCTGTTGAGCGTGGCCTTGATGGCCCCTATCTGGCTGACCAGCACCAGCACTACCACGATCAGCGTCAAGTTGATGATCAGCGAAAGCACGATCGCGATGTTCTTGATCGCGTTCCAGATACGCTGGCGGCGAGACATGGCGTCCTCCTTGCAAGGCGGCAAATCGCGGCGAATCTTAGCATCGCCACGCCGCGAATGCAAACCCCGCCAGGCCCAAGCGCGGCGGCACACACGCGAACGGGCGAAGCCAATGCTCCGCCCGTGTTTCACGTGAGAATGGACGAAAGACGAATGACGAAGGACGAAAAGCGCCAGTCCTTCGTCATTCGTCGAAGGATCAGCGCCAGCGGGTCAGGATGGTCTCGCGCTGGAACAGTTTTGCCGCCAGGTACAGCATCCCCGCGTCGACCACAAGCATCACTCCCGCGAAGACGATCATCGACGTCACGTTCAGCGCGATGACGCCGAAGATCTGCCCGATGAACACGGCCAGCACCGGGAGGATGACCAACGCGCCCAACTGCTCCGCCGCGCGCGGATCGTTGACGCGGGACGAGATGACGATAGCCGCACCGACGGAGAAGAGCGTGAGCAGCGGCGCGACCAGCACCATGCCCACCAGCCACACCGGGCTGGCGATGGCCGCGTACACGCGGTCGCTGACCACGAAGAAGCGCGCGCCGATCAGGTAAACCGCAAACGACAGCCAGCCCGCCGCCATCGCCGGGATGACTGCCGCCAGCCCTTTGCCCACGATGATCTCGGCCGTGGTCGTCGGCGTCGCCAGCAGCGGTTCCAGCGAGCGCGTCGTCTTTTCGCCGACGATGCTATATGACGCGATCGTCACCGGGATCATCAGCGGCATCAGGAAGAAGAAGAGCATGAACGATTGGGACAGGAAAGTCTGCATGCACTCGGCGGAGGTCAGTCCCTGCAGGTCGCACAGCCGCGCGATGTTGCCCGGCGCGTCAGACAGTTCGCCGGGGTTCACCTGTCGCGTCGTGGCGAGCTGCACCAGCGGCAAAACCGCGAAAACCAGCGGCAGCAATAACACTGTGAACAGCACCAGCTTGTTCTTGAAGACTTCATTCCATTCTTTATCGATCAGGGTTCGGATACGCATGGTCGTGCTCCTGAGAAACCCGGTCTCTACCGATTGTTGATGAGCGACAGATACACGTCTTCCAGCGAGTGCTTCAACTCGCTGACGAATTGCACCTCGGCCCCGGCTTCGACTAGGGCTTTGACCAGCGCCGGGTTGCCCGATTCGGGATCGTCCACCTGCGCGACGATCTTGCCGTCTACCCATTCGGCGCTCTTGACGAAGTCGAAGTGCTTCAGCAGCGCCAGCATCGGCTCATCGGCGTGGCGCACTTGAATCTCGACGGTTCGCCCGAACATCGACGTGCGCATGCGGCTGGGCGTGTCGAGCTTGATCACGCGATGCTTGAACACCGCGATGCGGTCGCACAGCCGATCGGCCTCGTCGAGGTTGTGCGTGCACAGGAAGATCGTGCGGCCTTCGGTCTTGAGTTCTTCGATGAAGTCGCGCACCAGCTTGGCCGCCTCCGGATCGAGGCCCGCCGTTGGCTCGTCAAGAAAGATCGTCTTCGGCTCGTGCAGGATCGCCCGCGCGATGGCGAGTTTTTGCTTCATGCCCTTCGAGAACGATCCCGCCGGGTCCCTGCGCCGATCCCACAGTCCGAGCATGCGCAGATACTTCTCGACCTGCCCGGCGGGGTTCGGCACGCCGTACAGGCGCGCGTAAATCATCAGGTTCTTCTGAGCGCTCAACCGATCGTACATGCCGGGCTGCTCGGTCAAGATGCCGATCGATGCGCGCACTTCCTGATCGCGCTTGCCGATCTCGAAGCCGTTCACCCAGGCACGGCCGGAGGTGGCGCCGATCAACGCGCTCAACAGGCGCACCGTCGTCGTCTTGCCGGCGCCGTTTGGACCGAGGAAGCCGAACACTTCCCCGGCCTTCACGTCCAGATCGAGCCGGTCGACGGCCGTGATCTTCCCGATCCTCTTGTCAACCGCGAATGTTTTGGTCAATCCTTCGGTTCGAATCATATCAGCCCTACCTCTGCATCCAGATTCAATAGGAGTTACACACTTGAACCGCTAAGTCGCCAAGGGCGCGAAGAAATGCTAAGTTTTCCTTTGCGTCCTTAGCGCCTTCGCGGTGAAAACTCTCCAACTGCGTAAGGCCTGTTCATTTGTCTTTGGGCAGTGCGCTATTAGCGGCGGATGCGATGCCCAGTATCCCACCGAGGTTCATCGTCTCCACAGCCGATGACGGGACGATGACGAGCGCGCCTTTCTCTTTCAAGCCCTCGAACAACATGTTCATCGCGCGCAGGCGCAGCGCGGTCGGGTTGTTGGCGTAGGCCCGGCTCGCCTCGGCGAAACTCTCGGCGATTTGCTTTTCGCTTTCGCCCAGGATGACGCGCGCCTGCCGCTCGCGCTCGGCTTGCGCCTGGCGCGACATGGCGTCTTCGAGTGCGGCAGGAATCACTACGTCCCGAATCTCGACCGATTGCACGGTGATACCCCACGGCGTCGTCCGCTCGTCGATGATCTTCTGGAGCTCGGCATCGATCGCCTCGCGCCCGACGAGAATGTCGGCCAGCATCATCTTGCCGATGATGTCGCGCAGCGCAGTCTGCGCCGCCCACGCGATCGCCGCCTGATAGTCCTTCACTTCGAGCGCGGCCTTCTCCGCATCCCACACGACCCAGAACAACACGGCATCCACATCGACCGGCACGGTGTCTTTGGTCAATGTGCGCTCGGCGTTGAACGGCGTCACGGTCACGCGATGATCGATCCACGCTGCAACGCTGTCGATCACCGGGACGAGCCAGAACGCGCCAGGGCCTTTCAGCCCTCGAAACCTGCCGAAGCGCAGCACGACGGCCTTTTCCCATTGATTGGCGATCTTGAAGGCGAACATCACGTACAGGCCGATCAGGTTCAGGACGATCACCTCGGCGGCGATATACTCGTCGGGAACCCGCCCGTCGAGCAGCGCGGCGACGATGATCGAGACGATCAGCAAGGCGAAGAAGACGGCCAGCGACACGGGGTTGACGATCTTAGCCTGAAGCTGCGCTTGCAGCGGATCCATCTTGATAGCCTTTTCCTTCTTGGGAGCAGGAGCGATAGCCATGTAGGGTCTCCTTTACCGTTTGCTTTCCTTCCCCAACTGCTTGAGGGCATCATCGAACGCGGCGCGAATCTCGGCGGGTCTGTAACCCAGGCTGGACGCTTCGATGACGACGTGCTCGATCATCGCGTTGAGTTTCTCCGCCCGCATCCGCGTAATCGCGCGCTCATCCGGGCGCTCGCGGACGAACGTGCCGCGCCCTTGCTGCGTGGAGATGATACCCGCAGCGTCAAGTAGTGCGTAGGCCCGCGCGATCGTGTTGAAGTTTACGCGCAGGTCTTGTGCCAGTTGCCGAACCGTAGGTAGTTGATCGCCGGGCTTCAGCTCACCCGTCGCGATCATGTGCTTGACTCGCTCGACAATCTGGGTGTAGATAGGCACGCCGCTGTGCATATCTATTTTGAGGTTCATCGGCCCGCCTCGAATTGTACTAATTACACTGGTACAATTATATGAATTTTGCGCGGCCTGTCATCCGACTTTAGGCCGAGATGATCGCCCTGAAAAGCAACTGCCTGTCTTGGAAATTGCGCAGGCGAGCACTCCGCGCCCCTTTGTTTCGTGGTAAAATCTTAATGACTTCATTGAGTTCACGCGTTGAAGCGGGGAGATACATTATGGAAAAGGAAGTTGGAACCATCACCATCAAGCGCGGCCTGGCACAAATGCTGAAGGGCGGCGTGATCATGGACGTGGTTACGCCCGAACACGCTAAGATCGCCGAAGAAGCCGGCGCGTGCGCCGTCATGGCGCTGGAGCGCGTCCCGGCCGACATTCGCGTGCAGGGCGGCGTAGCCCGCATGAGCGACCCGGAGCTGATCTTGCGCATCATGGACGCCGTCACAATCCCGGTGATGGCGAAGTGCCGCATCGGCCACTTTGTCGAAGCGCAGGTGCTGGAAGCGATTGGCATCGATTTCATCGACGAGAGCGAAGTGCTGACACCCGCCGACGAGGCGCACCACATCAACAAGCACAACTTCAAGGTGCCGTTCGTGTGCGGCTGCCGCAACCTGGGCGAGGCGCTGCGGCGCATCGGCGAAGGCGCGGCGATGATCCGCACGAAGGGCGAAGCGGGCACGGGAGACGTGGTCGAGGCCGTGCGCCATGCGCGCGCCGTGCTGGGTGAAATCCGCCGCCTGACGACGATGGCCGATGAAGAGTTGATGGCCTACGCCAAAGAGATCGGCGCACCGTACGAGTTGGTGGTCGAGACCAAGGATCTGGGACGACTGCTGGTGGTCAACTTCGCCGCCGGCGGCGTCGCCACGCCAGCCGACGCGGCACTGATGATGCAGTTGGGCGTCGACGGCGTGTTCGTCGGTTCCGGCATCTTCAAATCGGGCGATCCGTCCAAGCGCGCCAGGGCGATCGTGCAGGCGGTGACGCACTACACCGAACCCACGATCCTCGCCGAGGTCAGTAAGAACCTGGGCGAGCCGATGGTCGGGCGCACTGTGATGTCGATCCCGGAGCCGGAGCGACTCGCGCCGCGCGGATGGTAGTCTATTAACCGCAGAGCACGCAGAGACCGCCGAGTTCCTTTTGAACCCTCGGCGCTCTCAGTGTCCTCTGCGGTGAATCAATCTTGAATATGTCAGACGATTTGCCGTTGCGCGAAGCTACGCCGGCCGACATCCCTGTTCTGGTCAACCATCGCCGCCGCATGTCCGAAGACATAGCAGTGATGGCGGACGAGCGCCACGAGCCGCGCGACCTCGACCGGATGGATTCAGCGTATGGGGAGCATCTCCGCACGCATCTGGATGACGGCTCGCTGCGCGCGTGGGTCATCGAGTCCGATGGCCGAATCGTCGCCAGCGGCGCTGTGTCCTTCTTCAGCTGGCTGCCCCGCCCGAGAGATTCCACCGAGCGCCTGGCATACCTGCATAGCATGTACACCGAACCGGAGTATCGCCGTCGTGGACTGGCACGCCGCATTGTCCAGGCCGCCATCGACGCCTGCCGGGCCGCCGGCATGCACCGGCTGACCTTGCACGCCAGCGAAGCAGGCCGTTCCGTGTATCAATCGCTCGGCTTTCTGCCGACAAATGAGATGAGATTGACCCTGACGTAATTCGTTGACGGTTAAGTGCGAATCAACGAGTCAGCGAGAGACAGACTAATCTCGCCGATTCGCTGACTCACTGATTCGCTGACTCTGTGGGATAGAACGAATGAGGATCGGAGTCCTGGCCCTGCAAGGGGCATTCATCGAACACCAACAGGTCTTGAACCGTCTCGGCGTTGAGGCGCGCCAGGTGCGCCTGCCGAAAGACCTCGACGGGCTGGATGGCGTGATCATCCCCGGCGGCGAATCGACGACCATTGGCAAGCTGGCGGTGCAGTATGGTCTCATCGAGCCGTTGCGCGAGAGGGCGCGATCGGGCAGGCCGCTGTGGGGCACCTGCGCCGGCCTGATCTTCATGGCGAAAGACGTGGGCCGCGATCAGCCCCTCCTCGACCTGATGGATGTGCACGTGCAACGCAACGCGTTCGGTCGACAGGTCGATTCGTTCGAAGCCTATTTGAGCGTGCAAGGCCTCGACGGCACGCGGCCGTTCCACGGCATCTTCATCCGCGCGCCGCTGATCGAATCGGTCGGCGATGGCGTCGAGGTGCTGTCGCGGATCGATCATCGGGGCGAGCCGGTGATCGTCGCCGCCCGGCAAGGTAACCTGCTGGCGACCTCGTTCCATCCTGAGCTGTCCGGCGACGATCGCGTGCATCGCCTGTTCTTGAGCCTGGTCAAATGATTGAGGAGGTGATCGGCACTTTACCTCTTTCAAAGTGCCGGTCACCTGGAAAGCACATGATACGCCCCTTTGATCTACGTGATGTGACGCTGGTGGCCCAGCTGGAGAATCAGGGCACAGCGCTCAACGCGGAGCTGGCGCTCACCCGCAAGCCGCGCCCGCTGCAATCGGCGCTGGCCTCTCTGTTCATCCTCAACACGCGCAGCACGCGCTGCTACGTCTGCCGGGGCCAATCCGAGGGGGTCGCCGAGAAGCTCGATGGATTAGTGCAGATGCGGCCACGGCCCGGCTCGCCGCGCGGATACATCACGTTCGTCGCCCCGGAGTTATCCGTCGGCGATTCGGTCGCGGCGCTGTGGGAACGGATGTTGGAATACGTCGGTGTCGAAGCAGCGCGCATGGGGCTGCATCACCTGATCGCCGAAGCGCCCGAAGATGGGCGAGAGATCGAGCCGCTGCGCCACGTGGGATTCGCCGTCTATCTGCGGCGGGATATTCTTCACCTCGATCCGTGGTGCCGGCCTCCCTCGGCCGAAGGCCTGCTGCGCGTGCGGCAAGATGTAGACACCTGGGCGATCCAGCAGTTGTACTTCAACACCGCGCCACGGCTCGCACACTTTGCAGAGGGCGTGCCGCTGGACAGTCGATCGGACACGTGCGGCTACGTCTATGAAGAGAAGGGCCAACTCGCCGCTTACGTCGAAGTGCGGCGCGGCCCGCACGGCGCGTGGATCAACCTGCTCATCCATCCCGACGCCGAAGCGCGCGCCGCGCGTATTATGAGCGCTGCGCTGGCCGAGCTTGGCTCAGGCTGGGACAAGCCGATCTACTGCGGCGTGCGGCGCTACCAGGAGTGGCTGCGCCGCCCACTCGAAACGATGGGCTTCGAGCCGTTCGCCTCAAGCGTGCTGATGGTCAAGCACCTGGTGGCGCACGTCGTCGCGCCGGAAGTCGCCCTGGCGCATCCCAACCCGCTGGAAGCCCGCGCGAAGGTGACCCATTCTTGATGGGTGAAGGATGAGACGTGAGGCGTAAAACGTGAAACGTGATGAGTGCCTTTACGTTTTGCGTATTACGTTTTAGAGGAACGTATGCCACAACTGCGAATTACTGATGATTTGCACGTTCTGCTCGACGTGCTGCCGCCCGACATCGCCGACGCCGTGCGCCGCGCCGATCGCTCAAACGAGTTGTTGGAGATCGTGCTCGATCTGGGACGGCGGCCCGAGGCGCGCTTCGTCGATACCGAGATCGAGTTGAGTGAGCGCGAAGTGGCGCAGGCCGACCTCGACACGGTCGTGTCGCGCATCGGCGACTTCGACGCCGACAACCGCGCCGGCATCGAGCGCACGCTGCACCGCATCAGCGGCATCCGCAACCGGCACGGTCACGTGGTGGGGCTGACCTGCCGCGTCGGGCGCGCGGTGTACGGCACGATCGATGTCATCGAAGACATCATTCGATCGGGCAAGAGCATCCTGATGTTAGGGCGGCCCGGCGTCGGCAAGACGACGATGCTGCGCGAAGTGGCGCGCATCCTGGCCGAAGGCAAGCCCGCCGATCACGTCCCGACCCGGCGCGTGGTCGTCGTCGATACCTCGAATGAGATCGGCGGCGACGGCGACATCCCGCATCCGGCGGTGGGGCGCGCGCGACGCATGCAGGTGGCCCGCCCCTCGCTTCAGCACGAGGTGATGATCGAAGCGGTGGAGAACCACAACCCGGAAGTGATCGTCATCGACGAGATCGGGCGCGAACTGGAAGCGGCGGCCGCGCGCACGATCGCCGAGCGCGGCGTGCAGTTGATCGGCACGGCGCACGGCAACACGTTGGAAAACATCCTGCTGAACCCGACGTTGTCCGATCTGGTCGGCGGCATCGAAAGCGTCACGCTGTCCGACGAGGAAGCGCGGCGGCGCGGCACGCAAAAGACCGTGCTGGAGCGACGCGCGCCGCCGACCTTCGACGTCTTGATCGAGATTCAGGAGCGCGATCGGCTGCTGGTGCATCATGATGTGGCGACGGCGGTCGATGCACTGCTGCGCGGGCGGCTCATGCAGGCCGAGCTGCGCGTGCGCGGCCCGAACGGCGAGCTCAAGAAGGAGCGGATCACGCCGTCGGGCGCGGCGAGCCGTGAACGGCCGCGCCGGGGTGGCGAGGTCGAGCCGCAAGACGCCGGCGGCGTGCCCGAAGTGCAGCAGCCGATCGCACCCGGCGAGCGCGGCCCACTCAAGCCGGTTCGCGTCTACGCCTACGGCGTCGCGCGCAATCGCATTGAAGAAGTCGCCCAGCGGCTGCACGTGCCGGTTCGTCTGACGGACGACCTGGGCCAGGCCGACGTGATCCTCACCGTAAAGAACTACTATCGCAAGCGGCCCCGGCTGATCACCGACGCCGAGCGGCGCGGCACGCCGCTGTACGTGCTGCGCACCAATACCATCACGCAGATCGAGAACGTGCTGGCCGACGTTTTCGGGTTGACGCTGGAAGACGGCGACCCGTATGCTTCGGCGATGCGCGAGACGCAGGAAGCGATCGAGAAAGTCAGCAATGGCAGCCGCGTCGTCGATCTCGCACCGCAATCGGCCGAGGTGCGCCGCATGCAGCACGAGCTGGTTCGGCGAGCCAACCTGATTTCGCACTCGTACGGGCGCGAACCGTATCGGCGGGTGAGAATCTATCGTGAATGACAGATGACGAAAGACCAATGACAGCGGCACTGTTCGCCCTTCGTCATTCGTCGTTCGTCCTTTGTCGGGACTGAATTGTGAGCCTCTTCGTCACCTTTGAAGGCCCGGAAGGTTGCGGCAAGACGACGCAGATCGCGCAACTGGCCGAGTTTCTGCGCGGTTGCGGCTACGAAGTGATCACCACGCGCGAGCCGGGCGGCACGCACATCGGCGATCAGGTGCGCGACATCCTCCATTCGCTGGACAACACGGCCATGCGTGCGCCGACGGAGTTGTTGCTGTATTGCGCGTCGCGCGCGCAACTGGTGGCCGACGTGATTCGGCCGCAGATCGAACGCGGCGGCATTGCCCTATCCGATCGCTATGCCGATAGCTCGCTGGCCTATCAGGGCTACGGTCGCGGGATCGATTTGAGCACACTGCGGTCGATTCTTGATTTCGCCACGGGCAGGCTCCGGCCCGACCTGACGCTGCTGCTCGATGTCGATGTGGAGGAGGGACTGCGCCGGCGTAGGGGCAGCGGCGGCGAGTGGAACCGGCTCGATCAGGAGACGATCGAGTTTCATCACCGCGTACGCGACGGGTATCTGCGGCTCGCTCACGCCGAGCCGGACCGCTGGGTGACGATCGACGCGGCGCGAAGCGTCGAGGATGTGCAGGCGGAGATCAGGGCGATGGTCGAGAAGAGGCTACACGCAAAACGTAAAACGTAAAACGCAAAACGTAAAACGTAATTACGCTTCACGTTTCATTCATCGCCTTCACTCGATCCGCCTTCGTCGCCGCCCGCCATGTCGCCCAGCTCCGGCATCGACTTTTCGATATCTTCGGGCGACTCGCCCTTCTCCAGCCGGTTCACAACCTCGTTGAACTCCGGCGGTATGTCTTCGCCGGATTCCTCGGCCATTTTGCGCATGAAGCGGCCCATCGAGCGCGGATCGTTTTCGTCCAGGCCGCCCAGCATGTCGTCGGCCACATCGTCGTCACTGCTCTCGCTCGATCGCGACGCGCCACGCAGCACCCGCACACGCGACATCAGCCGCGCCAGTCCGCCGCTGCCGCAGTGGGGGCAGCGTGCCGACGCGTGATCGACGCGGGAGATACTGGGGAAGAAGACCGAGACTTTCTTTTTGCAGTTAGGGCAGCGGTACTCGTAGATCGGCACGGTTATTCTCCAATATAGAGATTGGAGGTTGGAGATTAGAGATTAGAGGTTGGAGCGGCGCGCCTCCAACTTCCAACTTCCCAACCAGCGTGATTATGACATTGAGCGAATGGCTGACTGCAATTATAATGAGTCACAGCGTATGGAGCAACCCGTGAGCGAAACCGATCCCTACAACCGGCCCCGCCATCCACTATTGATTGTCCTCTCCGGCCCGTCGGGCGTCGGCAAAGATAGCGTGCTCGCCGGTCTGGAGAAGACCGGCCTGCCGTTCCACTTTGTCGTCACGGCCAACACACGACCCCGGCGACCCGGCGAAATCGAAGGCCAGGACTATCACTTCGTGTCGATGAGTGAGTTTACCGAGATGATCGAGCAGGGCGAATTGCTCGAGTACGCCGTCGTGTATGGCGACTACAAGGGCATCCCCAAGCAACAGGTGCGCCAGGCGCTGGCGTCCGGTCAGGACGTGATCATGCGCCTCGACGTGCAGGGGGCGATGACAATCCGCCGCCTGGTTCCCGAAGCCGTGCTGATCTTCCTGATGGCGGGGAGCGAGGAGGAACTCATGGCGCGACTGCATTCGCGCCAGACCGAAACGCCCGACACTCTGAAACTGCGCATCGTGACGGCGCGCGAGGAACTCAAGCGCCTTGACGAGTTCGATTACATCGTCCTCAATCGCGCCGAGGCGCTCGATGAGACGGTGGAGGCCGTGGTCAGCATCATCTGCGCCGAGCACTGCCGAGTGCATCAACGCCAGGTGACGCTGTGAGCCAGCCCTCGCCGTCTACGCCGACGCCCACCACGCCGTCGCCTTCGCTGCGCCTGCCGATCGCGCGCCCGCGCTGGGTGTGGGTCTTTCTCAGCGTTAATATCGTTGTGTGGCTACTGATGACCGCGTCGGGCGGCTCGGAAAACCGCAGCGTCTTGATCGCGTTTGGCGCGAATGCCCCATCCCGGATCGTTCTCTACGGCGAAGTGTGGCGCTTGTTCACGGCTAACTTCCTGCACATTGGCCTCGTCCACTTGTTTTTCAACTCGTATGCGCTGTATGCGCTAGGGCCGGAGATGGAGGCACTGTACGGCTCGGAGCGCTTCGTCGCCATTTACGTGTTGAGCGGGCTGTCCGGGTCGATTGCCAGTTTTGCGCTGCACACCGACCTCGGCCTGTCGGCGGGCGCGTCGACCGCGCTGTTCGGCATCGTCGGCACGATGATCGCTTTCTTCGTCCGCAATCGGCAGCACTTCGGCGCGCGCGGGACGCAGCGCCTGTATAGCTACGCCGCGATGGCGATGCTCAACCTGTTCATCGGATTGAGCGTGCCGGGCATTGACACGCTCGGGCACGTCGGTGGATTTGTGGGCGGCTTGATCCTGGGCTGGCTGCTGTGCCCGTTCTACCGGATCGAAGTTCGCGAGGGTCAGCCGCGCGTGGTCGATCTCAACTCGCTGCGCAGCGAGTGGCTGGGCGTAACGCTCTTCGCCGTTTTGCTCGCCGTCAGTGTCATCGGCGGGATCACCCGGCTGGGCAATGTGCCGCGCTGAATGACGTGCCCAACACCGAAATGAAAGGGAACACGGATGAACACCGATGAACACGGATCAAAAGTCCTATCCGCGTGTTCCGTGTTCTTCCGTGTCCTGTGACACTCCTCGGCATGAATACGGCATCTCTCTTCGCCGAAGTGGTTATCCTCAGGCACATCGGGCGCGCATCCGAAGAGGGGCGCGCCTTTCACTATGACGTGCCCGATGATCTACGCGACCGCCTCGCGCCCGGTCACCTGGTCGTCGTGCCGCTGATCGACCGGCGCTTGCCTGGCATTGTCGTCGCGTTAAGCGATTCGTCGCCGGTCGAGAAGACGAAGCCGATCGGAGCGCTGCTCGATCCCGTGCCGGTGCTATCGCCGGTTCAACTCGACCTGGCCCGCTGGATTAGCCAGGCCACGCTCGCCCCCTTGTACGAGTGCATCGATCTGTTCGTGCCTTCGGGCATCGCCGGGCGCGTCGATACACTCTTCGCGCTGGCCGTCGAGACAATTCCCGCGCGAATGAGCGCCACGCAATCGGAAGTGTTCGCGTTGCTCAACCGGCGCGGCCCGCTGCGCGGCGCGCAGATCGCACGGGCCTTGCCGCGCAAGAGCTGGCAGGAGGCCGTGCGCGCGCTGGCGCGGCGCGGTGTGATCGCCAGGCGGTCGATCCTGCTGCCGCCGAGTGTCCGTCCCAAGACGGCGCGCTTCGCGCGGCTGCTCGCCGATCGGGCCACGGTTGCGACGGACTCGCTCTCGACACGGGCCGAGGTCGCCGCGCGCCGGGCGAGCGTGCTGGATGTGCTCGCCCGCGAAGCGCGGCCCGTGCAACTCGCGGATGTGTACGCCACGACCGGCTGCACACTCGCCGATCTCGAAGCGCTGGCCGAGCGCGAGCTGATCGCGTTGAGCGAAGAGGAAGTCTGGCGCGATCCACTGGCAGGCAAGGAGTTCGTTCCGGTCGAGCCGCCGACCCTGACCGGCGACCAACAGCGCGTCTGGACTGAGATTCAAGCGGCGATACTCGGCCGTGAGACAGCCTCACGGTTTCTTCTGCGCGGCGTAACCGGCTCCGGCAAGACCGAGATTTACCTGCGAGCCGTCGATGGGATGCTGCAACTCGGCCGGCAGGCCATCGTCCTCGTGCCGGAGATCGCGTTGACCCCGCAGACCGTGTACCGATTCGCGGCGCGCTTTCCCGGTCGAGTTGCGGTGCTGCACTCGGGCCTGAGCGAAGGTGAGCGCTACGACGTGTGGCGGAAGGCGCGCTCCGCCGCGATCGATATCCTCATCGGCCCGCGCTCGGCCCTCTTCGCGCCGCTCATGCGGCTTGGGCTAATCGTGATCGATGAAGAACATGATGCATCATACAAGCAGGAGCACCGGCCGTATTACCACGCCCGCGATGTCGCGCTCGAGCTGGCGCGGCGCGTGAACGCACACGTGATCCTGGGCAGCGCGACGCCAGCGCTCGAGTCGCACACGCGGGCGCAGCGTGGCGAACTCCACCTGCTCACGTTGCCCCGCCGCGTGATCGGCCATGTGCGGCGCATTCGCCAACACGAAGAACGTTACCAGGTAGCCTCGCGCTTCGACGCGACTTCCGGCGAAGCAGTGTATCGCGATCTGCCGCCGGTCGAGATTGTCGATCTGCGCGCCGAGCTTAAAGCGGGCAACACGCACATCTTCAGCCGCCGCTTGCAGGCCGCGCTCGCCGAGACGCTGGCGAACGGGGAGCAGGCGATCCTCTTCCTCAACCGGCGTGGGCTGGCGACGTTTGTCTCCTGCCGCGACTGCGGCCACGTGCTGAAGTGCCCTCGCTGCGACATACCCCTGACCTACCACGAATCAGCGAATCAGCGAGACGGCGAACCCGGCGATCAACCATCCAACCCGCCAACTATCCAACCATCCAACCTGCCAACTATCCAACCATCCGGCCAGCTCATTTGCCACACTTGCAATCATCGCCAGGCGCAACCCACGCAGTGTCCCAACTGCAAGAGCCGGCGCATTCGCTACTTTGGCGTAGGCACTCAAAAAGTGGAAGTTGCCGTGCGCGAGCTCTTCCCCGACGCGCGCGTGCTGCGCTGGGATCGCGACACGACCCAGGGCAAGGCGGCACACGAAGGCATCCTTCAACGCTTCATCGACGGGCAGGCCGATGTGTTGGTCGGCACGCAAATGATTGCCAAGGGACTCGACCTGCCACTGGTGACGCTCGTCGGCGTGATCACGGCGGACACTGCGCTCAACCTGCCCGACTTCCGATCGAGCGAGCGGACGTTTCAACTGCTGGCGCAAGTCGCGGGCCGGGCCGGGCGCGGGCTGCACAGCGGGCGCGCGATTGTGCAGACGTACACGCCGGATCATGACGCGATTGTCGCTGCATCCCATCACGACTACGACGCCTTCGCTGCGAAGGAACTCGCTTTCCGCCGTGAACACGCCTATCCCCCTGCGATCCGGCTGGCGCGCTTGATCGGGCGCGATTCGGACGGAGGCCAGATCCGTCGCCAGGCCGAACGGATCGCCTCCGATCTCGACGCCTATCTGACGCGGCGCGGTATCGGGCGCGGATCGATCATCGGGCCTGCGCCGTGCTTCTTCGCGCGGCTGGCCGGACAATACCGTTGGCACATCGTCGTGCGCGCCGACGACCCATCCTCGCTCTTACACGATTTCCCCCTGCCTAAAAACTGGCGCATCGACATCGATCCGGCAAGTCTGCTGTAATCCGTGTTCGCCGCAACGGATAAGCAGCGAATAAACGGATACGGATCGCGCCGAGGCGCCATCTGATTATTCATTGTGCATCCCTTGCGGCGTGCGTTCCCGGTCGAATGCGACTATCCTGAGGGATGCTTGACACTCCTGTGTGAACCCGATACAATCCTTGCCATTCGGTGAAGATTTTTGTAGATTCGCCGTGGCAGCCAATGACTCCCTCTGCTGAGACTAAATCTGATTCGGCTCCAAACGACGAGTGGCTCCCGTTGACGGACGCGGCCCAACTGATGGGTGTGCATCCGGCGACGTTGCGCGCCTGGGCCGATCGGGGCCGGATCGCCAGCCAGCGGACGGCGGGTGGGCATCGACGCTTCAACCGCGCCGGCCTGCAGGGGTGGGTCGACGCGCACCGCTCGAACGATGTCGGCGTGCAGACACTGGTTCACAGCGTCCTGGGCCGCTTGCGCTTGGCGATGGAGCAAATCGATGCGCCGTGGATGGCCCGCTTCGACGAGGACGCGCGCCGCGTGCAGCGTGAGTTGGGCCGCCGCCTGATGCTGGAGATCGCGCACGCTGTATCAGCGCCCGGCGTAACAGACTCGGCGCACGCCGCTGCCCAGGGCCTTGGGCGCGAGTATGCCGCGTTGGCGCAGGCTCGATCCTTGCCGCTGGCCGAAGCGCTGCGCGCCTTCCTGTTCTTCCGCGACACCATCGCCGATTCACTGGTGCAGATGTCGAGCGCGCTCGAACCGGTGGCCGCGCCCAGTTGGCAGGTGGTGCACCGCCAACTGTGTGCGTTCCTCAACGAGGTGCTGCTCGCGCTGGTGACGGCGTACGAGGAGAGGTAGAGTGGATGATCCGCAGAAGATGCGCAAGCAGACACCGCGCATCCCATCGAATGTGGTGTATGACCGGATCGTGCCGATCGCGTTCATGGTGATGGGGGTGTTGCTCGTTGCGATCATCATGATCGCCATCGCCGGCCTGGTGAATGCAATTCGCTGACTCGAATTCCAAGTGGAGGAGTAACTGCTCAGACTGCCTCACCCCCGGCCCCTCTCCTGACGACGAAACGGCTGTCGCCAGAAGAGGGGAGTTGATGCTCCCCCTCTCCCGAAGCGCGCTGTTTCACTTCGGGAGAGGGGGTTGGGGGGTGAGGCTGAGTAGTTACGTGGAGGAGAACAACATGACGCTCAGTGCGATCCTGCCGCTGACCTCGACGATCGTGTCACTGGGGTTCGCGGTTGCGCTGCTGTGGCGCTATGTCGAGCGCAAGCGCGCGCATTACCTGGTCTGGGGTCTTGGCGTGCTGATCTATGGCACCGGCACCTTCGCCGAGTTCTATTCGAGCCAGGCGTGGGACGCGACCATTTTCCGCCTGTGGTATTTATGCGGCGCGGTGCTGGCGGCGGCCTGGCTCGGCCAAGGTACGGTATATCTGCTCGTGCGCAAATCCGGCGTCGCACACACGCTGATGGCCGTACTGTTGATCGGCACGCTGATCGCCGCCGTTCACACCTTCAGCACGCCGCTGAACGCGGATGTCTTCACGCCGAGCAAGCCGTTGAGCGAGCAGTATGCGACGCGCAGCGTGAAGATCACCGAGGGCGACAGCGAATCCGAACAGGAAATTCGCGGCATCATGCCATTGGGCGGTGTGCGGTCGTACTCGTTCCTGTTCAACATTTACGGGACGATCGCATTGGTCGGCGGGGCTGTGTATTCGGGTTACCTGTTCTGGCGCAAGCGCGTCATGCCGAACCGTGTGCTGGGCAACGTGTTCATCGCGTTAGGCGGCCTGTCGCCCGCCATCGGCGGCACGCTGGCGCGGGTCGGTGCGCCGGAGTATCTATACATCAGCGAGTTGATCGGCGTCGTGGTGATCTTCGTCGGATTCGCCCTGGCGACGCGGCAGCAGCCGGTTGAAGTCCCGGCGACGCAGACGGCATAGCCCATACCCCAACGCCCTCTTCCCACGCGGCTTCCGAGATCGACGGACGAATCTCGGGAGCCTTTTCTATTCTGCGCGCGGTCACACGTTGCGCTTTTGGCTGCTCAAAGCCCGCGTCCACGCGGGCGTCTATCCTGATCGACCGCGAGGACGCGGTCGGTGAGCAAAACCGCAGATTGTTCCCGCGTCGAGTATAGTAGCCATCCAAGTATAGGTTCCCGTGTCACCCTGAGCGGAGCGAAGGGTCTCCGCCGGTATAGTCAGGATTCTTCGCTGCGCTACCCAGAAACTTGGGCCGTTGCCAGCGTGCGCCCGCCCCGCCGATGAACTCGGCGGGCTACACCCCAGCGTCGGATGAATCCGACTAGCCCGATTCATTAGGCGCAGCGGCGTAGCGCGGCGAAT
>DATBWU010000202.1:0-2545 GCA_036514635.1 Anaerolineae bacterium | reverse complement strand
CGGATTGACACTGGCTCAATCCGCAATCCGAAACCTAAAATCTGCAATTAGAACATTGCGTCCGAGATGTCCTTCTCGCGCAACATACGCCGCTTCCAGGTGGCGATCTGCGGCACGACATACGGCAGCAGGCGCAGACTGTAATACGGCGGCAGGATCGGGATGCCCAGCAGATCGCCCATCGTGATCAGGATGAACAGGTGCTCCATGCTGGCGCGCGTGCGGATAGCGTAGCGGGTCATATCGTGCCGGCCCATGCCGTACAGGATTTCTTTGACGTTCTGGAGAAAACTCTTCTTGGGTGTCGCTGGTTCAGTCATGCCATTCCTCGCAATTAAGGATGAGGGATGAAAACTTCATCCTTCATCCCTCATCCTTCATCCTTATAATCCGTGCAGGTGGTAATCGTGCTCGTCGGTGAATTCCTTCTCGCGCAGGACGCGCCGCTTCCAGGTGGCGATGTGCGGCACGACATACGGCAGCAGGCGCAGGCTATAGTACGGCGGCAGGATCGGCACGCCGATCATATCACCGATGGTCGCCAACATGAACAGCGTCTCCAGGCTGGCGCGCATCTCCAGCGCATGATGGGTAAACTCCAGGCCCAGCATGCCGAACAGAAATTCGCGCACCCTGGCAAACAAGCCGGGGCTTGAAGAGGCTGCCATTGGCGCTCCACGCATGTTCGCTTTATAATCTCCGCATTCCGGATTGTTGATTGCGGATCGCGGATTGATGATTGAATTCGCAACCCACAATCAGCAATCATAAATCAACAATCGGGCAGATATGGACCAACTCTCCCAAACCATCCTCGTTGTGCTGGTCGCTATCGTCCTGGGCTGGTTCGCCTTCGGCATGATCTGGAACATTCGCCGTGGCAATGCCGTGCTGCGCTGGATGCAAGGCGGATTACCGCGCCTGGGCGAGCGAACCACGCTGCGCTGGCTGGGTTCCTCGGCGGTGCATCTGAGCATCGCCAAAGCCCAATCCCCGTTTCGTCAGGTCGATCTGCTGCTGGTGATGGAGCCGCGCGATGTACCCTGGTTCTGGATTTTGGCGCACGCACGCGGGCGGCGCGACGTGCTCATCGTGCGCGGCCAGCTGGCGAGCGCGCCGCGCTTCGAATTCGACCTGCTCGCGCCCGGCAGTTGGAGCGAGCGTCAAACGGTCGGGCGAGGAGAGACCCACCGCTGGGACAGCGAAATGCTCGATGGCCGAAACTTTCGCGCGCCTCAAGCCACCCGATCGCTCTCCCGCCAACTCGCGCCCGATCTGGTGTCCGCCGCTCAAAAGGCCCATCCGACCGTGTGGCGGCTGTCCTCGCGGCGCGAGGTTCCCCAAATCGAACTGCATGTGCCGCTGCCCGACCCGCGCCAGATGGATGCTCGCCAGTTCTTCGAAGCCCTGCGTACATTGGCCGAGCACATGAGCGACCGCTAACATGGGTAGGGGCGAGCCGCTCGCTCGCCCCTACCATGCGGCTCCTCAACGATCACTTGCCGGCTGCTGCCGGAGCGGCCGTGGGAGTTTCGCCCCTCGCGTAGCGTTGATACGCTTTCAGACCATCGTAGCCGATAAACAGCGCCGCGATGATCAACAGCACGGCTACCACGATCATCGACCACGCGCCGATCACCGGCAACCCGCTCATGTTTGGATTGTTGGCGATCGTCTCGAACAGGTTGCGCGCCGTAACGGCGGTTGCGGCGACCGTCGTGATGTACATGAACAGCATCGGCCACAGCGCGTAAGCCGGGTTGCGCTTCTCCGACTTCAGCCACACCGTCACCACCAGCAGGCTGAGCGCCGCCATCAACTGGTTGGATGCGCCGAACAACTGCCACAGGTACACCCACGTGCCGGTCAGCACCAGCGCCAGCGTCAGCACCATGGAGATGATGCTGGACACGTGCATGTTCTTCACCGCCGGCACGGCCTCGCCGACCCACTCGGTCAGCGTCACACGCATCACACGGAACACCAGTTGCGTGACGGTGAGCACGATCACGACGAACGCGCCGAAGCCGATCGCCGTGCCGAAGGCTTCAGGGATTGCGCCGAACGTGCCCGCGTACAGCAGCTTGCCGACGCCAGCAGCGAATCGGCCACCCCCGCCGCCCGCTCCGGCGATCGATACCGCAACCAGCGAGAGCAGCGCCAGCGTGTTCTCCGAGAACATCGCGCCACCGCCCACCGGCAGCGCGTCGGTCTCGTACTCCAACTGGCGAGCCGTGCCGACCGATCCGAACAGCGCGTGCCAGCCGGAGATCGCGCCGCAGGCGATAGTGACGAACAGCATGGGCCATAGCGGCTGCCAGGCTTTAGTCGCCTCAGGCAACCAGTTCAGCGGCTTCACCGCATCCAGCGCAAATGTGCCGATGGATGCGCCGGTGGCGTCTGTGGCTCCGGTTATCGGCGCGAGGACCGCTCCCACCCCACTGAGCACAATGACGATGAGCGTGATCCAGAAGCCGATGTAGTTCACCGGCTGGGCAAAACGCCAGATCGGCAGGTTGGCGCCCAGGTAAGAGAAGACGAACAG
>DATBWU010000201.1:0-5679 GCA_036514635.1 Anaerolineae bacterium | reverse complement strand
CTGAAGCAGGCTGTTTGCCGCTTCAGCCGGATTGATCCGGCTTTTCTTGATTAGCCCGACGATGAATCGTCGGGCGATAGGCGTGAGGCAATTGCCGAACGCTCTCCTGCTCAATGGCGCTACGGCGCGGGTTGAAAGGAGATGGGCACGGCATTATCGGCGAATGGCGCGCCATCTGCCGATAGGGCCATCAACCGCTCGCCGGTCGCACGATCATACAATCCGACCCGCAACGATAGTCCCGATCCACTCACCTCAATCGCCCGCTGATCACGAACGATCAACCCGGCCGGCCACTGCGCAAAAGGGAAGGTCCCGGCCAGCGGATCGCCGTCGGCCTGCGCGATCAGGTTGCCATTCGCATCCAGCAAGTGCACGAACACGGTCACATCAGGCGCGGGCGGTTCGAGAACTTGCCAGGTCAACCTGACTTCCACGCCTCGACCGCTGACCGCCGACGTAGCATCCAGCAACCCAATGCCGTCCCCAAATTGGGCGAGTTGTTCGGCGCTGGATGGCGTAACCGACAACTCGCCCACCGGTTCTATCACGATTTTGTCCGGGGCGTATCGCGCGACGAAGACCCGACCACGATCAGGTATGAGTTCAGGCCAGTCAGGCGCCTGGCCGCGCAGACCGTAGAGGTACGGCATCTCGGATCGAATTGCATCGGCGCGAATGGCTTTGAGCGCAGCGGCCCGGCCCGTATTGATGCTGGCGAGTGTTTCGGGCGGGACGTAACCGGGAAGGAACTGCACGCCTTCATGTCCCAACGCAAAGACCGAATGCGCAGGCGCTATCCACGCGGGCAGGTTGATGAAGATCGCGACCTGCCCATCGTCGTTCGCGGCCGTCGTCGCGGCGACAGCCTGCCGGATCGCCGAGCCGCCCAATTCGTGCAAGACCATCCGATCGCGGATGAAGGTGTAGTTTTGAATCAAGACGACGGGGACGGCGAGTGAGACCAATACCCTCGCGGGACGCACACCCCACATCCGAAATCTGGAATCCGCCACCCGCAATCCGACATCCGTCCACAGCCACGCCGCCCCGACCGAGGCCAGCATCAACAGGCGCGGGCCGTTGATCACGTAATCGAACGTCAGGAAGATCACCGCCGGAAGCGAAGTCAGGCCGCACCACAGCCACGGCAATAGCGCGCGTCGATCCGCGCCTTTGCGCCACTGAACAAGCGCCGCCACCAAGAGGAGCGGCACGCTCAAGACGAGGACGGCGACCAGATCGTTGATGCCCTGCGCGTCGCGCAGCCAGCCGCCCAGCCACGTGATCGGATAGGCAACGCCTTGAAGGAAATAAACGCTGTTCTGCAACAATGCTTCGCCCGCGTTGGCTGCCGTGCTGCCGGCCTCGATCGCTTTGGGAGCCAGCCACCAGATCGGAAACCAGATCAGCGCTGGCACACTCCACGCGATCGCTCGGCGCAGCCCACGCCCGAGGGATTCTGTGCGTGAAGGCTGAGTCCACTCAATGGCGGCGATCAGCGGCCCGATCAGCGCGCCGTTCTCGTGCGCGAACGGGCTTAAGAACGCAAGCGCCAGGCTGAGCACAGCCCATCGGTGGCGGCCCGCCTCTCGAAACTTCAGGTAAGTGACGAGACTGAGTAGAATTAGGGCCGTGACCAGCGGGTGCGCCAGCGATCCAACCCACGGCACGGCTTGATAACTGAACGGGAACAACAAGAATAGCGTCGCGCTCAGATAGCGCCGGGGCCATTGACTTGATTCAGCGCGCGACCACAGGCGTCCGGCCAACCAGGCGACCAGCAGGCCGTTGGCCCAGTGCACGATCAGATTCACGGCGTGCTGTGCGACCGGATCGTGGTGGCCGAGGAGAAGATACATCAACTTCCACAGCGTGAACGCCAGCGGTCGATAGTAAGCCAGGCCGCCTGAAGTCTGCCAGATTTCCGGCAGGCTGTGCGCGTCGACGAAGGGGATGTGCGCGAAGTCGTCGAAGAAGAACGGCAGGCTTAACGCCGGGCCGTAAGCGGCCAGCGTCAATAAGCCCGACCAGGCCAGCAGGCCGATCCACAGAATACGTTCGCGGCGAATGATGTTCACAGTGCGTGATCTTACCATGTCTTCCCTGTCTCGAAAGTCCACCCTGTTCCTCTCCACACTGATCTTGCTCGTCGCAGCTGTGCTGAGACTGGCGCAGGTCGGCGAGCTGCCGCCCGGCCTGCATTACGACGAGGCCGCCGACACGATCCTCGCACGTGAGATCGCCGAAGGCCGCAGCGCCCCAATCTTCATTCCGGCTTACACCGGCAAAGAAGTGTTGTTCTTCTATTGGGCCGCCGCGTGGATGAAACTCATCGGCGCGACACCGTTCGCGATGCGGCTGGCGGCGGCGATGATGGGGGTGTTGACCGTGGCGGCCACATACTGGGCCGTGCGAGAGCTTCTTGCCTCTCGCCTCCTGCCTTCTGCTGCCAGGAAGCAAGCAGCAGGAGGCAAAGCGGTTGCACTTCTTGCAGCAGCCTTCCTCGCAACTTCGTTCTGGCACGTGCTGATGAGCCGGCTGGGCTTCCGCTCGATCGCCGAGCCGTGTGTGCAGGCGTTTGCTGTTGCCACGTTGTGGCGCGGGCTGCGTCTGAACGATCGGCGCTGGATTATCCTCGGCGGTGCATTCGTCGGGTTGAATCTCTGTACCTACCTCGCCGCGCGACTGTTCCCCATCGTGGTCGCGCTGCTCTTCTTCTACCTGATTCTCGCCGACGCTGATCACCGCCGCGAGCGGATGATTCAATTCGGGTTGGTCGTTCTCGCGGCAGCGATCGTCTTCGCGCCGCTGGGCATTTACTTCTTGCAGAATCCCGACGCATTCCTCACGCGCATCGCGCAGGTCGGCCCGCGTGAAGGACAGTCCGTCGAACTGGGAACGAACATCCTGCGCGCGCTGGGTATGTTCTTCATCGACGGCGATCCCTACGTGCGCTTCAATCTGCCGGGTAGACCCTTGTTTCCTGTCGTTCTGGGATTGATATTTTTAGTTGGATTGTTGGCTAGTGGGTTAGGCCTGTTTCGCAGCAAGACGCTCCTGCGGCGCGCGGCGTACTTCTTCGCGCTGGCGGCGACGGCGATCATGCTGCTGCCGACCGCGCTGGCCGTCAACGAGATCACGCCGAGCAATCTGCGCGCGATCGGGCTGATGCCGGTGGTGTTTGTGTTTCCGGCGTTGGGCGCGTGGGCGGTTATCAAAAGGATGAGGGATGAGGGCGGAAGGATGAAGACCTTCATCCCTCATCCCTCACACCTGCACTTGCGCCGGAGCGCAGCGCAGGTGCAAGTGTCCTTCATCCTTGTGCTTGCCGTGCTCACCGGTATCGACACCGGCCTCGCCTACTTCGGTGACTACGTTCGCCTGCCGCAGTTGTATTACGACAGCGACGCCGACCTGGTGGACATCGCCCGACGCCTGAACGACATCGACGCGACACGCACGCCGATCTACGTTCACGCGCTCCATTATCGCCACCCCACCCTCGCCGCGCTGGCGCGCGACTTTCACGCCATCCGTTCGATCACCGGCCCGGATGTGGTTGTGATTCCACCGGGGGCATCGGTGCAGGTCTTCGCGCGCCTGGCGCTTCCCGATTGGGCGTGGCTCGATCGCTTCTTGCCCGGCGCATCAGCGATCGATGTCACGACCGGCCCCGACGGTCAACCGGGTTATGCCATCGTGCGGCTGGATGCTGCGCCGCCCATCGCGCCGCAGATGGCGCTCACTACGACCTTCGGCAACACGATCGAGTTGATCGGCTACGACCTGGAATCGACGCCGCGATCCGGCGAAGCGGTCGACGTCACGCTGCTCTGGCGCGTGCTGAACGTGCCCGATCGGGGCGACTATGCGTTGTTCGCGGAGCTGCGCGATTCGTCGGACTATCAATTCGAGTGGGGCCATACTGATTCGTTCGACTATCCCTCCGAGCAATGGACACCCGGCGAGGTGATCGTCCAGCGCCTGCGCGTGCCAATCGCCGCCGGTGCGCCGCCGGGCGCGTATCAACTGAAGGTCGGCTGGTACTCGACGAGCGCGGACAAAAGGTTGCCTGTCGCGTCCGGCGGGACGACGGCGCGAGTGGAGCCTATCACGATCGCGCGCGCTGCGCAGCCGCCAGGCCCTGACACGCTAGGCATGGGGACGCGGCTCGACGCGCTGGCGAGCGACGGCCTGACGCTACTCGGCGCGTCGCTCCAGACGCCGAGTGTGCCACAGGGCGCATCGTTGTTCTTCACGCTGTTCTGGCGCAAAGATGGGATGCTGCCGGATCAACCGGTGTCGATCCGGTTGAGGCCGGCATCTGGAGATGCCACCTACGATCTTGCGACGACAGCGCCGGTTCATGACACATATCCTTTTGGCGAATGGCTGCCGGGTGAGGTGGTGGCCGATCGCTACGGGCTGCGTGTGCCGGTCGATGTGCCGCCGGGCGAGTATGCGCTGGAAGCGCGCGTGTTGCCGGGCGAGTGGATCGCATTCGGTCAGGTGAATGTCGAGGCGACACAGCGTCGCTTCGACGTGCCATCGATCGCGCACCCGCTCGACGTGACGTTCGGCGATCAGATCACGCTGCTGGGCTATGATCTCGATCGTGCGCAGATGCAGGCCGGGGAATCGATCACACTCACGCTCGTCTGGCGCGCGTTGAAGACGCCCGACGACGATTACACCGTGTTCACGCACCTGCTCGATCCGTCGGGCGTGCAACGCGGCGGGAAGGACAATCCGCCCGTCGAGGGGGCGTATCCCACCTCGCACTGGGTAGCCGACGAAGTGATCGTGGATACGTATCACATTCCGCTCGACGCGAACGCGCTGCCGGGCGAGTACTCGATCGAGATCGGGCTATATCGGTTCGAGTCGGGCACGCGGTTGCCGTTGTCGATCGGCGGCGACGCACTGAGGCTGACGACGATCGAGGTCAAGCCGTGAATGTCTTGTGGATTATCAGCATTCGAATATACTTTCTCCTGTATGAGCAAGCCCACTGCCTATCAGGACGCGCTCTTTCCTGATCTGACTGCTGAGTTCCCGTCCACCCGCTACCAGGGCAGCAGTGATGGCATCCCTTCTGAATCGGAGCTGGCCTCCCTGCTCAAACGCTACAAGCGGCATGTGCGTGTTGAGCATTTCGGCCAGTACAAGTACGTGTTGTCCACTAACTCTGAGTCCAGTGAGATTCTCCTGATAGGTGCGTAGCTCCATTTGATGATGGCTCTATGACTGATTCAAGGAGGTGGCTTGTCACCCCCGCCTGGCGCGCCCCCGCCGCGTAGCGGCGGACAGGGCGTGAGCGAAGCGAAGGGTCTCGCCGCAAACTGGCGAGATGCTTCGTCGCTTCGCTCCTCAGCATGACATGCCTCCTGGAAACCCGTTAAGAGCGTTGATGATTACTGGATGGAGAGCGTTCGGCAATTGCCTCACGCCTATCGCCCGACGATTCATCGTCGGGCTAATCAAGAAAAGCCGGATCAATCCGGCTGAAGCGGCAAACAGCCTGCTTCAGCAGGCTTCGCTTTTTCAGCCCGGTGATTCATCACCGGGCGTTGCCCACGAATTACCGAATGCTCTCGGATGAATTACTTGACCGACGATATGGCCCGCGCCATCGATTCGGATGTTCCGTATCACGATCTCGCAGGCTATTGGAAA
>DATBWU010000200.1:0-5219 GCA_036514635.1 Anaerolineae bacterium | reverse complement strand
ATACAATTTCTTAAAGACGAAGGACTCGGAAATATCAACTATATAAGCCTATCAGGTGGAATAGCATCTATCTATGTAGGAAAGAAGTAAAAATAATCAGCACTATCAAGCGTTAGAGATCCCTGGCGACCTCTTGGAGCGGTCACCGTCTATTAACGGCGTGCGACATGTATTCTTACTTCGACCGAGTGTTCCTGTCGGTCGTCAACAAGGAGAATAGCCTTGTCGTGTAGCTCAACGCCATCCACTGTCACACTCGTCTCGCCGTTCCCGGAACGCTCTTGCAGGACGGTGATATGGTAGATAGTTTCCTGGTATCGGTAATGCACCTTGAACACCTCCCAATCCACAGGGAGGCACGGTGCAAAACGCAGTTTGTCTATTTCAAGCCTCAGCCCAAGGAGTGATTCCACGATAAGCCGGTACATCCAGCCGGCCGATCCCGTGTACCACGTCCATCCACCGCGGCCAGTGTGTGGCGGGAGCGCATATACGTCAGCAGCGACGACATACGGTTCCACTTTGTAGGTCGCAATCCCCTCCGGAGATCTCGCATGGTTCACCGGGTTGATCATTGCCAACAGTTCCCACGCGCGTCTGCTGTCGCCTAAAGCAGCGAACGCCATTGCTGCCCAGATTGCCCCATGAGTGTACTGCCCGCCATTCTCCCTGACGCCCGGGACGTACCCCTTTATATAGCCAGGATTCAAATTCGACTTGTCGAACGGCGGGGCCAGGAGTTGGATCAATGCATAGTCCCGGCGAACGAGCCGCTTATCCACCGCTTCCATTGCCATGCGCGAGCGTTTGGCATCCCCGGCACCGGATAGAACTGACCAGCTTTGCGCAATGGAATCAATTTGGCATTCGGGATTACTCGCCGAACCGAGCGGCGAGCCGTCGTCGAAGTAAGCGCGGCGGTACCACTCACCATCCCAGCCATTCTGCTCGATATTCTGGCGCAGTTGAGCCGCCTCCCTCTGGCAGCGTTCGATGAAGGGTAGGTCACCATGCACGCGTGCAATCTCAGCGAACCGCATGAGAACTTCATAAAGGAAGAATCCCAACCAAATGCTTTCGCCTTTGCCGTGTTCGCCGACAATGTTCATGCCGTCGTTCCAATCACCCGAGCCGATGAGCGGCAGGCCGTGCTCGCCAAGGCTGATGCCCCTCAGGATGGCTCGCACACAGTGATCGTACAAACTGGCCGCTTGTTTAGACCGGCTGGGAAGATCGAAATACGAGTCCTCGTCTGTGTTTACCGGGCGGCCCTCGATGAAGTGGACAGGTTCATCTAACACACCGGTGTCACCAGTATTCAGAACGTAACGGCTCGTGGCCAACGGCAACCAGAGGAAATCGTCCGAACAGTGTGTACGCACGCCACGACCAGACGGAGGATGCCACCAATGCTGGACATCTCCCTCCTGGAACTGACGGGCAGCGCAGAGGAGGAGGTGCTCGCGCACGAGGCGAGGCTCGGCGTGGATGAGCGCCATCACGTCCTGCAACTGATCGCGGAAACCGAAGGCGCCCCCTGGCTGGTAGTATCCATTCCGGGCCCAAAGACGGCACGCTATAGTTTGGTACAAGAGCCAGCCATTGGTCAGGACGTTGACGGACTGGTCAGGTGTTTCCACATTCACTGCGCCGAGAGTGTGATTCCAGTACTGCCAGACCGTTTTGAGCGCGTCTCGCGCTGCAGCAGATCCCCGGAAGCGACGCACCAGGTTGCTGGCGTCATCGGCATCTCGCCCTGCGCCGAGCCTGAATATGATCTCACGCTCTTGTCCGTCAGCAAGTTCGAAGGGAACCTGGATAGCGGCGCAGGGATCCAGAGCGGCCCCTATATTCCCTGAAAGCCGTGACCGGGTCATCGCGGCCGGACTCCGAAACGTGCCGTTGCGCCCAAGGAACTCAGTCCGGTCGCCGCTCACTGTCCGAGTCACCTCGTCTACATCAAAGAATGCAACCCGGTCGCGGAACTCCGTGTTGTAGGAGTTTCGCGCAAAGAGCGCGCCGCTGTTGGGGTCAAGTTCAGTAATCACATGCATTGCCGTTTTCGGCCGCAGGGCGCCAAGGACCCATTCCGCGTATCCGGTGGCGGAGAGTCGGCGCGATCGGCCTGACTCGTTTCGCACTTTCAGCACCGTGAACTTGATCGGTGCGTCCAGGGCCACGTAAACCCTTACCTCTGAGCTGATGCCGCCCTCCGTGTGCTCGAAGACGCTGTAGCCGAATCCGTGGCGGCTGACGTAATGCATCGCCCCGCGGCTGGGCAACGGTGTGGGGGACCAGAAGTGGCCGCTCTCTTCATCGCGGAGGTAAAAAGCTTCTCCGCTCGAATCGCTCACCAGATCGTTCCCCCAGGGAGTGAGGCGGAACTCGTGTGCATTTTCGCTCCATGTGTAGGCAAGGCCGCTCTCTGAGATAACAGTTCCGAAGTATGGATTTGCCAGCACATTCACCCATGGCGCCGGAGTCACCTGCCCGTGCGTGGTCGTAATTATGTACTCGCGTCCATCAGGCGTGAATCCGCCGAGTCCATTAAAGAACATCAGATCATGACGAGGCAATGCAACTGCCGTCGTGGGTTCGGCTCGGTGCTTCCGGGTAGGCCTGAGGTGCGGTACTATTGCTTCCACAACACCGCGACGGTTGATCTGGTCCGCCAGCGCCCCCCTGCTGTCGGTGATGATGGCGCGAGCGACCGTTTGGATCAGGATGCGGTCCTCGTTCGATATCTGGTCCGCGTGTCTTAGGAAAATGCCGCCGGGTCGATCGGTCACGTTGGCTTCGGTACCCGCGGCAATGAGCCCCATGATCTGGTCTTGCAGAAGTTGCCGGTAACCGGCGTGATCTTCGTTCCAGATCACCAGGTCCACCGCCAGTCCTTTTAGACGCCAGTATGCGTGGGCCTGCACGAGTTGGCGAACCAGATCGATATTTGCCGGATCTTCAATCTGCAGCAGCACGATCGGCAAATCGCCGGAGATGGCGTAGCCCCAGAGACCGGATTGCCCGCGGCGGTTCTTGATGAGGACTCCCGGTTCGGCGCGCAGCGAAGAATTAGCATAGATTATCGAGCTGGCAAGGCGCCCATAGAGTTGCGCGTCGGCCTCTGACGCATTGAACTGCCGCAGAAACACCTGACCATGTGTCCATGCCAGATCAAAGACGCGATCCGCGAGATATCGATCCTGGTATTTCTCCACAAGGCCCAGGCACACGTCGCGGGTTTCGCCGATGCCCGAGACAATATTTATCGTTACCGATTCTTCCGGATCGAGGGTTATTCGGTACCGGATTGCTACAATCGGGTCCAGCACTGACCCCTTGCTGCCCGAGAGCGCCCCTGAGTGGGAGCCCAAGTGCGAGATAGACCCGTTCATCGCCTGTGGATCGGCGACCGTGTTTCCGCGGCCGATGAACTGCATGCGATCCGTCTCATAGGAGACTTCTCCGATCTCCGCCCCATGCACAGCCATCAGGTGAAACATCCAGGGCGGCTGCTCGCCCTGGGAGCGGGGCCGGCGAGTGCAGAGAATCGCCCGCTGCTGGCGAATGATCTCGGTCTGAACAAAGAGATTGCTGAACGCCGGATGCAGTGCTTCCGCGGCAGGCGGTGCAAGAACCACTTCCGCGTAACTCGTAACATCAATCGCTCTGCGCGTCCGAGCCCGGTTGGTGATGCGGACTCGGCGCAGTTCAATGTCATCTTCGGGCGAAACAGCGATCTCCGTATGTGTGTCAAAGTCGTAGTCCCGGCAGCGAAACTCCACTTTCGCCTCCGAGAAAATCGCTTCGTAATTATTCGATTGATTGGCCGGTCGTTTGAGCGTCGGCTGATATGCGGTTGACCAGAACTCTCCGCTCGCCACGTCGCGGATGTAACAGAACGTGCCCCAGTTGTCGCAGGTACTGTCTTCGCGCCAGCGGGTAACTGCAATGTCCTTCCAGCGACTGTAACCGCCGCCTGCATTCGTGATCATCACGTGGTATCTGCCGTTCGACAACAACTGCACTTCAGGGATCGGCGTATCCGGGCTGCTGAAAACGCGCACCGGCGGCGTCTCCGCACTACCGGAAGCCACATGTAAGTCAAAGGGCTCGGCGGTGTGCGAATAGAACGCTGTGGCCTTTGGGATTCGCTCCTGGAGCAACAGCATGGTCGCCTGGAACAAGGGATCCGACTCGAATCGCTTCTGCATCGGGCGGTCCAGGAGCAGATAGGCCAAAGAGAGGAAGCTCATGCCCTCGTGATGTGCCATGAAGGAACGCACCACGGCGTTCGATTGCCCGCGCGGCAGACGCGAAGGAGTGTAGTCGATCGCTTCATAAAAGCCATACTTCCCTTCAAATCCTTCGGCGGCGAGTCGCTGCAGATTCAGGCACGCCTCCTCGGGCTCTATCATCAGCGCAAGCGCCGAGGCATAGGGTGCAATTACCAGATCCTCGGCGAGCCCGCGTTTGAGCCCCAGGCCAGGTACGCCAAACGCGCGATACTGGTAGTTGAGATGGACATCGATCGTGTTGTAGCCGGATTCCGAAATGCCCCACGGTACTCCACGCTTCTTTCCATACTTGATCTGCCTCGCCACAGCTGCCTTATAGGTCTGGTCGAGCAGTGTGTGTTCGTACGTCGGCATCACCAGCAATGGCATGAGGTACTCGAACATCGATCCGCTCCACGAAAGGAGAATCGGCTCTCCGCCGGCGGTAGTGAGCAAACGCCCCAGGGCGAACCAACTCTCTTGCGGTAGTTGTCCCTGTGCAATCGCCACAAAACTGCACAACCTCGCTTCCGAGGCCAGCAGGTCGTAGTAACTCAAATCCCGCCTGCGCTCACTGAGGTTGTACCCGATGGATAGTAGACGGCTCGCCTTGTCGAACAGAAAGTCATACTCCATGCGGGAGAGTTTACTTGCTTTCAGTGCAAGGCGTTCGATAGACACAATCCTTGTCCTGGCGTGGTAGCTTGCCTCCGTAATAAGCCGTCGAAGCTCATCAAGCCACGCACTCTCCTCGGGCGTCGCGTCCAATCCAAGCCGATGCTCGATTGCCGGCAGCAACTCCAGCTCAAGTCTTGCCAGTTCGCGCAGCGTTGGGATCTCGCCGATACCAGGAAAGTCGTGGAGCCTATCCGTAGTGGCCGGCAGCACTATCCAAGGGGCGAGAAACGTCAGTTCATCGATGGCATCCTGACATTGCCGGGCGAA
>DATBWU010000199.1:0-32276 GCA_036514635.1 Anaerolineae bacterium | reverse complement strand
CTCAACGTGGCTGCCTTGCGTCGCTGATTGTCCTGTTTGTCGTAGACGAAGAGCAGCAGATTATAGCCGAGGCCGTAAACTTTCTGCCGTGCCGAAGTGTAGGGACAGGATGATTGAGGCTGCCGGATAGATGTGACCTTGATGTCTGTCTCGATGGAAGGCAGATCGATGCCGCGAGCAGAGCTTCCAGCCAGAATGTCGTAGAGACTTGCGAGTCGCTCCTGAAACTTGTGCTCGATGAATGTGCCAACTGCCTTGCCATCGGTTATGCCAAATAGCTCAAGATGTGTGTGCCCTTCTGCGCAGAAGGATTTAGCCGTTGCGACTAAGTCTGTTTCGGTCAGTTTCTTCTTCATCGCGCTTGCCTGGTTGGCTTCAGTCCTCTCGTGTGATGCGGCGATAGATCGCGTCAAGTTCTTCTTCCGAGTAAAAGTGAATCACGACCTTGCCACCCCGGCTCGATCGATACAGGTTGACCTTGGTGCCGAGCGCGCGACGCATCTTGTCTTCCAGCGCACGAGTATTCGCCGAGATACCATCGCTTGTTTTGCGCTTCCTGGACTTGGCCTGCGGCTTGCCCGCGTTCAAACGCCGCACGATCTCCTCGACCTGGCGCACGCTCAGCCCGCCGCCGACGATCTGGCTGACCAGCCGCTGTAGATGCGTCGTGTCGTTGAGCATGAGCAGCGCGCGCGCGTGCCCTTCGCTGAGCGAGGCGTCGGCCAGCCGCCGCAAGATCGATTCGGGCAGTTTCAGCAGTCGCAGCGTGTTCGCGACCGCGACGCGACTCTTGCCGACGCGCTGCGCGACCTGCTCCTGCGTCAGGCCGAACTCGTCGATCAACTGTCGATAAGCCTGCGCCTCTTCGAGCGGGTTCAGATCGGCGCGCTGGACGTTCTCGATCAGCGCCAGTTCGAGCATCTGCTGTGGCGCAGCTTCCTTGATCACAACCGGGACCGTGTCCAGCCCGATGAGCAGCGCCGCGCGCCAGCGCCGCTCGCCGGCGATGAGCGTGTAAGCTGAGTCGCCGGAGCGCGTCACCACCAGCGGCTGAATCAGACCGTGCTCGCGGATCGAGTCGGCCAGCTCGCGCAGTCCCTCTTCGTCGATGTGCGCCCGCGGCTGGTGTGGATTCGGGGCGATGGAGCGGATCGGCACTTCGCTCAGCCCGGCGGTCACGTCCGTGTCGGCCAGCAGCGCGCCGAGTCCCTTGCCTAGTCCGCCCTTCTTCTTGGTCATGGTGTTGAAGTCTCTGGCTTGTCAATCGGCCGCGGTGCGTTCGCCGGTGACGCCGTTTTGATTCTGCCCTTGCGCTCCGCTTCTCCTCGCAAGACCTGCAACAACACTGCGTGTACGTCCGCGTTCTTCAGGTCGTCCTTTTCGTTCGCCGCGGCGAGTGCCTTCGTGAGTTTGTCGTCGGCGACGCCCTGAAAGTCGGCCAGTTCGTTGATGCCGAGGCGCAGGAACTTGGCGGCCAGCGCGGCCGAGTCGAAAGTGCGCAGGAACTCGGCCTGCAATTGCCAGTCGGCGAGCGTCGGTCGTGGCAGTCCGGCGATGCTCACCAGATCATCGAGGGAAGCGGTGGCGAGCATCTGAATCGAGTCAACGCCTTCTTCGCGCAGATAGGCTTCGAGCGTGGGATCGATACCCTGTACCAGCGACAGCGGCAGCGGCTCGGTGACACCCCGACCCAGCGCCCGGCGCACCCGATACACGATCCAGCCGATCACGTCGTCCGCCGTTGCGCCCGCGACGAATGCGATGAGGAGAGTGAAGTAGGGATCGAGTGCCACTGCCTTCTCGGCGGCGGTCGATGCCGATGTGACGAAGCCTTCCGTCAAGAGCTGCGGCATGCCGGTGACGGCGACGACGAGGAGCACGGCGGCGACGAGACTCTTGATCAGGCGGAAGCTGCTGGCCAGATAGAAGTGCGGAACCAGATTGTTCGTGACGATGCGGCGCAGCGTGACGCCGAGCAGCGTGATGAGATACCCGATATAGGCAGCCCAGAACACCGCCGAGGGTATCTCAATGCGGGCCTGCCCGACGTAGATCGGGAATGAGAACGTGCCGAACGCGAATTGACCTTCTCGAATTTCCGTGGAATTGACCAGGTCCTCGTAGAGGAAGCCGGCTAGGAACATCGTCGTGATGCTCATCAGCACGGCGATGTGGAGCGCGTAACGCCGCCAGGCCAGAATCCGGCGATCGGTCCTCAGGCCTTCGGCCTTGCCGCGATACGATCCGCGATACGCGCCGAACGCGACGACGATGATGAGTGCCGGCAGCAGCGTGACCAGCCACGTCAGGAAGAACGCATTCTCAAGATGTCTGCGCCGCGTGCCCTCCAGAAGAATCTGAAGGCTGCCCCACGCCACGATCGCGTAGATCGCGGCGGCCAGAATGGTGTTGAGATTGAACCAGTCCTGGCGCGCACGCTGCCACAGAGGACTCTTCTTCAGTGACTCTATCATGGTTGCCCTCCTTACCTGCTCGCGGACCGTCGATTACATCGCGCTCTTTTGTCCATTGTCTCCCAACAGCAGTTCGTCCGCCAGCCGCGCGTAGGCCAGGCCGCCCGGCGACGACGGCGCGTAGGACAAGATTGGTTCGCCATACGACGGCGCTTCGCCGAGGCGCACGCTGCGCGGGATCACGGTGTTGAACACGCGATCGGCAAAGTGCTTGCGCACCTCGTCGACCACCTGCTGCGACAGCCGCGCGCGCGCGTCGAACATCGTCATCAACATGCCGCGCACCGTCAGCCGGGGATTCAGCGATCGGCGCACGATGCCGATCGTCTGCATCAGGCGGCTCAACCCTTCCAGCGCCAGGTACTCGCACTGCACCGGGACGATTACGCCCTGCGCGGCGACCAGGCCGTTGACGGTGAGCAGTCCCAGTGACGGTGGGCAATCGATCAGGACGTAGTCGTAATTGGCGACCACTGCCTCGACCGCGTGCTTCAGTCGCCGCTCGCGATCGGGCAGAGGCACCAGCTCGACTTCCGCGCCGGACAATGCCGCCGCCGATGGAACCAGGTCAAGCCGCACGCGCTTGGTCAACTGGATCACATCGGACAGGGGAGTCTCGTCAATCACCGCGTCGTAGGTGGAGAGCGGCACGGCCTGCCGATCGACGCCGAGCGACGACGTGGCGTTCGCCTGCGGATCGAGATCGACCAGCAACACGCGCCTGTCTTTGGCGGCGAGGTAAGCGCCCAGGTTGACCGCGCTCGTGGTTTTGCCGACACCGCCTTTTTGATTTGCGAATGCGTAGATGTAAGTCATATCGGTGTTAGGTGACCGGCGCCTGCGGAGTGCTGGTCACCTTCGCAATCCTTCACTTCCCGGATAGTCGGGACGCCTTCCACGCCGCGCCGCGTTACGGAATGCGCGGCGATGCAGTTCGCAAAGCGCGCTGCGTCGAGCGGATCGCCGGTCGTGCGCAGGTGCGCGAAGAAGGCCGCCGCGAAAATGTCGCCCGCGCCGGTCGGATCGACTTCGACGACGGCCGGTGCCGGGACACGCATCGAGCGACCGCGTGTGTAAACCGTGCAACCCTCGCGGGCCTGCGTGACGACCAGCACGCGCGCGATCTCCGCCCAACGCTCGATCCGCGCCCAGTCGCCGCCGACATCGTCGATGCTGAGCACGATCGCATCCGCGTGTGGAAGAATCGCGCCGGCTTCGCTCCAGTCGCGCGGCGATACATGCCCGCTGGCATCCCATCGCCGGAGCCAGCCTTGCGGCGTCACGCCGATGAACGTGCCGGTGAATGCCTGTGCCAACTCCGGATCGATCTCGCGGGCCACCGGCGCGAGGTGGATCACGTCGGCGTTGCGGAACTCCGGCGGAATATCGCCGCGTCGGATCGGCCCGGCTGCCGCGCGAAGCACCTGGACGCGCCCCGGCTCTCGATAGATGTTTTCAAAGGTCGTGGTCACTTCGTCCGGTATGCATATACACTCCACGTCGCGCAGCAATGACAGATCGAGGCGTGGGTGAGCGCGCGTGACGGCCAGGGCTGTCCAGCCCAGCGCGCGGGCGGTCAGCGTCGAGTAGGTGACCGTGCCGCCCAGCGCGCGACCGCTCGGCAGGACATCCTGGCAGATATGCCCGATGGCAAGATAGCGCATGCGATCCTGATTTTAGCAAAGAACGCTGGTTTCTCAAAGAAAGAAACCGGGCTTCTCCAAGAAACCCGGTTTCTCTTTCAGGACCGTGCAGGTGTAACGTTACGATTCGCCGCGTCCCTTGAGCACGAGCGTAACCTTGCGGTTCTCGCCGTATCCCACACTCTGCGTGGTGACCGTGGGGTGGTTGCGCAGCGCCAGGTGAATGATGCGCCGCTCGTTGGCCGGCATCGGTTCCAGGGCGATAGGCCGGCGCGTGGTCGTGACGCGCTCGGCCATGCGCGCGGCCAACTGGCGCAGCGCCTGCTCGCGGCGGTGCTTGTAGCCTTCCACATCCACAACCAGGTTGATGTTGCGGCCCACTTGCTTGCTGACGATCGCGCGGGCTATGTATTGCAGATCGCGCAGCGTCTCGCCGCGACGCCCGATCAAGACACCCAGGTCGTCGCCTTTGATGTCGAGCACCAGCGGTGGGCCACCCTGGGTGTTCTGATCCAACTCGTCTTCGGGTACAGCCCGGTGCACGTCGACGTGCGCGCGCACCCGCATGTGCTTCAACAATTGCAGAAGCACCTCGCGTGCCACCTGCATCTCGTCGTCCGTCAACGCCGTCGCAGGCTCGCCGGGTGCTTCCGCGATAGCCGACTCGGGCTCCTCCGGCTGAGGCCGCAAGGTGACGCGGACGCGCGCCATGTTCTTGCCCCCGCCCGGATCGATCACATCCACGCTGACCTGATGGCGCGTTGCGTTCAGCGCGTCCAGCCCACGACCGATCGCCTCTTCCACCGTCACACCGATGGCTTCAATCGACTGTGGTGATTCCACGGCTGTCTCCGTTGGTCACTTTTTTACAATCGGCCTGCCCTTCGCGGGCACCGGTTTACCGGCGGCCGTCGCCGTGGCCGGGGTCAGCCTGCGACCGATAAACGAGTACTGCACAACGCCGATGATGTTGGTGATGATGAAGTAAATGCTCAACCCCGACGAGTACTGCATGGCGAACCAGCCGAAGAGCAGCGGCATCATGATGTTCATCTGGCGAGACGTGGCCGCCGCCGTTGGATCGGCATTGGGCGGTGTCATGAGCTTCTGCTGCAAGTAGGTCGTCACGACGACCAGGATCGGCAGGATAAAATACGGGTCGGGCTGGCCGAGATCGAGCCACAGGAACTGGCTGTTGATCGGCAGCAACGGCGCGATGTTCGAGCCGACGCGCTGCGAGAGCGACATGAGCTGCAGCGGGTTCAACGCCAGCGCGCCGACGATGGCCTGGTAGAACGCGATCATGATGAACAGTTGCAGAATCAACGGCAGGCAGCCGCCGAGCGGGTTGACGCCGTACTCGCGGTACAACTTCATCTGTTCCTGCGTCAGTTTTTCCCGGTTGCCCGCGTACTTCTTCTGTATCTCTTTCATCAACGGCTGAATCTCGCTCATCTTGCGCATCGAGCGTTGTTGCGGCAGCGTCAGGGGCAGCGTGACCACGCGCAGCAAGATCGTCAGGACGATCAGCGCCAGCGGGAAGCTATTGCCCAGGACGCTGTAGAGCAGAAGCAGCAAATTGACGAGCGGTGTGATCAGAAAGTCCATGTCATACCTCTTGGGGCTACTGCGCCCGAGGCGGGAATAGCCATTCCATGTTGCCGGATGTGGCGTTGATCGAATAGAGCCGCACGGGCGATGCGCCCGCCGGTAGCGGCGCGAGCAATAGATAGTCGTCGATCAGCACAGGCGTGGTCAGGAACGATTCGCCACTCTGCAAAGGTGGAACCTGTCTGCCGTCCGGCAAGACGGCCGGAAACGTCCACAGGATATTCCGCGTGGCTCGATCCAGTGCGTACAACCGGGGCGCTCCCGTGGGCACATACAGGCGATCGTCTGTGACCAGCGGTCTGGCCCGAATCATCCCTTCGAGCTTGAGCGGCTGATCCCAGGCCGCCGTTCCGTCCAGTTTCACGGCATACAGGTATCCACTCAGATCGCCGAAGTAAAGTATATCCTCGAAGACCGCCGGGCCGTCCCACAGCCAGCCTTGAGTCGGGAACTCCCACTTCCCCTGGCCGGTTGCGGCGTCGACGGCGTACAGTTTCTGATCGAACGCGCCGACGTACACGGTATCGCCATAGACGGTCGGCGAGCCGGCCAGCAGCCCGCTGGCCTTGAACGGTTGTGCCCATCTCGATCGGCCCGTGGCGGCATCCAGCGCGTACAGGTTGTGATCCTGCGAAGTGAAATAGACCGTGGTTCCGCTGATCACCGGGGCCGACCAGGTCCGCTGCGTGGCGGTGAACACCCAGTTCACCTGGCCGAATTGCGATTGGGGCATTGCATCCAGCGACAGCACGTGCCCGTCGCTCGTCGCGACGAAGATCGACTTGCCATCGCTCGCCACGCCATCGAAGAGGCTGCCCAACGAAGGCGCGTTCTCGCCGCCTGGATAACGCCACTGGGTGTTGACCGTCTTCGCCGGGTTCGTCGCGTCGCCGGAATCGATGATCAGATTCGTGTCGAGCGCGACGACGAAGTTGCCTTGCCCGGTAAAACTATCGGTGCCGGCGTACAAAGTGCCGTCTTCCGCCAGGAATGGCTGCCCGTGAAAAGTCACCGCCGTGCTCTGGTTCGCCGGCGGATAAGTCCACTTTTGTCGCTGCAAGTCGTTGGTCGTCGGCTCGATGTCGATCGCGTAGATCCGATCGGTTGAGGTCAGGTAAGCCGTTTGACCGGAGACGACGATGCCCGACCACGAAGTGGGGGCCGCCGCGCCGCCGCACGCCGTGATCAATCCAGCCGCAAACACGATGACGGCGATGGACGCCCATCGCCGGGTGAGATGTGTCTTCAATGCACTCCTTGAATTAGGGGACCGGATCGTATCCTCCGGGATGCATGGGGTGGCAGCGCGCGACGCGCTTCACCGTCAGCCAGCCCCCTTTGATGAACCCGTATTTTGAAATCGCTTCGTAGCCGTAGTGTGAGCACGACGGCGTGAACCGGCACACCGGCGGCAATGCCTTGGCGAACGTCACCTGCCACAATCGAATCAGGCCGAGTGCGACATACTTCATCTTGTGTTACTCTTCATCGTCGGCCGGTGCGATCACGTTCAACTTGCGCAGCGCCTGTTGGAGCCTGGGCGTGACTTGCGTCGATTTCACCTCAAGGATCGGATTGCGCGCCAGCAGAAGCACGTCCCAACGCGGCGCGAGTGACGGATACAGCGGGCGAATACCCTCGCGCAGCAGGCGCTTGGCTCGATTGCGCTGAACCGCACCCCCCACTTTCTTGCCAGCCGCCACACCGATCCGCGCCGGGCCGTCTAGTCCGCGCGCAGCGATCGCTACAAACAGTGCGGTGGCGTATGCCTGACCCTGGCTGCGGACGCGATCGAAATCCGCTGTTGAGGTCAAGCGCCGCACGCGCATGGTCGACCTATTGCTTCCAGTTAATTCGCTTAGCCAGGCGCGGCTTCAGCGCGAGCGCGTGGCGGCCCTTCGCGCGGCGCGCCTTGATCACCTTGCGCCCGCCCTTCGTCGCCATGCGGGATCGGAAGCCGTGTGTCTTCAGGCGGTGTCGCTTGCGGGGCTGATAGGTTCGAACCGTCATCGAGTCTTTTCCTCTGTTACAACGTGCAAGGGCAACCTGCGCCCTTGCCGAAAGTGTCGTTGATTGTCGACCAACGATGTGGCGCACATTATACCCGATGCGTTTTCGGCGGTCAAATGATTGGAACCCCCACCTCATCCCCACAACCCCCTTCTCCTCTCCAGAGTTCGAGAGGAGAAGGGGGCAAGGGGTTGAGGAGTGGGGCTGATGTGTGCCCGTCTTGACGATTCACTCGCATTCGGCTACAATCCCCGTCCGCAAGACCCGTCGGGTCTCAATGGCCCGACGGGTCTATTAGGAAACCGATGTTCGAGAGCCTGACCCAAAAGCTCAACGCCGTTTTCCAGAAACTCTCGCGCAAAGGCGTGCTGACCGAAGCCGATGTCGACGCGGCGCTGCGCGAGGTGCGGCTGGCGCTGCTCGAAGCGGACGTCCACTTCAAGGTGGTGAAGGATTTTCTCGCGCGGGTGCGCGAGAAAGCCATCGGCGAGGGAGTGCATAAGGCGCTCTCGCCGGGGCAGCAGGTCGTTAAAATCGTCCATGAGGAGCTGCTGGCGACACTAGGCCAGGCTGCCCCGCTCGATCTGACCGGATCGGCTCCTCACATTGTCATGCTCGTCGGCTTGCAGGGTTCCGGCAAGACGACGACGGCGGCGAAGCTCGCGCTCCGATTGCAGGGAACCGGCCATCGACCGCTGCTCGTCGCCGCCGACACGTACCGGCCGGCTGCCGTGGCTCAGCTCGAGACGCTAGGCAAGCAGTTGAGCATCCGCGTCCACAGCGAAGGCACGGCGACGCCCCCCGTCAAGATTTGCGAGAACGCGCTGCGGCTGGCGCGGCAGGACAACTTCGACGTTGTGATCCTCGACACCGCCGGGCGACTGGCGATCGACGATCGGATGATGGCCGAGCTGGAGGCCATCAAGAAGTCGGTCCAGCCGCGCGAAGTGATGCTCGTCGCCGATGCGATGACCGGCCAGGATGCGGTGCGCACCGCCGAGGAGTTTCATCGGCGCGTTGGGTTGACCGGGCTGATCCTGACGAAGGCCGACGGTGATGCGCGCGGCGGCGCGGCGATCAGCATTCGCGCCGTGACCGGCGTGCCGATCAAGTTCCTGGGCATTGGCGAGAAGGCCGACGCGCTGGAGCCGTTCCATCCCGACCGGATGGCGACGCGCATTCTCGGCATGGGCGACATGCTCACCCTGATCGAGAAGGCGGAGGCGACGTTCGATCAGGAGCAGGCGCAGAAAGCCGCCGAAAAGTTCATCTCGGCCCGGTTTGATTTCGAGGATTTCCTCGAGCAGATGCAGCAAATGAAAAGGCTCGGCCCGCTGGCGCAGATTCTGGACATGATTCCAGGGTTGGGCCAATTGACGGCGCAGGTCGATCCGAATATGGCTGAGTCGCAGTTGAAAAAGACCGAGGCGATCATTCGCTCGATGACGATCGCCGAGCGGCGCAACCCCGACCTGCTGAACGGATCGCGCAAGCGCCGCATCGCGCGCGGCAGCGGGACGACCGTGCAGGATGTGAATCAGTTGGCCCGCCAGTTCCGCGAGATGCAGAAGATGATGAAGCAGATCGGCAGCGGGCGTGGCAAGGGCCTGCTGAGAATGTTGGGCGGTCGATAGCCCACTATCAAACTAACAAACCTACAAACCAGAAACAGGAGTAACCGGTGGTCCGAATCCGACTACGCCGAACCGGCGCGAAGAAAGCGCCCATGTACCGAATTGTCGTGGCCGACCAGGAAGCGCCGCGCGACGGCAAGTTCATCGAATCCATTGGACAGTACAATCCGCGCACAAACCCGGAGACGGTGCTCGTCGACGAGAGCCGCGCGTTGTACTGGTTGAAGGTCGGCGCGCAGCCGACGGAGAGCGTGCTGAAACTGTTCACCAAGCGCGGCACGATGAACCGCTTCGAGCGGCTGCGCCAGGGCGAGGCGGTGGACGCCCTGCTGGTCGAGGCCGAAGAGACCAACAAGACGGCTCGCACCATCAGCCCGCAGACGCGCCAGGCCGGCCTGGCTGGCAAAAAGAAGGCGAAGGCCGCCAAGAAGGCCGAGGCTGCTCCTGCGGCATAGCGGACAATGCTTGAACCGCGAAGGCGCGAAGGACGCAAAGATCATCAATGCCCTTTGCGCCCTTTGGGTCTTGGCGGTTCGGTTTTGAGTGGGTGGAGACCGCGTCAATGAAAGAGCTGCTCGAATATATCGCCCAATCACTCGTCGATGATCCGTCGCAGGTGTCGGTGAAGGAAGGCCGTGGCGGCAGCCTGGTGACGTTTGAGCTGCGCGTCGCGCCCGACGACACGGGCCGCATGATCGGCAAGAATGGCCGGGTGGCGAACGCGATCCGCTCGCTGCTGCGCGTCGCGGCGGCGAAAGAAGGCAAGCGCGTCCAGTTAGATATTCTGTAGTTGGGTAGTCGCGCGGTCGATCAGCCCTATTGTGCGAGTGCTCATGGCAAAGCAAAGAGGCTCAGGCGTTGTGCGACAACCTGAGCCTGACTTTTTAGAAGTTGGGCGCGTGTTGAAGCCCTGGGGCGTGCGCGGCGAACTGAAGATCGAGGTGCTCACCTCGCACCCGGAAGACCTGTCGCCGGGCCAGCAGATTCTTATCGGCGACGCTCCCCGCTCGTTTGAAGTGCAGTCCACCCACGCGAAAGGCGATGCACTCATCCTGAAGATCGCCGGCTGCGATACGCCCGAACAGGCGGAGGCGCTGCGCGGGCAGGTGATTCGCATTGCGCGTGGACGCGCTACCCCGCTCCAGCCCAACGAGTATTACCATCGACAGATCATCGGCCTGACCGTCGTGACGCTCGACGGCGACGAACTTGGCGAACTCGTCGACATTATCGAGACCGGCGCGAACGACGTATATGTCGTGCGCGGCCCGCGTGGCGAAGTGCTGCTCCCGGCACGGGTCGAGGTGATTCGCGAGATCGACCTGGACACGGGGCGGATGAGAGTCTCGCTGTTGCCCGGCCTGCTTTAGAAACCAGGTTTCTCAAAGAAACCTGGTTTGTTCTGTGCCCCCGCTTGACATGTGGCATCGATTCATTTATAGTCAGCCCCCGCAGGTAGGGAACGTATGGTCGATACCCGCTACTGGATCGCCTTCAATCGTGTGCCCGGCATTGGCGCGGCCAAGCTTCGCGCGCTGATCGATCAGTGCGGCAGCCCGGAGGCCGCCTGGCGCGCCGATGAGTCGGAATGGAAGGCGGCGGGCCTGGATCGGCGCGCGATCGGCAACCTGCTTGCCGCGCGTGACCGGCTCGATCTGGATGCCGAGCTCAAACGGGTGTCCGCCTGTGGCGCACGAGTGCTGACCTGGGAGGATGCGGATTATCCGCCCCTGTTGCGCTCCATCCCCGACGCACCGCCGCTGCTGTACATCAAGGGCCAGTTGACTCAGGCCGACGCGCAGTGGGCCGTGGCGATGGTCGGCACGCGGCGTGCGACGGTCTACGGGCGGCAGGCGGCGATTGCGCTGGCGGGCGATCTGGCGCGCAATGGCGTGACCATCGTCAGCGGGCTGGCGCGCGGCATCGACGCGGCGGCGCACACGGCGGCGCTCAAAGCCGGTGGGCGCACCATCGGCGTGATGGCCTGCGGCATCGATCAGGTGTACCCGGCAGAGCACGCGCGGCTGGCCGCGCAGATTTTCGAGCACGGCGCGCTGTTGACGGAGGCGCCGATCGGCGCGCCGCCGGAAGCCGGCAACTTCCCGGCGCGCAATCGCATCATCAGCGGCCTGGCGTTGGCCGCGATCATCGTCGAGGCGGGTGAGCAGAGCGGTGCGTTGATCACCGCCGATCGCGCGCTGGAGCAGGGGCGCGAGGTGTTCGCCGTGCCGGGGAGCATCTTCAGCCGAGCCAGCGCCGGTACGAATCGACTGATTGCCGAGGGCGCGACGCTCGTGCGGTCGGCTGAAGACGTGCTCGAGGCATTGAACTTGACGATGATCGTGCAGCAGGCGGAGGCGCAGACCGCCATCAGCGCCGACCCGATCGAGGCGTCCATGCTCAACGCCCTTTCGCACGAACCGATGCACATCGACGATCTGATGCGCACGTTGGACATGCCGATTGCGCAGGTGAGCAGCGCGCTGGCGATGATGGAGTTGAAAGGCCTGGTGCGCCAGGCCGGTGGGATGACTTACGTGCTGGCCCGCGAGGGCCGCGCCGAGTACGTGGTGGATTGACGGAGGACAAAGGACGAATGACCGAGGACGAAGAATGGAAGTTCGTCGTTTGTCCTTCGTCGTCCGTCCTTCGTCTCACAGGGACAGGGCGGGATGCCAGATCATTATTTCGCGCTGATCATGGCCGGCGGCTCGGGCACGCGCCTGTGGCCGCTGTCGCGTGAATATCGCCCCAAGCAAGTGCTGCCGCTCATCGGCGATCGCACTATGTTTCAGATCGCGGTCGATCGGCTGGCCCCGCTGTTCACGCCGGATCGTGTGTTCGTCGTGGCGGGGATTGACCTGACCAATCTGCTCCATGCGCAGGAGTTGGGTATTCCGGACGAGAATTTCGTCGTCGAGCCGATGGGGCGTGATACGGCTCCGGCGATTGCCCTGGGCGTAATTCACCTGCGGCGGCGCAATCCCGAAGCGATCATGGCAGTCCTCACGGCCGACCACTACATCGCCGATGAGGCGGGCTTCCGCCGCGCGCTGGAAGCGGCGGCGAAGGTCGCCGCGCGAGGTCACCTGGTGACGCTTGGAGTGACGCCTGATTATCCGGCGACAGGTTACGGCTACATTGAGCGCGGCGAGCCGATCGAGAGTGTGGATAACCTGATGGCGTACTCGGTCGTGGCCTTCCGCGAAAAGCCGAACACGGCGCTGGCCGAGCGGTTCCTGGCCGACGGGCGGCATTCGTGGAATAGCGGTATGTTTATCTGGCGTATCGATCGCTTCCTGGCCGAGCTGGCGCGCACCATGCCGGAGTTTTACGCGCAATTGCAGGAGATCGAGCGCGCACTCGGCACGCCGCACGAGCGCGAAGTGCTGGAGACCACCTGGCCGCGCGTCGCTCGCCAGTCGGTCGATTTCGGCGTGATGGAGAAGGCCCGCGACGTAGTCGTGATTCCGATCGACATCGGCTGGAACGACGTGGGCTCGTGGGAATCGCTGCTCGATATCTTGCCCGGCGACGAGGACGGCAACGTCGTCATCCATGCTGAGCATTTGACGCTGGGTAGTCGCAACATTCTGGTGCACGGCCAGGGCCGGTTGGTGGCGACAATCGGGTTGGAGAATGTAGTCATCGTCGATACCGACGACGTGGTGTTCGTGTGCCCCAAGGCGATGGCGCAGCGCGTCAAAGAGTTGGTCGATCGATTGAAGAAGGATGGCCGCCGCGCCTATCTTTAAGAGACTGTCTGAAAAGCCTGGGCGCACCGGCTTCAGCCGGTCAAAATGCCGACTAACCCCACTCCGCTTCGCTGCGGGGGCAAGTGAGTCGGCGATCCGGCTGCAATCCTCCTGCTTTTCAGACAGGCTCTAAGAGCCTGTTTGGAAAATCAATGGAGTGGAAGGTGGCCGGCAGCCCTCAGACGTAAAGGGATCAGGGATTGGCGATAAATGGAAGCGTACTGTTTTAAGTGCAAGACGAAGCGCGAGATGAAAGACCCGCAGGCGATATTCAACGCGGCGGGCGCTCCGGCGACGAAGGGCGTGTGCCCCGTGTGCGGCACGAGCCTGTATCGCATGGGGATGACGCCTGCGCATGAGGGGTTGCCGCGTCCCGAACCGACCGCGCGCCCCGCGCGCAATTCTAAGAGGAATGGCAAGCGCAACGGCGAACCCGTGGAGCGTCAAGGGAAACTGGTCATCGTCGAGTCGCCGGCCAAGGCCAAGACGGTTGGGCGGTTCCTGGGTCGAGGCTACACGGTGAAAGCCTCGGTCGGCCACGTGCGCGATCTGCTTAGGTCGCAACTATCGGTGGATGTGGGCAACGGTTTCAAGCCGAAGTACCGCGTGCCGAACGAGAAGAAGGCCGTCGTCAAGGAACTGGCCGCGCTCGGCGAGCGTGCCGAGGAAGTGTATCTGGCGACCGACCCCGATCGCGAAGGTGAGGCGATCGCCTGGCATCTGATGGAATCGGCCGAGTTCGAGCCGGAGCGCGTCCGGCGCGTCGTGTTCCACGAGATCACCGAGCCGGCGATCCGGGCGGCGTTCGAGCATCCGCGCGGCATCAACATAGAGCTGGTCAACGCGCAGCAGGCGCGGCGCATCCTCGATCGGTTGGTGGGTTATAAGCTCAGCCCATTGTTGTGGGAGAAGGTGCGCAGCCGCCTCAGCGCGGGCCGCGTGCAGAGCGTGGCGCTGCGACTGATCGTCGAGCGCGAGCGCGAGATTCAGTCCTTCGTCCCGGTGGAATACTGGACGATTCACGCCGAGCTGGCGAAGCATCTCCCGCCGCGCGCACACGCGCCGAAGAAGCGCGCTTCGTTCCTGGCGAAGCTCGTGAAGATCAAGGGCCAGGAGGTCGATCTCAAGGCCGAGGCCGATGCACAGGCCATCGTCGCCGAGTTGAAGACGGCCGATTACGTCGTCGCCGCGGTGAAGAAAGGCGAGCGCCGCCGGCGGCCCAGCCCGCCGTTCACCACGAGCACGCTCCAGCAGGAAGCCAGCCGCCGCCTGGGCTACACGGCCAGGCGCACGATGGCGCTGGCGCAGGCGCTGTACGAAGGCATTACGCTGGGCGACGAAGGCTCGGTGGGCCTGATCACGTACATGCGCACCGACTCGACCAGCGTGGCCGCCGAAGCCCAGGCCGAAGCGCGCGCCTTCATTCACGAGCGCTTCGGTGAAGCGTCCCTGCCCGAAGAGCCGCCGCAATACAAGACGCGCAGCAAGAACGCGCAAGAGGCGCACGAAGCGATACGCCCCACCTCGGTGGGGCGCACGCCGGAGTCGATGAAGCCCTTCCTCGACTCCGCGCATTTCAGGCTGTACGATCTGATCTGGAAGCGCTTCGTCGCATCGCAGATGAATGCCGCCATCTACGACACGGTCTCGGTGGACATTGCGGCCGGCGACGCAAAAGAGTTGTCGCCCGTCGTCGCCGGACTGGACGAGAAGGGCGTGAACGGCGCGGGCGAACGGATTCCGTATCTGTTCCGTGCGAGCGGATCGAGATTGAAGTTCTCCGGTTACCTGGCCGTGTACGAAGAGACGCGCGACGAGGACGTTGCGCCGGAAGAAGACGAAGGCGCGCGTATCCCCGAACTCGACGTGAACGCGCTGCTCGATCTGATCGCACTGCTGCCCGAACAGCACTTTACCGAGCCGCCGCCGCGCTACACCGAAGCCTCGCTGGTGAAAACGCTGGAAGAGAACGGCATCGGCCGGCCCAGCACGTACGCGCCGATCCTCGGCACGCTCCAGGCGCGTGGCTACGTCGAGAAACGCGAGAAACGTCTATACCCCACCGAGGTCGGGGTCATCGTCAACGATATGCTTGTCGAGTATTTCTCCGACGTGATCGACGTGGGCTTCACCGCGCGCATGGAAGAGGAGCTCGACGAGATCGCCGACGGCGCAAAGAATTGGGTCGATGTGCTGCGCGAATTCTACGCGCCGTTCGAGAAGGACGTGGAGCATGCTTCGGTGTCGATCGAGCGCGTCGAGGCGGTCGAGGAGATCGGTGAAGCCTGCCCCACGTGTGGCAAGCCGTTGGTGATTCGCTGGGGGCGCTTCGGCAAGTTCATCGGGTGCAGTGATTTCCCCACCTGCCGTTACACGCGACCCTTCCTCGTCAAGATCGGCGTGAAGTGTCCGCGCGACGGCGGCGATCTGGTCGAAAAGCGCACCAAGCGCGGCCGCGCCTTCTACGGCTGCTCCAACTGGCCGGCGTGCGACTTCTCGATGTGGAACAAGCCATTGCCTCAACCCTGCCCCAATTGCGGCAGCCTGCTGGCGATCAAGGGTAAAGACTCCGCCAAGTGTATCCAATGCGAGAACGAGTACGCGTTGAGCGAGTTGCCGGAAGCGGCGGCGGTGGGGGAGGGCAACGGATGAACAACGAATAAACGGATGCAGATCGCGCTGATGTGCCATCCGTTTATTCGATGCCGATTCGATGCAGCAGTTTAGAATGATGAACGATCGCTTGGCGAAGGCGCGCGAACGATTCGGCGCGCTGGACATCGACGCGTTACTCGTGACGCAGGCGGAGAATCGGCGTTACCTGTCGGGCTTCACGGGCAGTGCCGGCGCGCTGCTGATTGCGCGCGATCGGGCGGTCGTCGCCACCGATTCACGCTACTGGGAGCAGGCTCAGAAGCAAGCACCGGCATTCGAGTTGGTGCAGATCAAAACGCGCCTGGAAGACCACTTCGCGGAAATGCTCCAACGGGCCGGGCAGCCTCAACGCATCGGTTTTGAAAGTGCGTCGGTCACCGTCGATCAGTTTACCTCGTGGTCCAAGGTGGAATCGCTCGATGTCGAGTGGCTGGCAACGAAGGACGCTGTCGAGCCGGTTCGCGCGGTGAAAGACGAGGCGGAGCTGGACGCGATCCGCAAGGCGGTGGCACTGACGGACGCCGGTTTCGATTACCTGTGCACTGTCATTAAGCCGGGGATGACCGAGCGTGAAGTGGCGTGGGAGCTGGAAGTGTACCTGCGCACGCACGGCGCGGACGCGCTGGCCTTCGAGACGATCCTCGCCTCCGGCCCGAACGGCGCGATGGCGCACTACCGATCAGGCGATCGCGTGATCCGGCCAGGCGAGCCGATCGTGATGGACTTCGGTGCGAGAGTCGAGGGTTACTGCGCCGATCTGACGCGCACGGTTTGCCTGGGCCGCGCCGATGCGCGATACGACGAGGTGTACGGCGTCGTGCGCCGCGCGCAGCGGGCTGCGATTGACGGGATTCGCGCCGGAATGAAAGGCGTCGAGGCGGATGCGATTGCGCGCGACGTGATCATCTCGGCGAGCTACGGTGAGAACTTCGGGCACGGCCTGGGTCACGGGGTGGGATTGGCGATTCACGAAGCGCCGCGCGCCAGCCGGGTGGCCGGCGAGGAGCTGCTGCCGGCTGGCGCTACGCTTACCATCGAGCCGGGTGTATACTTAGCGGGGTGGGGCGGCGTGCGCCTTGAGGACCTGACGGTCGTTCGTGAAAATGGTGTCGAGGTGTTGAGTCACGCCCACAAACACCCTGTGATTTAATCAACTACGGCTCTACCGGATCGAACGGGACGCTTCGCAGGAAGCGCGAAGACGCCAAGCACGCCAAGTTTTCCGAATCTTCGCGCCCTTCGCGCCTTTGCGGTGAGGCTTTTTCCCGCCCAAGCCGGAAGAGCCTCAACCACGAAGTCACCAAGACACGAAGAAGACCTGGTGGTTAACAATCCGAGCTTTTCAGACAGGTTCTTAGACTGAACTGGTCAGAAAAGGGGGCAGCGTGGTCCGCATCTTCACCCTGTATGGCAGGATCATGGCGTATTGGGCCAGCAGAGTTTCAAGCCGGACAAAGTTCATCCTGACCTTTCTGATAGGGGCCGCCATCGGCCTGTTCGTGCTGGGCTGGTCGGTGTGGCCGGTGCAGTGGACCAACGGCGCGCCGGTCGATCTGCAAAAGTCCTATCGCGATTTCTATTTGCGCGCCGTAGCGATCGCGTATTCCAGCAATGCCGTGACCACCGAGGATCTGCAGAAGTTGACGATTGGCGATAAGTGGTCGGTCGACGGCGTGCTGAAGGAAGTCGAGGCGCTGCAAGCGAGCAGCCCGAACAAAGACATCTACGTCAAGCTGATCGATGCGCTGCGGTTTATGCAGGGCCAACCCGGAGGCGGGCCAGCACCACAGGCCACGGCGACCACCGCACCTTCCGCGCCCGGCGGCTTGAGCAGTTCGGTGCTGCTGATCGTCGGCCTCGTCGTCATCATCGCCCTGCTCGTTTTCCTGGCCCCGATCATCGTGCGGCGGATCAACCAGGCTACTCAGCGGCAGGCCGTGGGTGGACCGGTGACGCCGGCAGCCGCGCGCGCCCGCGTGACCGGCGTGACGACCTGGCCCGGCGAGGCCGAACCGCCGCTGCGCGAGTTTATGATGAAGTACGAGATTGGCGACGATCGCTTCGACCTGTCTCATGCGATCGAGACGGCGAACGAGAGCTTCCTGGGCGAGTGCGGCATGGGCATCAGCGAAACGATCGGCACACCCAACCCCAACAAGGTCACCGCCTTTGAGGTGTGGGTGTTCGACAAGAACGACATCCGAACAGTAACCTCGGTGTTGATGAGCGAGCACGCGTACAGCGATCCCACGCTGAAGGCCAAGCTGGCGACGAAGGGCGATCTGGTGCTCGCTGAACCGAGTGCAATCGTCACGCTGGAAACGGCGACGCTGCGCGTGCGCGCCAAGGTGATAGAAATGGAGTACGGCAGCGGCCAGCTGCCGGTGCACAGTTATTTCAATCGACTCCACGTGGCGCTGGCCGCCTGGGCAGTCGGCGATGGGGGAATCACGCAGCCGGGCGATGTATTGCGGGGTTGAGCAACGGATAGAAACGGATAAACGGATGTAGAGTCCATCCCGGTAAACGAGAGTCGAGGCTTCAATCGGCTGAAGCCTCGACTCTTTTATCACACCCTCACCGACGGGTCGAACAGCTTCTGGTGCTCATCCAACGCGAAACGATCGGTCATGCCGGCGATGTAGTCGCACACGCTGCGATGCAGGCCGACCTGTTCGATGCGCGCCCGCGTGTTCTCCGGCATCTGGCCCGGCTCGTCGATATACGCTTCGAATAACTGTTGCAGCAGCCGCTCAGCCTTGACCTGCATGCGCAGGACGCGGTGATGTCGATACATACGCTGGTATAGAAAGTTCTTGTGCGCCCGGTTGCGCGCGTTCGTCGCCTCACCGAAGCCGATCACGTTGTGGTCGAGCACGCGCAGGTCGTCCACCGAGTTCACGCCGCCGGCTTGCAGGCGTTTCGAGGTGGTCGTCACCACATCGGTTACTTCCAGGCCGATCAGGCGGCGGATCAGCCGGTGTCGCCACATGTCGTCGAAGTCTTTGCCGTTCCAGCCGGTGCTGTTTTTGACCGTCTCCCACAGCGGGAGGCCGTCGAGATCGTTCGGCAAGAACAGCCCGGCGCGCAGGCCGTCGTCGAGGTCGTGCGCGTTGTAGGCGATTTCGTCGGCAGCGTTGGCGATTTGCGCCTCCAGCAGGCCGCGTTTATCCGGCTCGAACTTGTCGGCGGAGGCCATGTCATATTCGGTCTCGTGCTTGACGATGCCTTCGCGCACTTCGTAAGTGAGGTTGAGACCCGGCCAGTCGGGATAGCGTTGTTCCATCTCTTCGACGATGCGCAGGGCCTGCCGGTTATGATCGAACCCGCCCTGATCGCGCATGAGCTGCTGCAGCGCCTGCTCGCCGGAATGGCCGAAGGGCGGGTGACCGATGTCGTGCACCAGGCAGATGGCCTCGGTCAGGTCTTCGTTCGCGCCAAGCGCGCGGGCAATCGTTCGCCCGATCTGCGCGACCTCCAGCGTGTGTGTCAGCCGCGTGCGATAATAGTCGCCCTCGGTGACGACGAACACTTGAGTCTTGTATTCCAGTCGGCGGAAAGCGGTGGTGTGGACGATGCGGTCGCGGTCGCGCTGATACGCGGTGCGGTATGGATGTTCTTCTTCGGGATAGATGCGCCCGCGCGTATTGCGGCTGCGCATGCCGTAGGGCGCGAGCGTTTCATTCTCGATCTGCTCCAGTCGCTGACGCGAGAAAATCATTTCCACCTCCCCGCTTGCGATTGACCGTTCCTCTTCCCGATGTGGGTAGGCCGTCTGACGTTGTTTTTCACCGCCGAGAGCGCAAAGCACGCCGAGCCGCTTTGGAAACTCTGCGGCCTCTGTGTGCTCCGCGGTGGAACCAACAGGGTAGAGGGAGACTACCGCGCGATTGTATAACGATTAAATCGCCGGGGGCAAATGCACGCGCAGGTGAGGGTTGTCTTTCTGGTGATTGCACACATCTTGAATGCTCGCCGACCGCGTCCGCGCGGCTGACCCGCCCTCGTGTGCAAAGCACGCGGGGGTTGCGCCCCGCTCCGCGGGGTCGGCCCGTACCCTTCGCTGCGCTACGGGCATCTTCGACGAGGGCGCGGGCCTGGAGCACTTGTGGATAATCACCAGTTGTCTTTCCGTTTCGACTTGTGTTACGATCTGCGATATGGATGATCCCCAGTCCCAGCCGCCCGAACCGGCATCTCAAGACAACGACGATAGCGTCTGCTGGGTGTGCGGCGGCCCGACCGACGAGCGCAACTGTAGGATCGTCTGTCGCAACTGCGGCTTCACGCGCGATTGCAGCGATCCGTAATTCCTGATTGCGACACTTCCGGCTTTAGAGCCTGCCTGAAAAGCCATGATGATTAACCACCAAGTCACCAAGACACCAAGAATCTCAAGGCTTTCTTTGTGACTCGGTGTCTTGGTGGTGAGTTTTAAGGCAGTCTCTCAGTGGGGGATCGAGCCAGGCTGCGTGTAGGTCGATCGGGCCGTGCGCTGGCTGAGGGTCTCGTCATCGATGCGACCCTGCGCCCAAGCCTGCACGTCGATCCAGCGCGCCTCGACGATCAACCGCAAGCCGGGCGTGAGCGAGGGGTCGGCCACGTCGACGCGGATCGGATCGTAGGGGCCGCAGCCTTGCGCGGGCAGTTCGGCTGACGCGGCGAAGGCGTCCCAGGCATCGGCGGGATCGTCGCCGCTCAACGTGAAGTCGATCGATCCATCGGCGCGGAGGGCGACCGTGCCCGCGACGCGATGATCGGCTAATGCTTGCGCGGCGGTCGTCCGGCAGGCGATGGTCGTGTCGGGTAGATGCGGCGTCGCGATGGGGGAAGCCTCGGACGCGGGCGCGAGGGCCAGCGCGCCGATCGTCACCAGCAGGATCGCATTCGTCAAGCCCAGTCCGATCAACACACGCCGCTGCCGAGGGGACAGCGTCTTCCACATAGATTCATCTTAACATGTGGGGCGAGGTTCGCCAAACCGCAATCCGGGCGTGCGCGGTGTTCGTATCATTCCACGATTCGACTGAAAGAACCCGGAACGACTGACACACAACGCGCCGGACACGGCCGGCCTGCCAAGGGGGCCTTTTGACACCTGGGGATTTCAATCGTCGCGAGGTCGAAGCCGCAGTCCTCGAGACTGTGCTCTATTCCGACCTCTTCGATTACCCGCTGACCCGCGCCGAGATCCGGCATTATCTCATCGGCTTGAAGACGGATGCCGCGACCATCGCCGCGTGCCTCGACGCGCCGTGCCATTTGAACGACTGTTTGAGGCAGATCGATGGGTACGTGGTCGCGCGCCATCGCGAAGCACTGGTCGATCGGCGCCGCGCCCGGCGTGCGCCCTCGGCCCGCTTGTGGAGCCGCGCTCAACGCTTCGCGCGACTCCTCGCCGCGACGCCGTTCGTGCGGCTGGTCGGCGTCACCGGTGCGCTGGCGATGGACAACTCTGCCGATGGTGACGACATCGATGTGATGATCGTCGCGGCCAATGGACGGGCGTGGTCAGTGCGCGCGTTCGCGATTGCGCTGGTGTACGTGGGTAAGCTTTTCGGCGATACGCTGTGCCCGAACTACATCGTCACCGAAAATGCGTTGGCTCTCGAGACGCGCAACCTGTTCACCGCGCACGAGTTTGCACAGATGGTGCCGCTGTATGGCCTGGACGTGTACGATCGGATGCGCCGGGCCAATGCCTGGGTGTACGAGTATCTGCCGAATGCGTGCACGCCGCTGCGCGTGGGACGCGAGATTCGCATCGGGCCGATCGCACGTGCGCTAAAGCGCATCGGCGAGTGGCTGCTGGGTGGACGAATCGGCGACGCGCTTGAGCGATGGGAGATGCATCGTAAGCAACGCAAGTTCGCCTCGATGATCACGCCGGAGTCCAACGCGATCCTCGACCGCGATCACGTCAAGGGACACTTCAACGATTACGGCCCGCCGGTGAAGCGGTTGTATGTGGAGCGGTTGGCGCAGTTTCAGGATGTGTTGACCACGGATGGCACGGATTTCACGGATGTGGATTTTTCCGTGCCATCTGTGCCATCTGTGGTTGAAATGTCAGAGGGGTGACAGTGGCGGAAGTTCTATTCGGTCAATCCTATTACCTGCGCTTCGACCCGAAACTGTACGCGGCGATGCAGCCTTATCCACCGCTCGGCACGCTGTACGCGGCAGCGTATTTGCGCGTGCGCGGCTGGGACGTAGCCTTGTTCGACGCGATGCTGGCCGGGTCGGAGCAGGAGTGGGCCGGCGCGCTCGACCGGCATAGACCGCGCTACGCCATCCTCTTTGAGGACAACTTCAATTACCTGAGCAAGATGTGCTTGTTGCGAATGCGCCAGGCTGCCTTCACGATGATCGACATGGCGAAGGCGCGCGGCTGCACGGTGATCCTGTGCGGTGCGGATGCAACCGATCATTCGCCGATGTACTTCGCGCGCAGCGCGGACTACGTGTTGCTCGGTGAGGGTGAGGAGACACTCGGCGAGTTGATGGATCGGCTGTCCGGGAAGACCAATACGCCGCTGGAGAGCATCTTGGGCCTCGCCTATCGGATTGCGGATTTCGGATCGCGGAATGCGGACTCCGAAATCCACAATCCACAATCCGCAATCAGGATGAATCCGCGCCGCCCCGACATGACCCGGCTCGACGAGCTGCCCTTCCCGGCGTGGGACCTGGTCGATGTGCCGCGCTACCGGAAGGTCTGGCGCGAGCGGCATGGTTACTACTCGATGAACATGGTCACCACGCGCGGCTGCCCGTATCACTGCAACTGGTGCGCCAAGCCGATCTGGGGACAGCGCTACAATTCCCGCTCGCCGGAGAACGTCGTCGCCGAGATGAAATGGCTGAAGGAGACCTATCATCCCGATCACGTCTGGTTCGCCGACGACATTTTCGGCCTCAAGCCGGGCTGGATCGAGCGCTTGGGCAAACTGGTGAAAGAGCAAGACGCGGCCATTCCGTTCAAGTGTCTCCTGCGCGCCGATCTGGTGAAGCCCTCCGTCGTCGAAGGATTGAAAGCGGCCGGCTGCCAGATCGTGTGGATGGGCGCAGAGTCGGGATCGCAGATCGTTCTCGACGCGATGGACAAAGGCACGACGATCCCTCAAATCTACGAAGCGCGCCGCCTGTTAGGCGAGTCCGGTATCAAGGTCGCATTCTTCTTGCAGTTCGGTTACCCGGGCGAGACGCGCGCCGACGTCGAGCTGACGCTGAAGATGGTGCGCGAGACGCTGCCGGACGACATCGGCATCTCGGTGTCGTATCCGCTGCCGGGCACGAAGTTCTACGAGCGGGTCAGGTCGCAAATGGGCGAAAAGCAGAATTGGGTCGACAGCGACGACCTGGCGATGCTGTATCAAGGCCCGTTTCCGCAGGCGTTTTACCGAACATTGCATCGCGTCGTCCATCGCGAGTTTCGTATGCGGCGCGCGTGGCTGAAGATCAAACACGATGCGCCGCGCTGGCGCTTACACCACCTGCGGCTGCTGGCGTCGATCCCGTATCACTGGGTGGGGTGGAAGATCAACCGGCTGCAGCTCAACCGGATCGAGCGGCGTCGCCGGGTTATGAAGATTAACAAAATAAGCCGGATACCGTCATGCTGAGCGCAGCGAAGCATCTCGCACAGCAGGCCGAGATTCTTCGGCGCAAACAGATGCGCCCCAGAATGACGATTAGGGTCTTTCTTGCGGTTCTGGCGTGGGTGATCGGTGGTATCGGCGCGTCTTGCGTTCCGGCCGTGGCCTCGTTGCCGCCTGGGCATGAATCGCTTCGCGTGCTCGATGGCGCACACGTGCCGGACGATCCGCTTGAGGGGCGCGCCTCCGTCAATCGATCAGGGTCAGCGCCGGATTTGGTTCGGGAGAAGGGGCCGCCCCGAACGATGGACGCTGCGATCGAACGGAGGATCGTTTACGGATGGTCGGTTGAAGGCCGGCCGCTCGTCGCCTATCGGCTTGGCGACGGGCCTGTGGCGCGCGCGCTCGTCGGCGGCATTCACGGCGGTTATGAGTGGAACACGACGGCGCTCATGTCGAAGACGCTGGAGTATTTCGCCTCGAGGCGCGATCAGATACCGCCCGAATTGACGCTGTACGTGGTTCCACTCGCCAATCCGGACGGCGCGGCGGCCGGCACGGATCGCGTGCACGGGCGTATGAACGCGAACCGCGTCGATCTCAATCGCAACTGGGATTATCAATGGCAGATGACGGCCACGCATGGCACATGGCCTGTCTTTGCGGGCGCGCATCCTTTCTCGGAACCCGAAACGACTGCGCTGCGAGAGTTCATATTGGATCGCCAGATCGACGCGACCGTTTTCTATCACAGTGCGGCGGGCGAAGTTTACTCCGGCGCAGGCGCTGAGGCATCACAGACCGTTGCCTTGGCTAAATGGCTTGCTCAACAGACGGGCTATCGATATGCGCCGGAAGGGATTCCGGGCCAAATCACGACCGGCAATTCCATCGATTGGTTGACGCACCAGGGTATCACGGCGGTCGAGGTCGAGTTGTCTACGCACGAGACCCTCGACTGGGAGATCAACTTGCGCGGGCTTCGGGCCTTCCTGTACTGGAATTTGCCGGAGATGGCCCTGGACTGATCGCGAGCGGTGGGGAGCAAGCGATGGACATTCTTCTCACGCATGGCTACTTCTTGAACGACGATCCACACGAACGGACGATCATGAAGCCGTATCCCCCGCTGGGGATTCTGTACCTTTCGGCGTACCTCAAGCGCGCGGGTTACAGCGTCGGTGTGTTCGATACTACGTTCAGCACGCTGGCCGAGTTCGAAGCGTACCTGGCGCGCGAGCGACCGCCGGTCGTCGGGCTGTACACGAACCTGATGACGAAGTTCAGCGTGCTGAAGATGATTGCGGCGTGCAAGCGCCACGGCGTGGCGGTGATCCTGGGCGGGCCGGAGCCGGCCAATTACGTCGAAGAATATCTCGATCGCGGTGCAGATGTCATCGTCGTCGGCGAGGGTGAAGCGACGCTCGAAGAATTACTGCCTCGCCTTGTCCAAGACGGCCCGCACCGACTGGACGGCGTTCTCGGTATTGCCTATCGGCGTGAGGACGGCTCGATCAGCCGCACGTCGCCTCGACCCTACATTGCCGATCTGGACTCGCTGCCCGATCCCGACCGCGACGCGATCGACATCAGCCGGTACGTCGAAACGTGGCGCACGCATCACGGCATGGGATCGGCGTCGCTGATCTGTGCGCGCGGCTGCCCGTATCATTGCGAGTGGTGCAGCCACGCCGTGTACGGCCACACGCACCGTCGCCGCTCGCCGCAGCGCGTCGCCGACGAGGTCGAGTATCTGCTGGCGCGCTACAAGCCGGATCAGTTGTGGTACGCCGACGATGTGTTCACGATCAAGCATTCGTGGTTCTTCGCCTACGCGGATGAGTTGAAGCGGCGCGGCATTCGCATCCCGTTCGAGTGCATCTCGCGCGCCGATCGGCTGAACGAGCAGGTGATCGATCGGCTGGTCGAGATGGGCTGCTACCGGCTGTGGATCGGCTCCGAGTCGGGGTCGCAGAACATCCTCGACGCGATGCGCCGCGAGGTCACGGTCGAGCAGGTGCAGGCGATGACGCACGCGCTCAGGCGGCGCGGCATCCAGACCGGCATGTTCATCATGCTCGGTTACGAAGGCGAAGAGACGCCCGACCTGGAAGCCACGGTCGATCATCTGAGGAAGTCCGCGCCGGATGTATTTCTCACTACGGTGGCCTACCCGATCAAAGGCACGGCGTATTACGACAAAGTGAAGGATCGGGTGCTGGCTCGCGCCGATTGGGAGCATCGCACCGACCGGCAGTTGAGCGTGAAGGGCCGCCATTCGCTGCGCTTCTACTCGTTCGCGACGCGGTGGATGGTGAATGCGGTTGCGCTGCACCGCGAGCGGGCGAACGGTGCGAATGCAGCGCGCATGGTGAAGGCGGCAACCAACGTGGCGATCGGCAGAGTCGGCATGATGTTAACAGCGCGAGAACGTGAGGCGTGAAACCAATCATGGAAGGTGACCGGCACTTTGATGTGAAACCACCGTCAAGAGCCGGGTTTCAAGTGCCGGTCACCTCACTACGCTCTATGATTGAAGCCGCGTCACGCAACGCGCAACCATCCATGACCGAATCCGCCTTCGATCGGATCGCAACCCAATACGACCGCGACTTCACCGATACGAGGCTGGCTCGCATCTTGCGTGAAGCGGTATGGATGCGACTGGCCCGGCACATTCGACCCGGCTCGCGCGTGTTGGAGATTGGTTGCGGCACGGGCGAAGATGCGGTGTGGCTGGCTCGACAGGGCGCGCACGTCCTCGCCACGGATGTTTCGCAAGCGATGCTCGACGTGACGCGGCAGAAAGCCCAACGTGCCGGCGTGGCTGACCGGGTTGAAACCCAATTGCTCGATGCCGCCGCTCCCCTCTCCAGAGTATTGGGAGAGGGGCCGGGGGTGAGGGCTGCCTTCTCCAACTTCGGCGCACTCAATTGCGTCGGCGACCTGCACCCAATCGCGCACGCGCTCGCCGAGTGGGTGCCGCCCGGCGGCGGCCTCGTCCTGGTGTTGATCAACCGGTGGTGCGCGTGGGAGATAGCGTGGCACCTGCTTCATCTGCAACCGCGCGTCGCGTTTCGTCGCCTGCGCCGCGATGGCGTCGACGCCAGGGTAGGGGGCGGCACGGTTCACACCTGGTATCCGTCGATCGGGTCGATTCGCCGGACGTTCACGCCCCACTTCGAACTGAAGCGTGTGACCGGCCTGGGTGTCTGCCTGCCGCCGTCGTACCTGGAGCCGGTCGTTGCTAGGCGTCCGCGCCTGTTTCTCGCGTTGAGTCGCATCGAGCGCAGCGCCGCATCGACGCCGGTGCTGAAACGACTGGCCGATCACGTCATTCTCGAATTCGAGCGCACGGCTTCCGCATGACAACACCATACACCGTCCGCAACACGCAACATGCATCACGTTTCACGTATTACGCTTTACTCTTCAAGCGCCGCCTGTGGAGTCGCTGGCTTCAACTGCGCTTCCATCTTTTTCAGCGACATCGATACGACCGGCTGGCGCTGGAAGAAGTGGCGGGCCGGCCTTTGCTGGTGTTGCCACAGGTGTTCAACCCGGGCCTGTTCGATACGAGCCAGTTGCTCGCCCGTTCGCTGAATTCCTGCCTGATCCCGCCCGGCTCGACCGTGCTCGACATGGGGACCGGGTCGGGCATCGGCGCAGTGTTCGCCACGCAGTGGGCGAAGCACGTCGTCGCGATCGATGTCAACCCGGCGGCGGTGCGCTGCGCGCGCATCAACGCGCTGCTCAATCACGTCGAGGATCGCGTCGACGTGTTGGAGGGTGATCTCTTCGCGCCGGTGCAAGGGCGGCAGTTCGATGTGGTGCTGTTCAACCCGCCGTTCTATCGCGGTGCACCGCGCGACGCCCTCGATCGCGCCTGGCGCTCGACTGACGTAGTAGAAAGGTTCGCGGCGGAATTGAGAGGCCATTTGACGCCGACCGGATGTGCATTGGTTGTCTTATCGACACAGGGCGAAACACCGGCTTTCTTGAACGCCTTTCGGGCGAACGGGCTTGCCGTTGAAATCATCGCCGAGCGCAACGTGGTGAACGAAGTCGTGACGATCTATCGGCTTACGCCATAGTGCTCTGATACCGTTCCTATGCTCATTCTTTACAACCCACCGAGCAGCGCGCAGCGTAAGCCGATCTTGCCGATGTCGCTTCTGGCGCTCGGCGCATTGCTCGAAGACACACACGACTACCGCATCGTCGACGGGAACCTGGAGCGCGATACCGTCGCCGCCGTCGATCGCGCGATTCGCGAGACCGGCGCGGACATCCTGGGTGTGACGGTGATGCCCGGCCCGCAGTTGAGCGACGCGGTTCCGCTGTGCCGGCACATCAAAGCCATGCACCCGCGGCTCACGATCGTGTGGGGCGGCTATTTCCCGACGCAGCACTACGAGGTGTGCCTGGAGTCGGGTTACGTCGATTACGTGGTGCGCGGCCACGGCGAGGTGATTTTCAAATCGCTGATCGATGCGCTGCGGCGCGGCGCTGATCCGAGCGGCCTGTTCGGCCTGGCGTATCGACATCCTCACACCGGCGAGGTCGTCTCCAACCCGCTCGCGCCGATCCCGCACCCGGAGCACCTGCCGGATTTTCCCTACCACCGCATCGACGTGCCACGCTACGTCCGCCGGACGTTCATGGGCAGCCGCACGCTGCCGCACCATTCCAGTTACGGCTGCCCGTTCTTCTGCAACTTTTGCGCCGTCGTCAACATGGTCAATGGGCGATGGCTGGCGCAATCGGCGGAGCGGGCGGCCAACACGGTGCGGGTTCTGGTCGAGCAATTCGGCGTAGACTCGGTCGAGTTCGACGACAACAACTTCTTCACGCACGAAGCGCGCACGGCGGAGTTCGCCGGGCGGATCATGGATTTGGGCATCGGCTGGTGGGGCGAGGCGCGCATCGACACGCTGATGCACTATTCCGATCGCACCTGGGCGCTCATGCGCGATAGCGGCTTGAAGATGGCTTTTCTCGGCGCGGAATCAGGATCGGACGAGACGCTTCAGCGCATGAACAAGGGCGGCAAGGCATCCACCGAGAAGACGCTGGAGATCGCTGCGCGCATGAAGCACTACGGCATCGTGCCGGAGATGTCCTTCGTGCTGGGCAATCCGCCCGATCCCGAATCGGACGTGCGGCAGACGATCGAGTTCATCCGCAAGTTGAAGCGTGTCAATCCGAGCATCGAGATCATCTTGTACATGTACACACCCGTGCCGCTGGCCGGTGAGCTGTACGAGCAGGCGAAGGCCGTGGGCTTTGCGTTCCCGGCGACGCTGGACGAGTGGATCAACCCGGCGTGGCGCGAGTTCTCGCAGCGGCGCAGCACCAACGTCCCCTGGCTGAAAGACCCGGTGCGCCGCAAGATTCGCGATTTTCAGTGGGTGATCAATGCCTACTATCCGACGATTACCGACACCAATCTCTCGAAAATGCGGCGCAGCCTCCTGCGCGCGTTGAGCGCGTGGCGCTACCATTTGCGGCTGTACCGTTACCCGATCGAGCTGCGCGCGTTTCAGAAGTTCCTGGCCTACCAACGCCCGGAGACGAGTGGGTTCTAGCGATATCGGTATCCCCCAACTCGGCGCGCGAGACCTTTGTACCCCGCGTGACGTTTGGATGAGCGTAGCGGTGTGGGGTTCAGATCAATGTGTGGACGCGGATTAGTCGAGCGGGCACAGCCAGCCGGCTTCAGCCGGTTTCCACGAATTCAGCCGGGGAACTTCATTCCCCGGCGTCGCCGGGAGATTGATCTCCCGGCTCAAGGCATGGAAGCCCGGTCAACCGGGCTTGCTCACTGTTTAGCCCGACGATCCATCGCCAGACGTTGCGTTCCGGTAGGGGGATATGTTGAGCAGCATAACCCACCGAGTAAGAACACTCTTGATAGGCGCGTTGGCGCTGCTAGCCGGCCTGGATTTCGGGCGCGATGTCTTCGCGCCCTCGCTGAGCGATGTGACGCACGGCTTCCCGGTGTACTACGTCTCGGCCCGATTGATCGTCGAAGGGCGCTGGAGCGAGCGCATCTACGATGACGACTGGTTCGGCGCGCAAGTGCGGGCCATGACGAATGGGCGGCGCAGCGAAGTCTACTCGGCGAACCCGCCCACGACCTCGCTGTTGTTGCTGCCGATTGCCTGGCTCGACATGCCGGCCGCGCGAGCGACCTGGCTCGTGGTCAATCTTGTTCTGCTGATCGGATCGCTGGTACTGCTTCTGAACACGCTAGTGCGCGTTGGCCTAAATGAGCCAATCGTTGTCACTCTGAGCGAAGCGAAGAGTCTCAGCGCTATGGGCGGGATGCTTCGCTCCGCTCAGCATGACACAGGGTGGGGGTATTTAGGCCGGACTGTACTAGGGCGACCTCGTGATTTCACGTTCGGCGCGGGGATGCTGGCATTCACCTTCGCCTATGCTCCGCTGCGAGAGGATTTTCACCTGGCCCAGGCTTACACCTTTTTGCTGTTCTTGCTGACGCTGGCCTTCTGGGGATTCGTGCGCACGCGATCCGTTGCGACCGGAATCACGCTCGGCACGGCGCTGGCGACCAAGCTCAGCGGCGGGCTGCTGTGGCTTCTGCTCGCGCTGCGAGGCCGGTGGCGCGAGATCGCAATTGGCATAGGCGTAGGGCTTGGCTTCGTGCTGCTCAGCCTGGCGCTCACCGGCTGGGCCGGGTGGGCGAAATATTTCTCATTGTTGCCCGATCACATCGTGGGACGAACCTGGCCGCCCGTTCTCGCGTTTCAATCGTCGCCGAACTTCTTTCAGCATCTGCTGGCCGGCGATGCGGCCTGGCCCATCGAGCCGATTGTCTATGCGCCGTCGCTGGCCGTATTGCTATCGGCTGCGGTAAGCGGAACCGCGCTCGTGTTGACCCTCCGACGTGCGCGCCGCGCAAATTTCGACATTGCCTTTGCGACGATGCTGACGCTCGGCGTGATCTTGCTGCCATTCGCCGAAGAGTATCATTACACGTTGCTGCTGCTGCCGCTGACGGTGATGGCTTCGCGCATCGCCCGCGCGCCGATTCGGCGGCTCGATGTAATCTGGTTGGCCGCCACGCTTTTCTTGCTAGCCGCGCCGCTGCCTTATGCCTCGCAGGATGGCCCGGGTTGGAGTGCGCTGCTGGGGTACCCCCGGCTTTACGGCGGATGGCTCGCGTGGGGCTGGTTGTATGCGCAGAAGTAGATTCCAGCGCCGCACGCTGCTCGTCGTGACCAACGCGATCAACAACCTCCTCGTCCCGCTGCTCAACCCGATCGTCTCCTTGCTCGTCGTGCGCTGGGCATCGGTGGCCGTATGGGGCGAGTTCGTGCAAGTGTTGATCGTCGTCCAGTTAGTCACGCACGTCATCGGTTGGGGCAACAAAGATTACCTTCTGCGCGAATTCAGTTTCAACCCGGCGCGCATCGCCCGGGCCTGGCAGACCAGCCTCGTCTCGCGCCTTGCATTGTCGGCGATAGGCGGCAGCATCCTGGCCGTGATCGGACTGCCTCCACAGCGAGCGCTGTGGCTCGCCGTGTGGGGACTGGCTATCGCCCTGGATCAATCCTACGACGTGCTGGTTGTGTATCGTAAAGACTTCGTGTTCGCGACGCTCGTCGAGTTGGGTGGACTGGCTGTGCAGGTGGCGGCGCTGGCTTTGCTCGCAGCGCGCATCGACGTGGACGGCCTCATCGCCGTCTTCGCGCTGGCGACGCTCGGCAAGGCGCTGGTTTATCAGCTCCGCTATCTCCGCCAAACGCTCGCCGGGCCTGAAGGCCGCTTACAGTGGATCGGGCGCATCGATGTGCGCTTTTTCGTACTGGCCTTTCCCTTCTTTCTGCTCGGCTTGAGCGGGCTGCTGCAATCGCGCATCGACCTATACACCGTCGGCTTCTTTCTCCCAAAGGATCAGGTCGGGCAGTATCAGGTGTTCACGACCTTCATCATCTACTTGCAGTCGATTTCCAATTTCGTTCTGACGCCGTTCGTGAAAAGCCTGTATCGATTGACCTATCGCGCTATCCTCAGTGTCGCAACCCGGTTGTTCGCGTTCGGCGTGTTGTTGCTGTTACCGGGTCTGGCTGTGATCTACACCGTGTTGATCGTCCATTATCGCTTCGACTTGCCGTTGACGTTCATGCTGGCCGGTGGCGCACTGGCGCTGCCGGTCTACTTCTATCTGCCGATCATCTACGCGCTGTACAAGTCCGGCTCGCAGTTCACGGTGGTGAAGCTGAACCTGATCGGCATCGCCGTCAACTTTGCAGGAAGCCTGTTGTTGTTGCCGCGCGTCGGGATGATCGGCGCGGTGATTGCCGGGGCGTTGGCGCAGTGGGTGATGTTTGCCGGGTATCTGCTCCAAAGTCGATCGATTCGAGAGACACATGCCGTTGCTGTGCCCGAATTGTCGTGAGCCGCTCGATCTGGACGCGCTGGTCTGCCTGAATCGACATCGCTTCGTCGAGCGCGATGGCGTGCTGGTCTTGCTAGAGACATCGTTCGAGCGCAGGCTCATCGAGTTCGCGGATCGCTTAACGGCGATTCGCGCGAGCGAGGGCAAGCGTCTGCTGGATGCGTCGGCATACGAAGGATTGCCCTTCTCGCAACTCGATGCCGGCGATGCAGCCTGGCGGAATGAATGGCGGCTGCGCGCATACGACCTGGAGATCGTTGTGCGGCTGCTGTCGAAACGTGCGCATCAGTGCATCCTCGATGTCGGGGCGTGGAACGGCTGGTTGAGCCATCGCCTGGCGCTGTGCGGGCACGACGTGACGGCGGTCGATTACTTCGCCGACGAGTACGATGGCCTCGGCGCGCGTCGCCGTTACTCGACGCACTGGCGGGCGATCCAGGTAGACCTATCCGATCTATCCGTGCTGGGCGA
>DATBWU010000198.1:0-11223 GCA_036514635.1 Anaerolineae bacterium | reverse complement strand
TGGCGCGTGTATCCGAAGTACGTCGATGACAGCTTCGATCAGGAGCTGTGTGTCGGTCGTATCGAGAATCCGTTCACCGTGCATTTCGATCCGAGCGCAAAGGACTTTTTGAAGCGCGATGCCGAGTGGGCGCTTATTTCCGAGCGCACGAATCGTGATGCGTTCGAGGCTGAGCATCCGGACCTGGAGCCGGCCGACCTCAATCTGAACAGCCACGATCACGACTGGCTGAACGATAAAGAGATACGGGTCGCCGAATACTTCAAGCGCATGCGACGCAAGAAGACGCTCGCGTTGCTCGATGACGGCCGCGTGATCGACTACGACGCGATCCGCGTGATAGAGAAGGAACTGGCCGATCCTCCTCCTGGTTCTGGCATTGCCCCAATTCGGGTACTGAAGAAGCGCGAGTCGGATTCGACGTACATCCGCTGGTGGAAACTCTGTGGCACCGGGATCGTCGAAGGCCCGATCGATTACGAGTGGAAGTACATTCCCATCGTGCCGTGCTACGGGAGGGTGTCGAACATCGAGGGCAAGCGCAAATACCGCGGACTCGTGCGAAAGGCCAAGGACCCGCAGAAAGCCTATAACGGCGCACGAACCGCCGAGATTGAAGCGGTGGCCATGGTGCCGCGCTCGCCGTACATGGTGACGCCAGTCTCCATCAAGGGCTACGAGGCCCAGTGGCGTGAGGCAAATGCGAAGAACCCGCTGTTTCTGTACTACAACGCGGACCCGAAGCATCCCACGGGCGGCAAGCCCACGCGCGAGCCGATGCCGGAGATCCCGAATGCGCTCATCGCACTCTCGGCTCAGGCTGCGGATGACATCAAGGCCGCAACTGGCAAGTTCGGGCCGTCGCTGGGTGAGCCACAGGCCAATGAGTTACCCGGTGCCATCCGCCAGCGCAACACCGAAGGCGATGTCAGCTCGTTCGAGTTCATCGACAACTACGCGGAGTCGCTGAAGTACACCGGGGAAATTCTGGTGAACATGATTCCAAGCGTGTACGACGGCCAGCGCACGGTGCGCATTCTGGGGATGGACGGCAAGGAAGACTTCGAGGAGATCAACAAGCGCCTCCCCGATGGCACGCTGCTGCACGATGTATCGCAGGGCCGGTATGATGTGGCAGTGGATATCGGGCCGGCCTACACCACTCAGAGACAGCAGGCCGCCGACTACCTCATGCGCTTCTCGACGGGCAATGAAATGGTCCAGAGAGTGGCTAGCGACCTCATCGCGAAGAACCTGGACTTCGATGGCGCCGACGAATTGGAGCGCCGGTTGCGCATCCCGCTCATTCAGGGCGGGCTCATCCCACCGGACAAGCTGTCCGAGGAAGAGAAGGCCATGCTCCCGCAGGGACCGCCGCCGCCTGATCCGACCGAACAGGCGCTATTGGGCAAGCTCACGGCCGACACGGAGCGCTCACAGGCTCAGGCGCAGAAGGCGCAGGTCGAGACCGCTGCGGCCATGGCGGACATGCAGATGCGTCCTGCGCAGATGCAGAAGCTGATTGCGGCCATCATCGGCCAGCAACTGCAGAACATGGTTCTGGCTGGTGAGGTGGGGATTGACCCGCGTACCGGCCGGCCGGCCCTGATGAAGTACCTGCAGGCGCAGGAAGGCGGGGTGAACGAACTGGCCATGCCGAGGCGTAGAATGCCGGTCACGATGGAGATGGAGCAGTGAACGAAGCGGAGTGCGAGCGCTTGGGCAAGATTCTTTACGAGCGCATGGAGCATCTGGACCCATCCGGATCAGGCCCGGAGATGACGCCGTGGGAATCGATGAGTGACCATGACCGCGAGTTCTACCGTGCCGCTGCGGAAGCAGTAGCGGTTGCCGTGAGCGCGAGTAAACAAAACGTGGAGCCCGCATGAAGTCAAAACCAGCCGCCAAGCCCGCAGCCCCCACCGTCCGCCCCGGCACCCGCGAATACAGGGACGCTCAACGCGCGGAGTTCAACAAGCGCTTCGAGTCGGCGAAGAAGGGGCGCAAGTGAGTATAAGGCCCCTCCGCAACCACATCGCCGTCCGCGCCACCGCGCATCTTCCGACCGACATCATCGCGCTCGCCGGCCCGCAGGACGAATACATGCGCGGCGAGGTAGTCGCAGCAGGGCCGGGAAAGCGCCTGCCGAAAGGCCGCATACGCCCCATGCCAGTGAAGGAAGGCGACACGGTGCTGTTCCGCAAACGCTCGGCGCTCGCGTACTACGACCCGAAGTTCTCACGGGACGTGCTGCTCATCACGGACGATGATGTGCTGGGACTGGCGTCATGACGACGCGGGTCTGGTACGACATCCACAGCGATGCGTCGTGGATGGTTCAGTACACCGAGAGTGATGGTCGCAGAACCGTGGTGCTGCCGGGCGGGGCATATAAGACCCTTGAGCGCAACGAACTGATGCCAACTGAGGCTCGTGTGCAGCTCTACAAACCGCAGGAATTACTTGACGCTCTGCTTGCTGCCGGTGTTCGCCCGAGCAGCAGCGAATGGTCTGTGGGGCACGTAGAGGCATTGGAACATCACGTTGCCTTTGCCGAAAAGGTCGCCACAGCACTGCTGGAGCGCAAGGCGTGACCAGCCTCGCTCGCCGGGTGCGAAAGCAGAAAGAGGGATGGTCCCATAGCGCATGGCTGCTCAATGCGATGGTTGAGCGCATTGGAGCAGGGAATCAGGCAATGAAGCCTCAGCGCGAGAAGCCTTTGCCGTCCTGCCTCATGGCCCGCCCCACGGTATTCGACGTGCTGCGCGAGCGTATCGAGCAGGACGCGCGGATACGGCCCGAGATACGCGCGGCCGTGTTCCTGAAGTCGAGCCAGCTCATTCGTGAGAGAGGGATTACGCAGATATGACGACCATCGCATATGACGGGAAGTCTCTGTGTGCCGACAAGCAACTCACCTCCAGCGGCGTGCGCTACGCGACGACGAAGGCGCACCGACTCAAGGACGGTTCGCTATTCGCGAGTTGTGGGGCGTTGGAGAACAACGCGCACGTCCTGCGCTACTTGAACGGCGAATGTGACAAGCCAACTCTCGAAAAGGATGACGATTTTGACGGCATCCTCGTGAGGCCAGACGGCTCGGCGTGGCTACTCAATCGAAAGCTTCACGAAGTCCGCATCGAGAGCCCGTACTTCTCCACCGGCTCAGGCCGTGACTTCGCGCTACTCGCCATGCGCATGGGCAAGTCGGCACGCGAGGCCGTCGAACTCGCCGCTGAACTGGATATCTGGACTGGCATGGGCATCACTGAGCTGACGCTCGAATCCGAGCCGGCGTTGCGTCTCGTCGATACGTCTATCGCCTGACGCCCGCATAACCCCGGCTGATTTTCAGGCCTTGACGGCGAAAGCTCTCGGGGCCTTTCGCATTCCAATGGATGCCGATGGGTTGCCGCAGCTTCGACGCGAGTCCCGCAAGGGACCCTAAGAGGCCCGCCCATCGGCTTCCTCCCTGGTCTTTTCGTATTCGCCCGCACTGGCGTTCAGTGCATCACTTGAGTAGAGTATGTCCAACGAAATCGCTTCAGTCCCAGCGCAAGCGGACTCGGCCTCACCAGCCGCAGAAGTCTCCCCGACTCCTGAAACGGTGACTTCGGGCGCCCCACCGACTGAGGGCACATCCGCCGAGACTCCTGCCGGCGAAAGGCCACGTGCCCAGGAGCGCATCGAGGAACTGGCAGCGCAGAACAAGGCCCTACGCGAGTACGGCGAGTTCTTCCGTCAGCGCTTCGAGGAATCACAGCGACAGCCAACCGCCGCCGCGCCCGTTCAGGAGCAACCTGATCCGGAGCCCGACGCAGACAGCTTTGACGATCCGAAGGCGTACACGAAGGCTTACTCCGCGTGGACGCACAAACGGAGCGCCAAAGAAGTCGCCTCGGCCATCGAGCAGGCGCGGAGTGAGGGCAAGGCTGCCGGTGAGAAGGCTTTCGCCAAGGCGCGAGAAGAAGAGCGCCTGCGTGGAATGAACGATCAGTTTGCGGTTCGCAGTCAGCAGTTCGCGGATAAAAACCCGGACTACCTGACGGTGATCAGCAACCCGGCGCTCACGTTCATGAATGGCGAATTCTTGGAAGTAATCAAGTCTTCCGAGAAAGGCCCGGAGCTTGCGTTTCACATCGGGAAAGACCCGAAGCTTGTGGCGCGACTGGCGGGTAAGTCGGTTCCTCAGCGATTGACAGAACTCGGCCGCATCGAAGCCGATCTCTCGCGTCCAGCTCCTCCCCCGAAAGTCACCGCTGCGCCGGCCCCGCCGACGCCAATCGGCGGTGGAGCGGGCGGACAGGTAGATCCGTCGAAACTCTCCACTGACGAATGGATCGCATGGCGAACCAAGGACATCCAGTCCAAACGCCAAGCTCGTTAGGGGATGCGCAGTTCGATTAGGAGCTGCACGTGGCCAATACCACACTTACTGTTGATGAGGTCACCCGCGAGTCCCAGCGGGTTCTGCATGGGAAACTGCGCTTTGTAGGCTCGATCAATCGAGGCTACGACAACCAGTACGCTCAGGAAGGCGCGAAGATTGGTGAAACGCTGCGTATTCGTCTGCCGAATCAGTATGTGATTCGCGAAGGGCGAGCGATCAGCGTTCAGGACAACGTCGAGCGCTACGTCAATTTCACGATCAGCAATCAGGCTGGCGTGGACATCAATTTCACCTCCAGTGAATTGACGATGTCGCTCGACGACTTCTCCGGCCGCATCATCACGCCAGCCATGGCAACCGTTGCGGCGTACGTCGAATCGACGACCTGGAGAGCGCGTTACAAGGATATCTACAACCTCGTTGATCAGGATGCGACGGCGCCCACGCTGCGCACCGTCCTGCTTGGCAAGCAGAAGCTGGATGACAACCTCGCGCCGGAAGACGAACAGCGGACCTGCCTGCTGTCTACAGGCCATCAGGTCGGCCTGATCGACAACATCAAGGGACTGTTCAACCCAACAGATACGCTGGCGAAGCAGTACCGGGAAGGGCGCATGGGCACGTCAGCCCTGTTCGACTTCTTCCAGTCCACGCACGTGCTGGATCACACAACCGGCACCGCAGTGAAAGGCGACACGCTCTATAACGTGAATGGTGCGAATCAGACCGGCGCATCGCTCACGGTGAACACGGGGACGACTACGTTCCTCAAGGGCGACGTGATCACGATTGCCGGCTGTAACCGCGTGCATCCGGAGACGAAGGTCGATACGGGCCAACTCCAGCAGTTCGTCGTCACGGCCGACTCTGGCGCGAGTGCGACCACGCTTGCGATTTCGCCGTCCATCTCGATTACTGGAGGTACGCAGAACGTCACTGGCGCTCCGACAAACGGCGGAGCAATCTCGAAGCTCGGAGCGGGCAACGGAGAGTTGCTCAACTCGTCGATGGGGTATCACAAGGATGCTTTCGCCTTCGGTACCGCCGATCTCATCATGCCCGAGGGCGTGCACTTCGCGGCTCGTGAGGTATACGACGGCATCAGTCTTCGCATCGTGCGTGCGTACGACATCAACAACGATCAGTTCCCGTGTCGTTCCGACATCCTCTTCGGTAGCACGACCCTTCGGGCACAGCTTGCTTCGCGCCTGCACGCAGACGGCTAAGGAGATATCACCATGACGATTCAGAAAGTTGATGACGGCAATTCGGATGGCGTCCAGTTCAACAACACGAAAGTTGGTTTTTTCGGCGCGACGCCTGTGGCACGGCCCAGCGTTACCTGGCCGAACACTGCAACCGCGACAACCGCGCTCAATGAGGCCAAGGCGAACCGCATCATGGCGGCCCTCGTCTCGCTGGGTCTCATTGTCACCACGTGAGGATGCCGATATGCCAACTGAGGAAACCTTCGGCGTAGCAACCTCTCACGTGAAAGCCGACGTGCTCCAGCATAGAAGCGGCGGAACTGCTGGCTTTTTCGGCACGACTCCGATCACGCGGCCGAGTGTGACATGGCCCAACACGGGGACAGCCACCACGACCCTGAACGAGGCGAAGGTCAACAGGATCATGGCTGCCCTGGTAAGCCTCGGGCTTATCGTAACCACCTAGAAAGGATGGGGCGCGGGGAAACTCGCGCCCTTTAAATTTGAGCAATCATTTCTACGATGAAGGCGAGCCGGCACGTGGGCAGAAGGTTCTGCTTGCCACGCCAGCTTATGGCACTACTTCAGCGGCCTATACGTTTTCCATCGCACGAAGTCGCGAAGCGCTGCATGCCGCCGGCATTCAGAGCGCTTACTTGATCTTGCAGGGGAACTGCCACGTAGACGACGGGCGAAACTCAATCGTTCGAGATTTCCTTGAGTCCGACTGCACGGATCTTGTTTTTCTCGACGCAGACGTGGATTGGGAGCCGACAACTCTCGTGCATCTCTGCCAGCGCGATCTCGATATCGTTGGTGGCGTGTATCCGTTTCGCCGCGAGGGCGGGGAGAACATGCCGGTACGGCTCATGGCGGGAGCGACGGAACGCGATGGACTACTCGAAGTCGAGGGCCTGCCCACCGGCTTCGTGAAGATCAAGCGGCACGTGCTTGAGAAGATGGCGGCTATCCGTCCATGGTACTTCGACAAGATCTACCCGACGCATCTGGTATTCGATCGTCCGGACCCAGATGCAGAGCACACGAGATGGGGCGGTGACATCGATTTCTGCAATCGCTGGCGCGCGATGGGCGGCAAGCTCTACGCGGACTGTGATATGCGCCTCGGGCATACAGCGACGGTCGTGTTGCGCGACAGTCTGGGAGCGAGCCTTCGCAGGCTATCAGGTACCACGCTAGCGCACGTGATTCCGAAGATTCGGGCGTGCGTCGAAACGGAAACAGACTACAGCGAGTTATTCCGCTATGTGGGGACCAATTATGCGGTGGATGCGGGCGTACTCGCGCTTCTGACCGGCGTTGCGCGCAAGTGCCGCGGTCCAATCATCGAGACCGGTTCGGGCCTTTCCAGTGTAGTGATGGCGGCGGCGACATCCGAAACGGTGTACTCGCTTGAGCACATCGATCATTACGCCGCGCAAACACACGCATGGGCAGAAGAAGCGAGCATTGCTGGCAATCTCGGCATTTGCTGCGCCCCTCTCAATGACTTCTGGTACGACCTTGATAAGTTTGCGCTGCCAAATAAGTTTGCGCTCGGATTCTGCGACGGACCGCCGAGAATGTACGGCACCCGCCTGAAGTTTTTCGACTTGCTCGCGTCACGCTGCTCTGTGATCGTCGCGGACGACATCAAGTCCGATAACAACTACGCACGTGCGGTGCATGAATGGGCGCACGCCAATGGGCGCACGGTGACGATTCTTGGTCGTGCCGCATTGATCGCGCCAGAATCGCTCTGGCAGAAGGCCGCCTGACATGGCTACGCCCACTGCACAAACCGCGTCCCAGATCATCACGGATGCGCTCGTATCGCTCAACGTCATCCGCGAGGGCCAGACGCCAAGCGCGGAACAGCAGGCGCAGGCGATCCGTCGCATGAATCAGATGATGGCGCTGTGGGAAGCGGACGGACGCGCGCTCGGCTACATCCCCATCGGCACCGTGACGGATGTGCTGACCGTGCCGGATGGGGCGCTGATGGGCATCTGGACGAGTCTTGCGATCCTCATGGCGCCACTTTACGGAGCGACGGTTTCCGCAGAGCTTGCCGAGATGAACCGGCAGGGGATGGCGGTGGTGGACAAGATCACCGCCAAAGAAGTGCTGATGGAGCTTGACGTGCCGACGCCGTCAGGTCGCGAAGTGTTCAACATCGAGTCGGGTTGATGGCTGGGCTGCCGCTTCCTTTTCACTCGTATCGATTGCGGTCCACGCACGCGAGTTCCGCACGCATCGTCAACTGTTTCCCTGAGAAACTTCCAGAAGGCGCGAAAACGCCCTATGCGCTGGTACGCGCGCCCGGGATTGCTGCGTGGACCACGGTCGGCACTGGGCCGATCACGGCCATGCATGCCGCGCTGGGCTATCTATGGGTGGTATCGGGCTCAAAACTCTATCGGGTTGATAGCAACAAGACTGCCACGGAAATCGGGAGCATTGGAGCTCCGGGTCGAATCGATATCGACAACAACATCACGACAATCGTCGTGGTGAATTCCCCGAGCGCCTACTACTACGATACGAGCACCAGCACGTTCGGGCAGATTACGGATGTGGATTTCACGTCGCGCGGTGCCACTGATGTGGAGTTTGTCGACAACTTTCTGCTATTCGTCGAGCCTGATTCCGGCCGTTTCTTCGGCGCGGATGTCGGAACGGCAACGAGCTTCAACGCGCTCAACTTCGCCACAGCGGAAGGCTCGCCGGATAATCTCGTGGGCATCAAGGTCGATCACCGTCAGATAATTCTGCTGGGCAAGACGAGCACGGAAATATGGGAGTTGACCGGCGGCGCCGGGTTTCCCTTCGCGCGAGCAGCCAATGGCTACATTGAGCAGGGCTGCTTCAACGGCCGAACCGCCGCGAAACTCGACAACACGGTGTTCTGGCTTGCGCAGGATTATACCGTCCGAGCCTTGCGCGGGACTACGCCCGAGCGCGTGAGTCAGGCCGGTATCGAGCAGGCGTTGGGTAGCGTCACCATCGCATCCGGGGTGGGCTGGTCCTATGCGCAGGAAGGGCACATCTTCTACGTGCTCACTTTCCCGGAAGGCACGTTCATTTACGATGCCACGGCGAAAGAATGGCATGAACGCGAAACCTACGGCTATCCCTACTGGCTTGCGTGGAGTCATGCCCAGTTCGCCGGATTGGAACTCGTAGGTGATGTATCCAGCAACCGCATCGGCTATCTCTCTCCGCTCGTGTACGACGACTGGGGCACGACTCAGCGCATGGAGTGGACCTATCAGGCTGTGTATGCGCAGGGTCTCAGGGCCTTTCACGAGCGGCTGGAAGTTGTCATGGAGACCGGCGTCGGCCTCATCTCAGGGCAGGGCTCCGACCCTGAAATCATGATGGAAGTCTCAGACGATGGCGGCAAGACGTTCGAGTCATTGTCGAACCGCAAGCTCGGGAAGATGGGCGAGTATCAGCACCAAGTGTACTGGCAGCAGCTGGGCAGTTCCTACCAGCGCGTGTATCGCGGGGCGATCAGCGATCCGGTGCGCGCCGTACTGACCGATACGCAACTTGAGGCGCGCGGCGCGAAGCCCTTCAACCGCATGAGGGCGGCGTGAGCATTCGCCGAACTTTCCCAGCCGTTCCGGTGGATCAGCGCGAGTGGATGCGGTTTTTATCCGGCCTGTTCTTCGCCCGCGAGTTCACGACGATTCTCGGAGGCTGCACAACATCGCCCAGCGGGACGGTTCGTTACACCGTCAGTGCTGGCATCGTGTGTATGAGCATTCCGGATCTGTCAGGCACGTCAGATTCGACGCTTGCATTTCTGGACAATCTCCCGCCCGAAATCACGCCCGCACACGACCAATCGTGCATGGCGAGAATCATCAACAACGGTGTGACCGCAGTGGGCCTCGTGAATGTGGGCATAGATACCGGCATCACGCTCTACAAGGATCTGGATGCGGGAGCGTTCACGAACGTCGGCACGAAGGGCGTGAAGTTTACCAACATCGTTTACCCGCTCGATTGAAGAATGATCACCATCATCGACAACTTCACGCCATACATCGCTGAGGCGCGCGCAAGTGCGCTGGCCAGCGGTTTCGGCACATGGAAGCCGAATACAGGCGAGGTCGGCTCGTCTGTCTACGAAGGCATGAACTTCTGGGGCAAGCACTCGCTGTTGCTTCACGCGCTCGCGCATCGGGTGGGTTGCCCGGTGTATCCGAACAGCATGTTCTTTCGGGTGACCAATGAGACCACGGAAGGCGCCTATGTACACAGCGACCGGGAAGCCGGCGACTTCACGTGTGTTGTGTATCTGTCGGAGCACGGCGAGCGCACGGGAACGGGATTTTACCGACACCGCGAGACCGGCATGACTCACATGCCTTCGTTTGCGGAACTCGCGCAAGACCAAGCCTCATTTGGCCGGCTCAAGAAGCAGATGGTCGAAGGATCTGACGAGCACTGGGAATTGCTCGACTTCGTGCATGGATGCTTCAACCGAGCGGTGATCTTCGACGCGCCTCGCTTTCACGCGCGCTCGCCCCGGCATGGGATCGCTGAGACAGCAGAAGCTGGGCGAATGGTATGGGTCTGTCATTTCGTGACGCAGTTGGCGGTACCTAATCATGGCAGTCAGTAACTGGCAGGCTCTGCGCAATACATGGGCCGACATGCACAAGCGTTGCCGCCCAGATTACGAAGGCGCACATCGCTACCACGCGCGTGGCATAGCGATTTGTCCCGAATGGAGTGGCTGGAGATCGTTCAGAGAGTGGGCGCTTGCAAACGGATGGCGACGCGGACTAGAGATCGATCGTCGCGACAATGACCGGGGCTATTCGCCGGGTAATTGCCGTTTCGTCACGGATCTTAAGCAAAGTCGAAATCGCGACATGGCGGTCGTTGCAGCCTCAATCCGTGCCGCACACGTCGCGCGCTGCGGGAGGCCGTTCAGGTGTATCGAGACCGGACAAGTATTTCAGACGCAGATCGACGCGCATCGAAAATTCGGCGTTGATCGAAAATCCCTGCGGTTCGCGCTCTCTGGAAAGTTCAAACAAGCCGGTGGATATCGCTGGCAGTACGTGGAGGCTTCGCTGTGAAAACCGCGATGAACATCGATCGCTGAGATATGGGGCGCGGTTATTGTTGGTGGCGCCGCTATTGCTGGCGGAGTCCTTTCCTCACAAGGCGCGAAGAAAGCCGCCAACACCGCAGCGGGCGCATCTGATGCAGCCATTGCCGAGCAGCGACGCCAGTTCGATACGGTGCTCGGACTCACCGCCAATCAGCGCGGTATCGGCAATCAGGCGCTGAATGCCCTCGGGAGCGTCTACGGCTATCAGCCAACCCCGATGGGATTGCCCGGCCCACCTGGCACGCCGTATCAGGCGCAGCCAATTCAGGATGGGGGCTTCTTCAACACCGGGGCCGGCGCGGCGCTCAATCCCTGGACCGTCACATCGCAACTCGGTGGGGCTGGGAAGATTCTCGATCCTGCCGGCGGACTGCTCGGCAACCTCTTCGGCGGGGGTCACGGAGATGAGAAGCGCAACCTCAAGGCATTCACGCAAGAGAATCAGATCTATGATCTTGGTAACGGCATGCTCGCGCTTGCTGATGGAACGA
>DATBWU010000197.1:0-21501 GCA_036514635.1 Anaerolineae bacterium | reverse complement strand
CAGCGTCGGATGAATCCGACTAGCCCGATTCATCGGGCGCAGCGGAGTAGCGCAGCGAATTCATCGCCGCGCGGACACGCCGCGCCAGTTTCTGTCTTCAGGCATATCGCCGCCCGGCGATGTGGCGTTCTCGCAATGACGACCGGCGTACATGCAATCGGAACCCGCTCTAGGCGCTTGTCACGACCGATAATGGAATGCAGGGTTCGCCAGATATTGCTTGAGGCTCATCCCGTTGCCGTCGCGCCGGGACAGGATTGGGTTCCGGTCCGGCCAATCGATCGCGAGGTCCGGATCGTTCCAGGCCATGTTGCCTTCGGCGGCGGGCACGTACAGCCCGGTGCACTTGTATTGCACGTCGGCGATGTCGGTCAGCGTGTAGAAGCCGTGTGCAAAGCCCACTGACACAAAGAGCTGTTTCATATTCTCTTCCGACAGTTCGATCGCGAACCATTTGCCGAAAGTCGGCGACCCGGCGCGCAGATCGACAACCACATCGAAGATCGCGCCGCGCGTGCAGCGCACCAGCTTAGCCATCGGCGCGGTCCTGTCCTGATAGTGCAGGCCGCGCAGCACCCCGCGCGCCGAACGCGAGTGGTTGTCCTGCACGAACTCGTCTGTGATGCCGATTTGGGCGAACTGCCGCTTGTGGTAACTCTCGATGAAGAAGCCGCGCGCGTCACGAACAAATGCAATCTCCACGACGACCACACCTTCGAGCGAGGTGGGTATGGCTTTGGTTTCCATCCGGTTATCCGTCTGTTAGTTTGATGGTTGGTTAGTTGGCTGGTTGGTTGGCTGGTTGGTTAGTTGGTTGGTTGGTTGCTCAGCACCTGCTCGATGCGCTCCATCACACCCGGCGTGAGCTTCTCGACCAGGTCAAGCGCTTTCATGTTTTCGTGTACCTGCTCGACACGGCTAGCGCCGGTGATCACCGTGCTGACGTTGGGATTCTTCAGGCACCAGGCGATCGCCATCTGCGCCAGCGTGCAGCCCAGCTCGGCGGCGATCGGCGCGAGTCGCCGGACCCTCTCGATGTTTTCCGGCGCGCGGATATTCTGCCGGAGCCAATCGAAGCCTTCCAGCGACGCACGCGCTCCCGCCGGGATGCCATCGTTGTACTTGCCGGTGAGCAGGCCGGCGGCCAGCGGGCTGAAAGTCGTCGTGCCCAGGCCGATCTGTGTGTACAGTCGCGCGTATTCTTTTTCGACGCGTTCGCGCTCGAACATATTGTATTCAGGCTGCTCCATCTGCGGCGGAGTGATGCCATACTGTCGGGCGACTGCGTACGCCTCCATGATCTGTTGCGCGCTCCACTTGCTGGTACCCCAGTAGAGGATCAACCCTTGATGGATCAGGTCGTCCATCGCGCGCACAGTCTCCTCGATCGGCGTGTCCGGGTCAGGCCGATGGCAAAAGTACAGGTCGAAGTAATCGAGCTGCATGCGCTTGAGCGAATTGCGACATGCTTCGTAGACGTGCTTGCGACTGAGGCTCTGATCGTTCGGCCCGTCGCCGCCCCAGTACACCTTGCTGGAGATCACCAGGCTCTCGCGGCGCAATTCCTTGAGTACCTTGCCCATCACGATTTCTGACTTGCCGCCTGCATACCCTTCGGCATTGTCGAAGAAGTTGATGCCGGCCTCGGTGGCAGCCAGGATGCAGCGGCGGGACGTATCGTCGTCGATCTGCTCGCCCAGCGTCACCCATCCGCCGAATGACAATTCAGATACTTTCAACCCGGCACTGCCGAGTCGACGGTATTTCACGGTTCGCCTCCGTTGAGTCAGGTGAATAAGATGGGAAGATTATACCGCGTCAAGGGCTACTCAAGGAATGGAGGCTCTACTGGGTCGGCCGGGGAAAGCCTCACCGCAACCCCCAAAGGGGGCAGGCGGGCGCAACCCGCAAACAGCGCGCGGGGCAGGCGAGCGCAAAGCCTTAGAAAATCTTGGCGTCCTTTGCGGTTCAATTCCCGCCAGAGTCGGGAGAGCCGGAATGGACAGAGACGGGCAGCGGGGAGAATTCACCGACACGACAAAAACGCCCCACTTATCGTGGAGCGCTCGTTCGTCTTTTGTCCTTCGTCGTTTATGCCTCATGCACCCAACAGCAATCGCGTCGCCTGTTGCACCAGCGCCAGCACGCCCGACGGCAGCACACCGAGGGCCAACGTCGCCAACGCGGTCAGCCACAGCGAGACGCGCAGCGACTCGTAACGAGCCGGTTGGACCACCTCGCCCTCCGGCTCGCGCATGAACATCTCGATCACCACGCGCAGATAGTAGAACGCGGACACCACGCTGGTCAGCACGCCGACGATCGCCAGCCACACCAGGTTCGACTGCACCGCCGACCAGAACAAGTAATATTTGCCGGTGAAGCCGCCGGTCAGCGGGATGCCGGTCAGGCTCAACATGAAGAAGGTCATCGCCGCCGCAGCCGGCAGGTTGCGCCGCGCCAGCCCGCGATACGCGCTGAACGATTGATCCTCGCCGTCCTTGCTCGCCAACATTGCCAGCACGGCGAACGCGCCGAGGTTGGTGAAGGCGTAAGCCAGCAGGTAGAACATCGCGCCCGCCACGCCGAGGTCGCGCCCCTCGCCGCCCGCCGCCGCGACGCCCATCAGAATGTAGCCCGCGTGCGCAATGCTGGAATAGCCCAACATGCGCTTGAGGTTGTTCTGCATGATCGCCACGACGTTGCCCAGGATCATCGTCAGCGCGGCGAGGATGGCGATGATCTGCACCCAGTCGGCCTGCAGCGCGCCGAGCGCGAAGACGAACACGCGCACCAGCGCGGCGAACCCGGCGACCTTCGCTCCGACCGACATGAAGCCGGTCACCGGCGTCGGCGCGCCTTCGTAGACGTCCGGTGTCCACATGTGGAACGGCACGACGGCGACCTTGAACCCCAGCCCGACCAGCAGCAGGCCCGCGCCGATCAACAGCAGCGGTGAGCGTATCGGGTTTTGCGCCAGCACTGTCAGGTCGGTGGTGCCGCTCGCGCCGTAGATCAGCGCGATGCCAAACAGCAGGAAGCTGGACGAGAACGCGCCGAGCAGGAAGTACTTCATCGCCGCTTCTTCCGACTGCACGCCCGGCCAGGCGAAGCCGGACAGCACGTACAGCGGGATCGATACGATCTCCAGCGCGATGAAGACGATGATCAGATTGTTGGCGCTCGCCATCAGCGTGATGCCGGACACGCTGAACATCAACAGGGCGTAATATTCGCTGCGTGCAATGCCGCGATCGCGGAGGTAGTTGAACGATTGCAGCACGGCCAGCGCGCCGGCCGCGATGCCGACCAGCCCGAAGAATAGCGCGTAGGGATCGAGCGCAACCATGTCATTGAAACCGTGGCCGCGCTGGTTCCACAACGCCAGCGTCACAACACCCGCTACGACGAAGCCGAGCAGCGACAGGCCCGCGATGATCGCCTTGCGCTTGAGCACCAGATCGATCAACATCAAAGCCATCGCCCACACGGCGAGGATAGTCGTCGGCAGTATCGAGAGGTAATCGGTTGTGGTAAGTGGCATAAGAATCTCGTCAGTGAGCAGTAACCAGTGGTCAGTGATCAGTGGTCAGTGAACAGTGATCAGTGGGTTAGTGATCAGTGATAACTGATTACTGATTCACTGTTCACTGTTCTCTCAATGCCCGCCCGCGATCAACCCGCCGACGCTCGCCGCCACCCGCCCGACCGACGACGACATCAGGTTGAAGAACGGGCCGGGGAACAGGCCGATGGCGAAGATCAAGATCACCAGCGGGACCATCACCCACACCTCGCGGCGATTCAGGTCGAGCAGTTTCTTGTTCTCGTCGCCGACATCGCCCATGAACATGCGCTGGAACATCCACAACAGGTACACCGCCGCCAGGATGATGCCGATGGCCGCCAGCGCCGTATACAGGCCGGGGTTGCCGTAGGATTTCGATGCGGTCGAGCCGAGCAGGATCGTGAATTCGCCAACGAAGCCGTTCAGGCCGGGCAGGCCCATCGACGACAGCGCGACGATCAGCGCGATCGTGCCGTAGATCGGCATGATCTTCCACAGGCCGCCAAACGCGCTCAACTCGCGCGTGTGTTTGCGCTCGTAAATGAAGCCGACGATCAAGAACAGCGCGCCGGTGCTCAGGCCGTGATTCACCATTTGCAGGATCGCACCCTGGATGCCTTGCGGCGTCAGCGCAAAGATGCCCAGCATCACGAAGCCCAGATGCGACACCGACGAGTACGCGACGAGTTTCTTCACGTCGCGCTGAGGGAAGGAGACGATCGCGCCGTAGATGATGCCGATGATCGCCAGCGCGCCGACGACCGGCGCGGCCTGCCGGCTGGCTTCGGGGAACAGCGCCAAATTGAAGCGGATAAAACCGTACGTGCCGAGTTTGAGCAAGATGCCTGCCAGGATGACCGAACCGGCGGTGGGCGCTTCGACGTGCGCGTCGGGCAGCCACGAGTGAAACGGCCACACCGGCACTTTGATCGCGAACGCGGCGGCGAACCCAATGAACAGGGCCATCTCGGACAGCCCTGCCAGCCACGCGTGATCGCGCAGCAGATCGACCAGGTCGAATGTGCCGGCTTGGCCGCCGATCACCAGGATCGCCAGCAGCATCAGGATCGATCCGGCCATCGTGTACAGGAAGAACTTGATCGCGGCGTATACGCGGCGCGGGCCGCCCCAGACGCCGATCAGGAAGTACATCGGCACCAGAGAGAATTCCCAGAACACGTAGAACAAGAACAGGTCGAGCGACACGAACACGCCCAGCATCGCCGTTTCCAGGAGCAGCATGAAGATCATGTACTCCTTCAATCGATCGTGGATCGCCGTCCACGACGACAGGATGGCGATGGGCATGAGCAGCGTGGTGAGCAGCACCAGCAGGATGCTGATGCCGTCCACGCCGACGTGGTAGGTGATGTTCCACGCCGGAATCCACGATGCCTTTTCCTCGAACTGGAAGCCGCTTTGGGTGATGTCGAACCCGCCGAACAGCAACCCCAGCGACAGGACGAACGTGATCGACGAGGCGATCATCGCCACGCGCTTGATCGTTTCTTCCTGTTCCTTGCGCGTGAACAGCAGCACCACGATGCCGAGCAGCGGGAAGAAGGCGATGATAGTCACCAGAGGCACTTGGGTCAGATCCATGGAATCATTCCTCAACACGTAATGCGTAAAACGTAATTACGCTTTACGTTTCACGTTTGACTATTGCCCCAACATCCTCGACGCGAACCACACGACGATGGCGACCACGCCCATCAGCACGACCAGCGCGTAATTGCGCACGTAGCCCGTTTGCGTCCGGCGCAGTTGACGCCCGCCCCACGCGATCGCCCGACCGATGCCGTCGAAGAAGCGATCGACGATGCCCTTGTCGATGGGGAAGGCTGTGAAGTTCGCCAGCCACTTGAACGTACGCGCGATGACCGTGTCGTGGAACCAATCGTGCCAGAAGCGCCCGTCGATCACGTCGGCCAGGAAACGCGCCAGCGCCTTGAACGGGCGAATGAAGAGTAAGTCGTAGATCTCGTCGATCTTGTACTTGGCGTTCAACGTCGAGAAGATCAGCCCGAGTCTGCGCAGCGGATCGTCGGGCGCGCCTTCCACTTTCGGGCGTGGGCGGTACACCAGAATGCCAAGCCCAATCGCGCCGAGCGCAATCGCCGTCGAGATCGCGGCGATGCTCAAGTCAAACTCGCCGTGCGCCTCACCTTCCAGCCATGTCGAGAACAGGCTGATCCCCGGCGCATTGATCAAGCCAATCGTCGTCACGAAGAAAGCCAAAATGATCAGTGGTACGATCATCACCCTGGGACTTTCTTGGGCTTGACCGGCAGCCTCGCTCTTCGGCTGGCCGAAGAACACCATCAGCACCTGTCGCGTGATATAGAACGCCGTGAAGCCGGCGGCGATCAGCAGCAGAATGTACGCAACCTGATTCAACTTTGATGCTTCAAGCAGGATTTCGTCCTTACTCCAGAAACCGGCAAAGGGAACCACACCCGCCAGCCCCAGCGCGCCGATGATATACACGATCGCCGTGGTGCGCATCCGGTTCCACACGCCGCCCATGTTCCTCATGTCCTGCGGGTCGAAGTGCTCTTCACTAGGTGTGGAAGTATGGGAGTAGTGCGAGATGTGGTGGTGGCCGTGCTCGACGCCATGAATCACCGACCCCGCGCCGAGGAACAGCAAAGCCTTGAAGAAGGCGTGCGTGCCCAGGTGGAAGATGCCCGCCGCCGTCGCGCCCATGCCCACCGCGCTGACCATGAAGCCCAGTTGCGACACGGTCGAGTAGGCCAGCACCTTCTTGATGTCGAACTGCGCCAGCGCGATTGTGCCCGCGAACAGCGCCGTCGCCGCGCCGACAATCGCGACGAAGCCCTGCACGTCCGGGACGAGATGGAAGATCGGCTCCGAGCGCGCGATAAGATACACACCGGCGGTCACCATTGTCGCGGCGTGGATCAGCGCCGAGACGGGCGTCGGGCCGGCCATCGCGTCGGGCAGCCACACGTACAGCGGAATCTGCGCGCTCTTGCCCGTCACGCCCAGGAACAACAGCAACGTCACCCCCGTCGCCAGCCCGGCCAGTGCGCCGTGGCCTTCCTCGAACGCGCGGAACACGTCGCCGTATTGCAACGATCCCACGCCGACGAACATCGCCAGCATCGCCAGCATCACGCCGTAATCGCCGATGCGATTGGCGACCATCGCCTTGCGCGCGGCATCGCCGTTGGCATCTTTCTCGAACCAGAAGCCGATCAGCAGGAACGAGCACAGGCCCACGCCTTCCCAGCCAAAGAACATCATCAGGTAGTTGTTCGCCAGCACCAGCGTAAGCATGGCGGCCATGAACAGATTGAGGTAGATGAAGAAGCGTTGGAAGCGCGGGTCGCCGTGCATATAACCGATGGCGTAAATGTGGATCAGCGTGCCGACGAACGTCACCACCATCAGCATCGTGCCGGACAGCGCGTCGAGCTTCAGGCCGAACTCGACCGCCGTGTTGCCGATCGAGAAGAACTGCCACAGCGGCACTTCCTTGCCGATGAGGCGCGCTTCCGGCTCCAGCCCGATCAGCGCGATCACCACCAGCAGCGATACGAAGAACGACGCGCCCGCCGCCGTCGCCGCGACTGTGCCGAGGCCGCGCTCGGTCATGCGCCGCCCGAAGGCCAGGTTGATCAACAGGCCGGCGATCGGGAAGACGATGATCAGCCAGGCGATGCTAAAGACTTGTTCCATGAAAAGCTCCAGACGAATCAGGGAGTCAGCGAATCAGCGAGTCAGCGAATCAGCGGGCACGGCCAGCCTTTCGCTGACTCGCTGATTCGTTGATTCATTATCCCTTCAACGCGCTAATATCATCCACGTTGGTCGATTTCTTCGTTTTGAAAATGGTAACGATCAGCGCCAGCCCTACCGCCACTTCCGCCGCCGCGACGACCATCACGAAGAATACGAACACCTGCCCGTCAAGTTGATTGAGCGCTCGCGCGAATGCCACGAAGGCCAGGTTGGCCGCGTTCAACATCAACTCGACCGACATGAAGAGGATCAGTGCGTTGCGGCGCACCAGCACGCCGATCGCGCCCAGCGTGAACAGTAGCGCACTCAGGCCGATCAGGTAAGGATACAAAACGGAGAAACCTTCCGCGCTCATGTCTTCGACTCCGCCGGTCGCCGCGTCAGGACGATCGCGCCGACCATCGCTGCCAGCAGCAGCACCGACACAATCTCGAACGGGAAGAGGTAGGCGGTGAAGAGTTGATCGCCGACCAGGCACGGCGTCCCGATCACCGTGCCGGTGGACTGCACTTGCTTCACGTCGTCGGCGCAGGCTCCGGGAACCTGCGAGGTGAAGGATGAAGTCGCAGCCGAAGGAACCGTCGTCGGCCCGGCGCGCACGAGCAACAGTCCGGCGACGGTCAGCAGGATCACGCCGAGCACCAACGCGATGGGGACCTGCCACTTCATCCCGGTCTGCGCGCCGACCCGCTCCGCGCCGAGCAGCATCACCACGAACAGGAACAGCACCATGATCGCACCGGCGTACACCGCGATCTGCACCATGGCGATGAATGGCCCGCTCAGGCCCAAGAAGAAGATCGCCAGCGTAGCCATTACGATCACCAGGAAGATCGCCGAGTGCACGGCGTTGCGTGTGATGATCATCGCTATCGCGCACACGATGGCGATGGCGGCCAGAATGACGAAGAGGATGATGTCGGTTGCCAACGCAGACTCCCGTTCCGACAAAAGACGAAGGACAAATGACGGACGACGAAGCCTTCGTCCTTCGTCAAGTGTCTTTCGTCAGGGTTCACTCACCAACCCTTCCGGCAAGATCGAGCGCGCACGTTTTTCCGGATCGCTCACCGGTTGTGGTGTGCCGGGCTTGCCCTCGGGCGGCGGCACGATCAGCATGTCTTTTGTGTAAATCAGCCCCTTGCGATCGAATGCACTCAACTCGTACGTGCCGGTCAGGACGATGGCGTCGGTCGGACAGGCATCTTCGCAATAGCCGCAGAAGATGCAGCGCAGCATGTTGATCTCGTAGGTCTTGGCGTAGCGCTCGCCGGGCGAATAGCACTCGTCGTCGGTGTTCTCCGCTGCCTCGACGTAGATCGCGTCGGCGGGGCAGGCCGCCGCGCACAGCGCGCAGCCGATGCAGCGCTCCAGCCCATCCGAGTAGCGGCGCAGCTCGTGGCGGCCCCGGAAGCGCTGCCGCACCGGCCGTTTGACCTCGGGATATTGAATCGTCACCGGCGGCGTGAGAAACTCTTTGAGCGTCGTCTTGAAACCCTTGAACAATTCGAAGATCATGCCCTTATCCCCTGATGTCCGATAAGACGAACGACGAATGACCAATGACGAATGACCAATGACGAATGACCGATGTCGTCTTTCGTCCTCCGTCTTTCGTTGCTCCTCTTTCGCCCTTCGTCAACTCCGCAGCAAAATTGCCAGCGCCGTCACCATCACATTCCCCAATGCCAGCGGCAATAACAGCTTCCAGCCGAAGTCCATCAGCCGATCGTAGCGGAAGCGCGGCAGCGTCGCGCGCACCCAGACCGCGACCACCAGCAGCACGATGATCTTCAACAGGAAATAAATCGGCCCGAGCCACGGAACCACGTCGACGCTCAACCACGGCACCGCCTGCGTGACGAAAGGCGGCAGCGGCTCGCGATACCCGCCGAAGAAGAACGTCACGGCCAGGCCGCTGACGGCGATCAACTTCAGGTACTCGGCCATGTAAAACAGCGCGAACTTCATGCCGCTATATTCGGTGTTGAAGCCGGCGACCAACTCTTGCTCGGCCTCCAGCAGATCGAACGGCGCACGGTTGGTTTCGGCGAAGGTGGTCAGTAAGAAAATCACCGCGCCGACCGGCTGCAAGAAAACGAACCAGATGTTCTTCTGGGCATCGACGATGGCGTTCATGTCCAGCGTCCCGGCCAGCAGCACCACGCTCACCACCGACAGGCCCAGCGCCAGCTCGTACGACACCATTTGCGCCGTGGAGCGGATGCTGCCGAGCAGCGCGTACTTGTTGTTGCTGCTCCAGCCGGCCAGCGCCACGCCGTACACACTGATCGACGTGATCGCCAGGACGAACAGCACGCCGACGTTGAGGTGCGGAACCAGCGTCAACGAAATATCCAGCCCGAAAAAGCTGGCATGCGTCGGACCGAAGGGCACCACCGCGAACAGCACCAGCGCGGGCAGCACGGTGATAACCGGCGCCAGGATGAACACGACACGATCTGCGCCCGCCGGGATCAGCTCTTCTTTGAAGATCAACTTGATGCCATCGGCCAGCGGTTGCAGCCAGCCACCCAAGATGCGCCCGCCGCCCGGCAGTGGAATGTAACCCGCGCGCGTCGGGCCCATGCGCGCCTGGAAGCGCGCCACCACCTTGCGCTCCAATAGCGTCGTGTAGGCGAAGCCGGTCAGCAAGGCGAACATCAGCACGACTGTGTGGACGATCCAGACGATGATCTGCGTGGCGGGGTCCATCGCTACACTCCCTTCGCAACCGGCGTCTTCTCGACGCGATGGCCGTCCGCTCGATCCAGCAGGCGCGGCTGGAACGGCATCGATTTGTCGATCAGCGTGCCGCGATCGTACAGGCGGCGCGGCGGCGGCGGGGCGAAGCCGGCCGGCACCTCCGGCGCGTCGATCCACGCCAGACTCACCTTGCCATCCCGCTCGACGCCCGACTTGCTGTGCGCGCCGATCCCGCCACGATTGTCATACGCCGTGCCGCCGAAGTACAGGTCCTCGTCGCCGACCGGCGGCCACTGCTCGACGGTCTTCGCGAACGCCTCGTACGAGAGACCCGCGTAACGCGGCTGCGTCGATGCGATCTCGGCGAAGATTTCCTCCGCCGTCTGATAGTCCCACTTCAGCCCCAGCCGCCAGGCGATTTCCTGGGTGATCTCCCAATCGGCGCGACCTTCGCCCATCGGCGGCAGGGCGCGATAGAAGCGCTGCACGCGGCGGTCGCCGGCCGTGTACGAGCCGTCGCGCTCGGCGAACGACACTGCCGGCAGCACCACGTCGGCATTCTTCGCCGTCTCGGTCATGAACAACTCCTGCACCACGACGAACTGCGAGCCGGGCAGGCCGTGCCCTTCCCCAATTGGATCCGTGCCGACGACAAACAGAATTTCCGGCGGCGCTTCCGCGCTGAAGTGCAGATCGCCGACGAGATCGAGCGTGCCCTGCGTGTTGTTGTGCGGCCACATCGGCAGCAGGCCGTTGTTCGGCTTGCCGACATGCCCGGTGACAATAGCGATGTTCGCGCACGCCTGTGCCAGCGCCGACGCTTCGGGCAATATCTCGCCGCCGATCTTCACCGGGTTCACCGCCGTCGGGCCGAAGACGATCACCACATCGGTCGCGTCGGCCACAATCTTCGCCGCGTCTCGGATCGATTGCGCGGGCACGCCGGTCAACCGCTCGACTTTCTCCGGCGTGTATGCCTCCGCCTTCCCCTTGAGTTCCTTGAGTCCCTCAATGCCTTCACCACGGCCTTCATTCAGCAGCACGTTCAAAATGCCGAAGGCGATGTAGGATTCCGTCGCGGGCTTGTAGTGTAGCGCGTGCCGGGTGTAACGGTCGAGTTTCTGCGCGCGGCTGTGCGCCACGACCAACTGCGCGCCGCGCTTGACCGCGCGCTTGATGCGCAGAAACCAGACCGGCGCTTCCTCTTCCACGTCGCAGCCGACGACGACGAATGCGCTGCCTTTACCCATCTGGCCGAAGTCGCTGCCCGATCCTACGCCGTAGCGCGTGGCGATGTCGTGGGCGGCGATGTGCGGTCGGGCGTTGAGGCGCTTCGAGCGCAGTCCTTCGACCAGTAGCTTGCGGATGAGGTACACGTCCTCGTTCGCCAGGCGATCGCCGATCAGCGCGCCGACGCTCGAACCGGCGGCCTTCACCTTCGACGCGATCAGCGCCAGCGCCTCGTCCCACGACGCCACGAATAGCCCGCCGCTCTCCCTGCGCACCAGCGGCTTGATCAGGCGTTCTTCGCTGCGCGCAAAGTGATGCCCGAAGCGGCCCTTGTCGCACATCCACATCTCGTTGACCGCTTCGTTCTGGCGCGGCATCACGCGCAGAATGTCCCAGTGCCCGCCCTGCTTCTGGCTGCGGCGCGTGCCGAGCGTGATATTGCAGCCCACCGGGCAGTGCGGGCAGATGGAAGGGACGTTGGTCAGTTCCCACGGCCGGGCGCGGAAGCGGAAATCGGTCGTCGTCAGCGCGCCGACGGGGCAGATGTCGGTCGTGTTGCCGGAGAACTTCGAGTAAAAGCCCGGCTCGCTGAGCGTTGCAATTTCCAGTTGCCGGCCTCTCTCGTTGAACCCGATCACGTGGTCGTCGGCGATCTCTTCCTGGAAGCGGATGCAGCGTGCGCACTGGATGCAGCGCTCTTTGTCGAGCACGATCAGATCGCCCAGTAGGAAGTGCTTGTCCAGACGCTGCTTGCCGGCGTAATCGAAGCGCGATACGCCAGGGCCGTAGCCCAACGTCAGGTTTTGCAGCGGGCATTCGCCGCCCTTGTCGCAGATCGGGCAGTCGAGCGGGTGCGACGTGAGCAGGAATTCGAGAACGTCTTTCTGCGCCGCCTTCACCTTGTCGCTCTGCGTGCGGACGCGCATGCCTTCGCCGACCGGCGTGGTGCAGCCCGTTTCCAGTTTGGGACCCCAGGCGATCTCCGGCTGACCATCTGCGCCGATCACGGCCTGCCTGGTCTGCGGATCGATCTTGGGCCGCCCGATCTCAACCAGGCACATGCGGCACATGCCCACCGGATCGAGTTTGGGGTGATAACAGAAGACGGGAATATCGATGCCCATCTTCTTCGCCGCGTCCACCACCAGCGTGCCTTTGGGGACGGCAACCGGTTTATCGTCGATGTAGAGGTTCACCCGATCGGCCATCACGATGTCCCTTAAGACCGTTTTCACCGTAAAGAACTCCAAATGCTCTGGACGCGGATTCACGCAGATTGCCGCGGATTTAGAGAACAATCAGCGTTAATCCGCGTTCATCCGCGTCCCAATATCTGGCTTCGCGCGGCGCGCAACGTCGGCGGCCAGCGAGTTGAAGTACACCTTGCCAGCGCCGTGCCACCCGTCAGAACAAACGGAGCCGACGCCGGCTGCGCAAAGAAGCTAGATAGAAAATCGCGCTGCAACGGGGTCAGCACACTCATCAGGCGGATACTCCCACAATGTCAGCGCCCACTTCCAATAATCTCGTATCTCAGCGCTGCGCCACGGAATCTGCCAAAACCACCTCTGTACGTCTTGGATACGCACGTACTTCCAAATGTCTTTATATCGGGCGTATTGCAAAATCGTGCCCATCAATTGAACACGCGAGTAGGCGCTGCCTTCGGCCAGAATGCGCCGGACATCGTCTTCGCCGAGATCGGCATTCCAGATGAAGTAAGGTCGTTGCTTTTCTTCAGTTGGCTCGACAGGCTTCGTCGCAGCCATTCGAATTACGGCTCACGCTTCATGCATCACATCCTAAGCCGGTTGCTTCGCGGGCGCGGGCTTCGCGGCAGGGGCAGGCTTCGCCGCTGCCACCTTCGCCTCGTAGTCGGCCCGGAACAGCTTGATGCTCGACAGCACCGGGCCGGTGGCGAACTCGCCCAGCGGGCAGAAGCACTTGCCCACCATCTGGCCGGCGACCGTGTTCAGCAGATCGATGTCGGCTTTCCGCGCCTTGCCCGATTCGAGTTTTTGATACTGTTGCAGCATCCAGTGCGTGCCTTCGCGGCACGGCGTGCACTTGCCGCACGACTCGTGTTTGAAGAAGGCCGTCACCCGGCCCGCCGCCCAGGCCACGTCGATCGTGTTGTCCATGATGATGACCGACGCCGATCCCAGCATCGACCCGGCCTGCTGCACCGATTCGTAATCCAACACCACGTCGAGCGCGGCTTCGGTGAGCAGCGTCGAGGATGCGCCGGACGGCATAATCGCCTTCACCGTTCGATCCAGTTCCAGCAGACCCTGGCCGTACTCCTCGCCGAAGATCAGATCGCGGAAGGTGATCTTGCCCAACTCAAATTCATAGTTGCCCGGTCGGCGCACCAGGCCGCTCAGGCAGGCGATTTTCTTGCCGGGGCTTTTCTCCGTGCCGAGCTTGCGATACGCCTCTGCGCCGTTCAAAACGATGTACGGCACATTCGATAGCGTCTCGGTGTTGTTGATCACCGTCGGCTGGCCGTACAGTCCTTCGACGGCGGGGAACGGCGGGCGCGTGCGCGGCATCCCGATCTTGCCTTCCAGCGATTCGAGCAGCGCCGTCTCTTCGCCGCAGATGTACGCGCCCGCGCCGAGGTGGAGAGACATCTGAATCTCGACGTTCGTGCCGAAGACGTTCCGGCCCAGGAAGCCGGCGGCGTACGCTTCGTCGATGGCGGCCTGCATGCGCCGCGCCACACTCTTGAACTCGCCGCGCAGGTAGTGATACACCTGCGTCGCGCCGACGGCATACGCCGCGATCGCTGCGCCCTCGATCACCTGGTGCGGATTGAACTCCATCAACTCGCGGTCTTTGAACGTGCCCGGCTCGCTCTCGTCGCCGTTGACGCACACGTAGTGCGGAAAGCGATCCTTCGGGACAAACGACCACTTCAAGCCGGTGGGAAAGGCCGCGCCGCCGCGCCCGCGCAGGCTCGACGCCTTGACCACGTCGATGACCTGTTGCGGCTGCATCGACGTGACGGCCTTGCGCAGCGCCGCGTAGTCGCCATAGGCTGAGAGTTTGTGGATGCCCGGGGTAGTGCGATGGCGAAGGAGAAAGTAGTCCATTCTCAAATCCCTGTCGAATGCAAACCATAACGAGTAAAACGTAAACCATTACGTTTTACGCTTTACGGTTTACGCGCTGTCCGACTCTCGTTTACTCACGTAGATCACGTCCTCGCCGACGGCGTAGCCTTCTTTCTTGAACAACGCCAGCGAGGCCCGGTTCCAATCTTCGATCAGCGCTGCGATGACGCCGATGCCTTGCTCGCGCAACATCTGCTCCGCCGCCCGGATCAACTGTGCACCGTAACCCTTGCGCCGGTGATCCGGATCGATAGCCAGCCGGTTGATCCAGCCTTTGCGCGTGTCAGTCGTCACGACGACGCAGCCGATCAACTTGCCCGCCTCTTCCAGACCCAGCACGATCTGGCCGCGCTCCAACTGCTGCGCAAACGCCTCTGGGCTATCTCGACCGCCGGGACGGATGCTGGGCAATCCCGCGCGCTGCCATAGCACCAGCACCGCATCATAATCGGCGACGGTCAAACGCCGCAGCGCCGCCACTGTATCACTGCCCACTGATTACTGCTCACTGCCTGTCGGAGTGTACTCGTACGGCTGCCCGGCGCGCAAGCCCTCCAGGATCGCCTCGAACTTCTCCAGCGTCAGGCTCTCAGCATATTCCAGATCGACCTGGGCGCACGGCGCTTTATCGCACGCGGCGATGCACATCGTCGCTTCGACGGTGAACATGCCGTCGGCGGTCGTGTCGCCGCCGTGCGCGACCTTGTGCCTGTCGAGTTTCAGTTTGGCACACACTGCGTCGAGGAACTTGTCCGCGCCGCGCAGCGCACAGGGCATGTCGGTGCAGACGTGAATGTAATGCTGTCCCACCTTGTGATCGAAGAACAGCGTGTAGAAACCGACAACCGACTGCACTTCGGTCGGATCGAGGTCGAGGAGGCCGGCCACTTCCTTGATCGCCTCGGTGGAGCAGTAGCCGTACTCACGCTGCGCGAGGTCCAGGATCGGAATAACCGCCGAACGTTTGCGCTCCGGCGGGTACTTGGCGAGAATCGCATCGATTTCAGATTTGTGTTTTTCGATGAGCACGGGTCTCTCCGTAACCAACTATCCAACCAGCCAACCATCGAACCAGCCAACTACCGGTCGACGTCGCCCAGCACAATATCGATCGACCCGATGATTGCCACTATATCGGCCACCAGCACGTTTTTGCTGAAGGCAGGCATCGCCGCCAGGTTGGCAAACGACGGCGCGCGGAAGTGGACGCGGCGCGGCTTCGGCGAGCCATCGCTGTTGAGGTAGCAGCCGAACTCGCCGCGCGGCGATTCGACGCTGACGTACACCTCGCCCGGCGGCGGCGAGAAGCCTTCCGTCCACAATTTGAAATGGTGGATCAGCGACTCCATCGACCAGGCCAGCTCTTCTTTGGGCGGCGGCGCGACCTTGCGGTCCGAGGTGATGAACGGGCCTTTGGGCAGTTTCCGCAGCGCCTGATCGACGATCTTCAACGACTCGCGGAACTCCCGCATCCGGCACCAATAGCGATCGTACACGTCGCCGTTCTCGCCCAGCGGCACGTCGAACTCGAAGTGGTTGTAGCACGAGTATGGCTCCGCCTTGCGAATGTCCCAGTTCACGCCGCTGCCGCGCAGGCTGGGACCGGTCATGCCCATCGCGATGGCGTCAAGCCCGGAGACGACGCCGATGCCCCGCGTGCGCTGATGCCACAGCGGGTTGTTGCGCAGGAGCGCCTCGTACTCATCGACGCGCGCCGGCATCAGGCTGAGAAACTGGCGCACCGCGTCCTCGAAGCCGTTCGGCACGTCGCGCCACAGCCCGCCGATGCGGAAGTACGAGGTCATCATGCGTTGGCCCGAAACCATCTCGAAAATATCGAGAATGATCTCGCGTTCGCGGAAGCAGTACAGGAACACGCTCATCGCCGCCAGGTCGATGGCGTGCGAGCCGAGCCACACCAGGTGACTGGCGATGCGCTGCAGCTCGCACAGAATCACACGGATGTACTGCGCGCGCAGCGGCACCTCGACGCCCATCAATTTCTCGACCGCCATCACGTAGCCTAGGTTGTTCGACATGGGCGACAGGTAGTCCATGCGGTCGGTCAGCGGGATGACTTTGGTGTAGGTCTTGTCTTCGCACGTCTTCTCGATGCCGGTGTGCAGGTAGCCGATGTCCGGCACACACGACACCACGCGCTCGCCATCGAGTTCCAGCAGCAGGCGCAGCACGCCGTGCGTCGACGGGTGCTGTGGGCCCATGTTCAGCAGCATCGTCTCACCGGCCAGCGCGCGGTCGCTGACCAGTCCTTTCAACTCGTCGAAACTCACAGTCATTGAGGAGCGCGGCGGCGCGATCGTGCTCATAGGCTATTCCTCGGCATCGTTCCACCGGGTTGTTCATCCAGTGGAGCGCGTGGCGGATAACTTATCCGCCGCGAGCGCTGATCACTCTTTGGCGTACGGCTTGCTCGCTTCGACCTCGCCGTAGTTGTGCGTGAACTCGACTTCCTCCACGACGAGTGGGGCGTCGCGTCGCATGGGGTGACCCAGGTAATCGTCGGGCAGCAGGAGCCGGCGCAGGTCGGGATGATGGTCGAACTTCACACCGAACAGATCATACGTCTCGCGCTCGAACCAGTTGGCCGCCGGCCACACGCCGGTCACGCTGGGGATCGACTGGCCGTCGCGCACGCTGACCTTCAGGCGCAGCCTCCGGTTGTGCGTCATCGAATACAGGTGGTAGTTCACCTGGAAGCGCGGCTCATCCGGCCACACATCGACTGCCGAAACGTCCGACAGGAAGTTGTACAACGCGGCGGGATCGTCGCGCAGGAAGGTGCACACCTCGATGATCGCATCGGGCCGGACGTGGATCGTCGTCTCGGCGCGAAACTCGACGACGTTGCGGATCACGTCACCGAATCGGCTTTTGAGCGTATCGGCAATCGGATCAGGCATGAACCTTGCTCGCTTCTTCCCGGGCTTCGCGCAAGGGCCGGCTGCGCCTGATCTTCTCTTGCAGTTTCAGGATGCCGTCGATCAGCGCTTCCGGGCGCGGCGGGCAACCGGCCACGTACACATCCACCGGCACGATCTCGTCGACGCCCTGCACGATGGCGTAGTTGTTGAACACACCGCCACACGCGGCGCAGTCGCCCATGGCGATGATGTACTTCGGCTCGGGCATCTGGTCGTACAGGCGGCGCAGCACGGGAGCCATCTTGCGCGTGAGCCGGCCCGACACGATGATCAGGTCACTCTGGCGCGGGCTGCCGCGCACCAGCTCCATCCCGAAGCGTGCCAGGTCGTAATGGGATGCCTGGGTGGACATGAATTCAATCGCGCAGCACGCCAGCCCGAAGCCCAGCGGCCAGCAGGCGTTGGCGCGCGCCCAGTTGACGGCCTTCTCGATCGTCGTCGTCAGGATTCCCAGATTCCCCAGCTTGCTTTCTACTCCCATATCAGCGCCCCCTTCTTCCAAATGTACACGTACCCGACCAATAGGATCGCAATAAAGATCAACATCTCGATGAAGCCGAACAAGCCGAGCGCGCGGAACATCACCGCCCAGGGGAAGAAGAAAATGATTTCGACATCAAACAGGATGAACAACACGGCGACCAGGTAGAAGTGAACGGGGAAGCGGCGCTGCGCCTGGCCGAAGGGGATCATGCCAGACTCATACGGCAGGGCCTTGCGGGGGTTGCGGCGGCGCGGCCCGAAGATCGCGCCGACGATGATCAGCAACGCCGCGAAAGCGGTAGACGCAACAAAGAGAATCGCAATGGGAATGTATTGATCCAACATGCGAACTCCCTGGGCTTGAATGGAGACGCTGCGATCTCAATCCCCCAGAGCGCAGCGTTGTTGATTTTATCACAAGCATATAGCAGTGTCAATGAATGAAGAACCCCGGCTTCTTGGAGAAACCGGGGTTCTATGTCATCTATCCATTACCATTTCCGTTCTCGTTATTGTTCTCGTCCCCGCCGTGACCGCCGCTATCGTTGCCGGTCTCGTTCCCATCACCGCCGCTGTTCTCGTTACCGTTGCCATTCCCGTTACCGTCCTCGTTCGTGTTGCCGTTGTCGTTCTGATTGTCGTTGCCGTTGGTATTGCCGTCCTCACCGCCGCCCGCGTCGATGCGCTCAATACTAACGGCGATCAACTGTCCGCCGATGTTGAGCGCCTTGACCTTGACGCGGTGCCCTACACCGGGACTGTTACGGAACTCAGTAGCCGCGTTCACTTCGACCGTGACGCCGCTGATGGTCCAGGACTGTGCATCGGCCCGCTCGACCGTGCCCTCAAATTCCACCTCGCTGGGCGTGGGCGAGGCCGTGGGTGTCAGTGTTGGCGCGAACGTGCGCGTCGGTGTGGGTGTGCGCGTCGGCTCCGGGGTTTCGGTTGCCCTCGGCGTCGGTGTCGGTCGAGGCGTCGCCTGAGGCTCCGGCGTCGGCGATGGTGCAGGCGCGGGTTCCTCTCCCGGCTCGACGACGATCGAGATCGCCGTCAGCATACCGTCCTGCGTGCGCCCGTGCACCTGTGCGCGCAGGCCCACCTGTGGGCTGCCTTCGATGCGCGTGTTGTCGTCGATGTCCACCGGGACATTGGCCACCAGCCACGCGCTGGCTTGAATCGATTGGATGATGCCGCCGAACTCAACCTCGGCCTCGCGGCCCGCGGCCAGCAGCGCGTCGATCTCGTCAATGCGCTCCTGTGCAAATTGGGCCGAGAGCGTGGCGCGCGCCGCATCGTCGGGCGTGATAGACAGCCGCACGTTTTCGACGATGCGCTTGACGCCGTACAGTGGATCGCCGGGCAGTGCCGAGGCCGACGCGGCCAGTGTCCCGCCGCCGATGAGGATGAACGCCAGCGCGATCGAGGCGAAGGTCACCAGGGGTCGAGCGAAGAGGCGGCTGCGCGCCGGCCCGCGCCTGGCCTCTAACGCGGCCGCCTGTGCCAGGAAGGCTTTGCGCGATTTCAACCGGGCTTCTTGAGACGGTTCCATGCGCAGGGCAGGCAACGAGGCTGCCACCGCCAGCATCGGTTGCAGTCGAGCGGCCTCCTCCGGATAGCGGAGCAGAATCTGCTCGAGCGATTCGCCGTTTTCGAGCGCCGCCAGGCACTCGATCAGTTTCCATTCCAGTTGGGCATCCACGTCAGTCTGCCATTCTCGGCGATAGCCGGCGCGCCAGTGCGGCGATGGCGCGCACCTGCAATTGCTTCACGGCCCCCTCGGTCTTGCCCAGCGTGCGCGCGACTTCCTGAATCGGCATGTCGTACCCGAAGCGCAGGGCTATTACATTCTTCTGGTCTTCGGTCAATTCGGTCATTGCCCGCTTCAAGTCCTCGCGCGTGAGCACCGCTTCCACTACTTCGGAAGGACCGGCCTCGTGACTGGCGATGGACTCGTCGAGTTCCACCTGCGGCGCTCGATAATGCTTGCGGTGGTGATCGCTCACCACCCGCGACGCGACGCCGTACAGCCAGCCGCGCAGCGTGTTCTGGGGCGCGGCCTTGTCGCGCAGGGCGCTGAGCAGCCGTGTGAACACCTCGCTGGTCAGGTCTTCGGCAGTCTCGCGGTCGCCCACGCGAAAGGCGACGTAGCGAAAGATCGGCGCGTAGTAGGTCTCGTGTATCTCAGCCAACGCTTCCTGATCCAGTCTGCGTGCGCGGGCCAGGAGTTCGATTTCGTCCTGCACGATGGCATTCCCCAGATGCCGGCTGATAATTCCCCGCTGTCCGGCCCACGCATTATATCATTACAGCCTTACCGTGAAGTCGTTGCTTGCCGTGCAAAGGTTTCACCGCAGAGCGCGCAGAGATTTTTAGGGATGCTCAGCGTTCTCTGCGTTCTCGGCGGTTAGTTCCCTTGTTGGCTCCGGCTCGTCCGGGTTAGGAGTTACGCAGTTCACCGCCGAGACACCGAGGGCGCAGAAGACTGCCTGAAAACCTCAAGGCTCATGCCCAGAACAAGTGGCGATCAGGTGACCGGCACTTCGAAAGTGCCGGTCACCTCGGAGCCGGCTGGACTTGTTTCCCCAGCCTGGCCGCCACTCCCTCACACGGCACGCGCGTTAATCGTTGTCGTTCCCCCGATCGTCGCTGCCACCTCCGCCACCCTGGTCGCCGCCGTTGCCATTGTCTGGGCCATTGCCGTTCTGGGTGTCGCCACTGTTGTCGTTCTGATTATCGTTCGTGTTGTCGTTGTTATTCTCGTTGGCATTGCCGTTGGTGTTCCCGTTGTGATCGTCGCCATTCGTATTGGCGTTGTCGCTGCCGTTCTCGTTGGCATTGCCGTTGGTGTTCCCGTTGTGATCGTCGCCATTCGTATTGGCGTTGTCGTTGCCGTTCTCGTTGGCGTTGCCGTTGGTGTTCCCGTTGTGATCGTCGTCATTCGTATTGGCGTTGTCGTTGCCGTTCTCGTTTTCATTCTCGTTGGCATTGCCGTTGTCATTGGCATTGCCATTGTCGTTAGCATTGGCGTTGCCGTTGCCGTCGCTGGGCTGGACCTCGCTCATCACCAGCGAGCCGTCGGGCTGCACCAGGGCGCTCACTTTGACCATGTCGCCGACCGCAATTGTGCCTTTGATCTCGGCCTGCGCGCCGACTTTCACCGTCTGCCCGGCGACGACCCAGGCATCAGCGCTCATCGACTCGACGACGCCGACGATCTCGGTCCGTGATCCGGCCTGGAGCGAGGCCGCTGCCGTGGGCGTCTGGGATTGAGGCCCCGTTTCGCTCGTGCTCGGCGTCGTTTGGCTCGAAGTCGCGGCCGGGCTGCACGCCGAGGTTGCGATCACCAGCGCCATGAGCAGCGCCAGCAGCTTCCACACGTTTGAAGGCTTATGGTGTTTCATTATTCTCTCCTCTGAATTTCGGTTTCACCTATTGAGTCGCATCGCCAGCGGAAAAGTAACGGGGGCGGCCGAGCAACAAAAAAGCGAATGGCACAAGCCATTCGCCTCGTCTGGGTATCTTGGCGCTTCTAATCGGGAGCAGACCTTCTAGCAGCCTGTCGGAGAGAACTTTGCGACGGGCCGTCTGCTCGGTGCTAAACTATGGGCATGACACGCCAATTCAAAACCGTTGACTACGAAGCCACGCTCAACCTGACGGTGAGTCTGCGCGAAGCGTTGCCGCCGAC
>DATBWU010000196.1:0-14207 GCA_036514635.1 Anaerolineae bacterium | reverse complement strand
GCCAATTCGCTGACTCGCCAATTCGCTGACTCGCCAATTCGCTGACTCGCTGACTCGCTGATTCATACCCTCAAGCCGTCACCCTCTCCTCCACCGGCTCTAATCGCGCCGTGAAGTGCCTCAGGTACGGCGCTTCGTGCGTCAACCTCAATCCCCGAAGCTCAAGCCTCTTCTGATACACCGCCGCAATCGCATCCACCACGTAGTCGATGTGCTTCTGCGTGTAGACGCGGCGCGGCAGCGCCAGGCGCACCGTTTCGAGATCGGGATACTTCACTTCGCCGGTATTAGGGTCTGTGCGGGCGAAGGCGAGCGATCCCAGCTCGACGGCGCGTACCCCCGCATCGACGTACAGCGCGCACGACAAGGCAACGCCGGGAAACCGGCTCGGCGGGATGTGCGGCAGGAAGCGCTTCACGTCGAGATAGACCGCGTGCCCGCCCGGCGGCTCGAAGATCGGCACACCGGCTTCGACCAGTCGATCGCCCAGATACTGCACCTGCCCGATGCGATACGCCAGGTAACGCTCGTCGAGCGCCTCGTACAGCCCGCGCGCCAGCGCTTCCAGGTCGCGCCCGGCCAGGCCGCCGTAGGTGAGGAACCCTTCGTGAACGACCAGCTCGACGCTGACGCGCTCGAACAGGCGCTGGTCGCGCATGGCGAGCAGCCCGCCGATGTTGACCAGGCCGTCTTTCTTCGCGCTCATCATGAAGCCGTCGGCGTGCGAGAACATCTCGCGGGCAATGTCGAGGATCGGCTTGCCGGCGTAGCCTGGCTCGCGCTGCTGGATGAACCAGGCGTTCTCGGCGTAGCGCGCCGCGTCGAGGAAGAACCGAATCTCGTATTCGGCCAGCAGCGCCTTCGTCTCGCGGATGTTCTGCATCGACACCGGCTGGCCGGCGGCGGTGTTGTTGGTGACGGTCATGATCGCCAGCGGGATGTTGTCCGGCCCGTGTTCCTCGATGCAAGCGCGCAGCTTACGCAGGTGCATGTCGCCCTTGAACGGGTGATGCGACAGCGGATCGCGCGCCTCGTCGACGGCGAGGGTGAGCGGCACGCCGCCGCGCACGCGCACGTTGGCTTCGGTCGTGTCGAAGTGCATGTTGTTCGGCACGACGTGACCCGGCTGGACGAGGACGCTCATCAAGATCGTCTCGGCGGCGCGGCCCTGGTGTGTCGGCGTGAAGTAAGGCATCCCGAAGATGTCGCGCACGGCATCGCGCAGGTGATAGTAGTTGCGCGCCCCGGCATACGCCTCGTCGCCGGTCATCAGGCCGGCCCACTGGCGGTCGCTCATCGCCGTCGTGCCCGAATCGGTCAACAGGTCGATCAGCACGTCTTCCGATCGTAACTGGAAGACGTTGTACCCGGCTTCGGCCAGCAGGCGCGTGCGCTCCTCGCGCGTCGTCATGCGGATCGGCTCGACGACTTTGATGCGAAACGGCTCGAACGGGTACTCGGCCATGGTTGTTTCTCCAGACGCAAATGTCGGTTGTCCATCCGTTGCTTCGGCTCTTCAGAACTGATTGTACCCGATCCTATCCGGCCCGTCGATCCGCTTGGTGGTTAAGGGAGCACTTCAAGTTGGGGGCAGCCCGTCAACGGACTGGAAACGGACAAGCGGATAGAAGCGGATGGCGTCCGTTCCCATCCGCTTGTCCGACCTGCCCTCGCGCGAGGGCAGGCGCGCGGGGGTTCGCCGCAGGCAATCCGTTGACGGTTGTCCATGCCGGTTCGTTCGGGTTCGACAACTTGCCCCAGAATTGAAACGCACGCGGTGCTTAATTCGGCGGCTTTTCAGACAGGCTCTGACACGCGCGCAGACCTCCCGCCGCTTCGGAGGAGATCGGCGCGGAGGTCCGCGGCTTATCTCTACATCGACCGATGTGGGGTGAGATCGCTATCGACCGAGACGTTCCTCCAGCCGAGGCGGCATGCCCCGGATCCGGCTCAGGTCCCGGAGCATCGACCGGATCATCTGCACAATTCGGCTCACCCAATCCGTCTCAGGCGTCGAAGGCGTGGCGGCGCTTTGCGCATTCGCCTTCATCAGTTTAGCCGAGGCCACCGCGGACTGGATAGCCCGCACCAGATTGCTCCACAAGCCCGGCTGGTCGCTGGACGGTGCGCCGCTGCTCTGCGAAGCGGTGACAGCGCGTTTCACCCAATCCTGCATCGACGCTAATCCCTGCGCGATCTGGCTCACGAATCCCGATTGGGCCGTGGGCTGTGAGGCAGGCGCGCAGGCTGCGGCCAGCAGGCTCATCAGCGTGAGCAAGACGACGAGACTCCGAAATGAGCTCAAGCGACGGTTGAGCATGGCTGTTACCTCCTTCATGGATGAGACTTCATGGAATCAAAGTGGCTCAGGATCAATTTACTCCAATCCAGTCGCCTGATCGTTAAACGCAGATAAGAGTTGGGAGAATACGAGATGAAAAACGAAGTGATATGGCGCACTCAGGTATTTGGACAGGCCACCCACGCTGTGCTACACTCTCCCTGCGTTGCAGTGGTTCTGGCTGTGCTTCGTCCGCTCTGCGATTTAACAGGTGTCCTATGCTCACGGGTAGACAAATCTCACCCTCGTTGCGGAACAACCTGCGCGGCCTGGGCGTGTTGACCGCATGGGGCATCCTCCCTCTGCTGATCGGCGTGCTGCTGGCGCAGGTCGTCGCGCCGAGGCCGGTGGTCGGCCTCATCCGCTTGGAGACCGACATCTGGAGCAGCAGCGCCAATCTCATCCTCGCGCAGATCGAAGAAACGCGCCTCGACCCGCGCATCCGGGCCGTCGTCGTGCAGATCGACTCGCCCGGCGGCGAAGTCGTCGCCACGCAGACGCTGTTCCTGGAGATGCAGAACCTGCGCAAGCGAATGCCGGTGGTCAGCTCGATTGACGGCATTGCGGCCAGCGGCGCGTACTACCTGGCGATGGCGACCGACCCGATCTACGCCAAGCCCTCATCGACGGTGGGCAACATCGGCGTGTGGGGCTTCGCGCCGCCGGAGGTCGGCATCACCGATGCCTTGCTCGCCAGCGGCCCGTTCAAACTGACGGCCAGCAACCGGACCGAGTTCATCCGTCTGATCGACTCGATCAAGCAGGAATTCGTCGCCACCGTTTTCAACGCGCGCGGCGATCGATTGAAGATCTCGACGGCCGACCTGGCGCAAGGGCTGGCTTACCCCGGGCGCGATGCGCTGAACCTGGGCCTGATCGATCACCTGGGCACGCTGACCGACGCGCTGAACGAGGCCGCGTATCGGGCGGGCGTCTACAACTACGAAGTGGTTGATTTGCAGGCCCGCGCCATCGCCCGCCTGTACGGCAGCACGCCGTTTCTCCTGGAGCCTTGGTTCGGCGCGGCCGAGCCGCTGACGGGCCGGCGCACCCTGCCACCCGGCGTGTATCTGCTATACGATACACGGCTGGGAGGTGCGCCGTGAAATCGCGCAACCGCCTGCTGAGGGTGCTGCTGCTCGTCGCGTTGCCGATCGCCGCGCAGTCGCTGTGGTTCTATCGCGGTTGGTACGTGCCGCCGAGCATTCCCAATGTCGACTCGTATCAAATTACGAGCGCGGCGTCGGAGTTCCAGACGATCCAGGACGAGGCCACGCCCGCCGGCGGGCGCGCCGTCATCGATCTGGCGCACGAGAACAATCTCGACATCGACGACCTCAGCCCGCTGCGCGATCGGCTCGCGGCGCGCGGCATAACGATCGAAACCTTCGGCGGCCCATCGTCCGAGATCACCGCGACGCTGCGCCGCGCCGACGCCTGGCTGATCGTCGCGCCGACGACGACTTACACGCAGGGCGAGCGCGACGCGCTGGCGCGCTTTGTTCGGCACGGCGGGCGCGTCCTGCTCGCCGCCGACCCCACTCACGCGATTCCCTCCCAAGAGCCGCCGTCGATCTTCAACATGTCGCCGGCCTTGTTTCCACAGAGCGCCGTCCCGGCGATGAACAGCATCGCCAATACCTTCGGCATCGTGTACTTCGACGACTACCTGTACAACCTGGCCGACAACGAGGGCAACTATCGCAACGTCAAGTTCACGCGCTTCGAGAATGACCTGCCGCTGACGCGCGGCTTGAACACCGTCATCTTCTTCGCCGCGCACTCGCTCCGCAGCAATGGTCGCGCGATCGTGCTGGGCGAAAGCGACACGAAGTCGCCCGTGCGCAGCGGCGAGACGGCCCTGACAGCCGCCGCGCTCAACGCCGACGGGCGCGTGCTGGCGCTGGGCGACATCACCGTGCTCACCGCGCCGTATCACACCGTCGCCGACAACGATCGCTTTTTGAGCAACCTCGCCGACTGGCTGGCGGGCGCGTCACGCGAGTGGACGCTGGCCGAGTTCCCGTATCTGTTCGAGGGGCCGGTCGATCTGGTGCAGGCCGCAGGCAGCAACCTCGATCCGCGCCTGATCGCCCGCACCGGCGCGCTGCAAGCCGCCTTCGAGCGCGCGGGCCTGACGCTCAACCTGCGCGCCGAGGCCGATCCGAATCACAACGTCTTGTTCATCGGCACGTTCGACGACGCCGACCAGGTGACAGAGTACCTGGACGCGGCAGGGGTGCGCATCAAGCAAAGCCCGACGCCGACAGCCACCCTCGCGGCCACGCCCACGCCCATCGCGCTGCCGCCGACCGTCGCCGTCACGGCCACATCGAGAACCGCGACGATCACGCCAACGCCCACCGCCACGCCGCTTCGAGCCGCGACGACTCCTACGCCGATTCTCCTTCCGACACAAGCACTCGTCACTTCGACGGCGACCGGCACGCTCCAGCCCATCCCGCCGACACTGGCGCTCCCCTCAACACCCACGCCGGCGAAGCCGAAGTCGGAAGATCAGATCGAGATCGACGGGCTGGGCACAGTCACGGCTGAGGGCACGACGCTGTTCGTCACCGTCCGGCAAGATAATCGCCTTGCCGTCGTCGTCCTGGCCCAAGACGGCGATGCGGCGCTCAAGGGACTGGATCGCTTGAGCGGCGGCGACTTCACCGGCTGTACACAGAGTGAAAACGTGACCGTGTGCTCGGCCGGGGAGGCGGTGGAAGGAGCGGGATTAGGCTCGGCGGGCGAGGCGAGCCAGAAGAGCGGTCGCATCTTCGTGCTGGTTCGTGACAACGGCCAAAAGGGATCGCGCACCAGCGCCGCCGAGATCGAGAGTATCCTGGGCAGCCGGCATACGGTGAAAGTGTGGTCGATCGAGAAGGACGGCCTGCCCACCGGCACCGATGTGGCGGGTTATGATGCCTACGTCGTCGAGTCCGGCGATTACGCATTCGACATCGAAGACTTCGATACGCTGATCGCCATCACGGGCATCCAGGGGGACGTGATGTTCATCGGCTCGCAGGCATTGCCTCTCCCCGAAGGCGACACGGCCCCGATCAGCGATCTGGTCGTCGCCGATGCGCGGCACCCCATCGCGAAAGGCTTCGACAGGGGCGAGGTGCTTCAACTGAAGCCATCGGAAAGCGGCGTGCCGGCGCTGATCATCACAAAAGACGTCTACGATCCATCACAGGGTAACTTCACCGTGATCTTTAAGCGCGGGCTGCAGAGCGACCGGCCCGGCGGCGCGGCGCTGATCGCCGGCGAGGGCAGGCCCGGCGACACGCTGCAGCGCGTCGTGCTGGCGTCGTTCGCGCTGTACCAGTTGCCGGACGACGCGCAGCGCAGGCTGATGCTGAACGCGGTGGATTGGCTGTTGGGGGATTAGGGATCGAGGATTGCGGATTGCGGATTGGAGATTGGGTATTTGGCGTACAGCCGCTCGTTCATGACGCGGCACAGGCGCGCGACGGCCTCGTGAATCTCGGCGAAGGTCGTATAGATCGGCGCGATGCCGAGGCGGATGTTATCCGGGTAGCGGAAGTCGGGCAGCACGTGCATGTCTTCGATCAGCGCGCGCTCGATGCGCAAGCCGTCGGGATGGCCGATCGACACGTGCGAGCCGCGCCGGGAGGCGTCAAGTGGCGAGTTGAGCGTGAAGCCCAGCGGCTTCAGCAGCGCCTCCCACAACTCGGCCAGATAGCCGGTCTGCCTCATCGACTTGACACGCAATCGATCCAGCCCTGCTTCCAGCAACAAGTCCACACCCGGCTCGACCGCCGCGAGCGAGAGGATCGTCGGCGAGCCGGCCAGGAAGCGCGTGAGGCCCGGCGCGGGCGTGTAGGTCAACTCGAAATCGAACTGCCGCTTCTGGCCGAACCAACCCCAGATCGGACTGACCAGGCTCTCCTGCAAATCGCGGCGGACGTACAGGAACGCGGGCGCTCCCGGTCCGCCGTTGAGATACTTGTACGTGCAACCCACGGCCAGATCGACGCGCGCCTCGTTCAGAGTAAGCGGCATCGCACCGACCGAGTGGCTCAAGTCCCACAGCATCAACGCGCCGGCGCGATGCGCCACGTCCGTCACCGCCGGCATGTCGTACACGAAGCCGCTCTTGAAGGCCGTGTGCGACAATGCGACGAGTGCTGTCCGCTCGTCGATCGCTGCGGCCAGTGCGTCGATTGGCACAATCAGTCCGTCGGGGGAGCGGACAATCTCCAAGCGATACTCCGGCCCGGCCAACTTGAGTGTGCCTTGTAAGAGATACACGTCCGACGGGAAGTTCAGATTGTCCGTCACGACCTTCGTTCGCCCCGGCCGCGCGTGCAGGGCTGCCACCGCCAGCTTGAAGAAATTGACCGAGGTCGAATCGTTGACGATGACCTCGTTCGCCTCCGCGCCGATTAACCGGGCAACCTTCGCGCCGAGTCGCTGCGGCAGCGTGAACCAGCCTTCGTTCCAGCCACGAATGAGCCGCCGGCCCCATTCCTCCTCGGCCACCTCCCGCAAACGGGCGAGCGCTCGCTTGGGCATCCGTCCCAGCGAGTTGCCGTCGAGGTAGATCAGGTCAGGATCGTCGATGGCGAACTCTTCGCGGAAGTGGGCGAGTTCGTCCTGCGCGTCGAGTTGTCTTGCGTAGTCGAGGTCTGCGAGCATTTTAGAGTATGGGGATGGTGCACCTCCCCTGATCAGGATACCACACCCGCGCAAGCGGATGGCATCCGTTTCCATCCGTTACCATCCGCTTGTCCGTTACGAGTCCGTTGATAACCCATCCGTTTGTCCGTTATGAGTCCGTTGATGACCCATCCGTTGTACAATACACCCATGTCCTACACCACTCTCATCTCAACCGCCGCGCTTGCGGCTCACCTCGCCGATCCCGATTGGGCCGTCGTCGACTGCCGCTTCTGGCTGGCCGATACCGAACGCGGGCGGCGCGACTATCAGCAGGCGCACATCCCCGGCGCGATTTACGCGCACCTCGACGCAGACCTGTCCGGCAAAGTGATCCCAGGCAAGACAGGCCGCCATCCGTTGCCTGAAGTTGAAGCCATCACGCGCACACTGTCCAACGGGGGCATCGCTTCAGGCGTGCAGGTCGTCGCCTATGACGACACGGGCGGATCGATGGCCGCACGATTGTGGTGGCTGCTGCGCTGGCTCGGCCACGAGGCAGTCGCCGTGCTCGACGGCGGCTGGCCGGCCTGGCAGGGCGAGAGTCGCTCTGCGTGCAGCGGCGTCGAATCACGCCCGCCGCGAAGTTTTGTCGCCCATCTTCAACCTCAACTCGCCGCCAGCACCGCCGAGGTATTATCGAGCCTGCACCATGAGGATCATCTGGTCCTCGATTCGCGCGCCGCCGACCGCTATCGGGGCGAGAACGAGACGATCGATCCGGTGGCCGGACACATCCCCGGCGCGATCTGTGCACCGTACGCGGATAACCTCGGACCAGATGGGCGATTCCGTTCGCCCGAAGCCCTGCGTGCCCGATTCCAACCATTGCTCGGCGACCTGCCTGCCGAGCGTGCCATATTCTATTGCGGATCGGGCGTCACTGCCGCGCACAACATCCTGGCGACGATGCACGCCGGCCTCGGCGGCGAGGCGCGCCTGTACGTCGGATCGTGGAGCGAATGGATCACCGATCCGGCACGGCCTGTCAAGACCAGCACAGAGCGCTAGGCATAGCGCGGTCTCCCACCACAACCAGACGACTGACCACGGATGACACGGATTACACGGATGTTTTGCGGTAATTGTCCGTGACATCCGTGACATCCGTGGTTCGACATCTTCGCGGTCGTCATAGTTCCTCAAGAGTAATACTCGGCTATAGAGATGAGAGGCAGAGTTTTTCTCCGTGGCCAGTGGTGATTGCACACATCTTGAATGCTCGCCGCCCGCGTCCGCGCGGTCGGCCCGCGAGGACGCGGGCCTGGAGCACTTGTGGATAATCACCAGCGTGGCCATACTTGACCTTCATCGTGTTCAACCGTAGAATCCCGCCGACGGAGGCACTATGAGCAGCCCGAAAGACGAAACCGAGCGACTGAAGCGCATTCGCGCGCAGCAACTCGCCGCGCGCGACCCCTTGAAGAAAGACCGGACCTTCTACGGCATGGTCAGCCAGCGCGGCAAGAAAAACCGGCTCACGCTGGGCAGCATCCTGAAAGATTTCGAGTCCAAGTGGACGTGGATGTTCGTCGGGGGCATTATCGGAACCATCGTGGCGCTGGTGTTTGTCGCGCTGGTCAATACCTCGTGGGCGACGTTGGTCGCCATCGTGCTCATCTTCGCCGGGCTGATCATCGGCCGGCTGATGGGCGCGGTGATGGATTGGCGCAATGACGACTGGCAGAGGAAATAACCTCGATGCTCACCGTCCGGCCCATCGACACGCGCAACCCGGCCGACCGCCGCCGCTTCTTGCGCTTTCCCTTCGCGCTCTATCGTCATCACCCGCTGTGGGTTCCCCCGATCAAGCCCGACGCCGAACTTCAGCTCAACCGTGACAAGCACCCGTTCTACGCGCATTCCGACGCCGACTTCTTCGTCGCCGAGCGCGGCGGCGAAGTCGTGGGGCGCATCGCCGCGTTGGAGAATCGGCCCTACAATGCGTATCACCACACGCGCAACGCGCAGTTCTACCTGTTCGATTGCATCGACGATCACGAAGTGGCCGCCGCCTTGTTCGAGCGCCTCTTCGAGTGGGCACGCCGGCGCGGGCTGAACCGGGTCGTCGGCCCCAAGGGCTTTGGGCCGCTCGACGGCTACGGCCTGCTGGTCGAGGGGTTCGAGCACCGGCCGGCGATGACGATGATGAACTATAACCTTGCCTACTATCCGGCGCTGCTCGAAGGACAGGGATTCGTCAAAGAAGTCGATTTCGTCTCGTGCTACCTGGGCGCCGACTTTCACATGCCGGAGCGGATTCACCGCATCGCCGAGCGCGTGCAGCAGCGCGGCGATCTGCGCATGTATACCTTCCCGAACAAGCGCCAACTCATGAAACACGCCACGGACATCGGGCGCGCGTACAACAAAGCGTTCGTCAATAACTGGGAGTATTACCCGCTCACCGATCGCGAGGTGGACTTCGTCGCGCAGAATGTGCTGGTGGTGGCCGATCCGAAACTCATCAAATTGATCCTGCACGGGGACGACATTGTGGGCTTCCTCTTCGGCTTCCCCGACGTATCGGCGGCGCTGCAGCGTTGCGGCGGCAACGTGTATTCGTGGCACATCGTCGACTTGCTGCTCGAGTTCAGGCGCACGCGGTGGATCGCGCTCAACGGCGCGGGCCTGCTGCCCGAGTTTCAGGGGCGTGGCGGCAATGCGCTGCTGTACTCAGAAATGGTCAAGACCGTCCGCGACTCGGGTCAATTCCGGTACGCCGATCTGACGCAAATTGCAGAAACCGCCGCGCAGATGCGCCAGGATTTGATCAGCCTCGGCGGCAAGCCGTATAAGAACCATCGGGTATACCGCCAGGACCTGTAAAAGAGTTCTGCAACGGATTCAAACGAACAAACGGGTGCGAGTGGCACATCCGTTTATTTGTTCCCCATTCGTTGCCACGCTCCACACGATCTCCACAAGTTCGTGGTATTCTCTGATCACGCTGATTCGGTGAGCAGGGACGGACATGGGACAGCGGATACTGGTGGTGGATGACGATAAAGAGATCGTGCGGGTGGTGAAGGCTTATCTCGAACAGGCCGGTTTTTACACGCTCACGGCTCACACTGGCGAGACGGCGCTGCACATCATCCGCCACGACCGGCCCGACCTGGTCGTGCTCGACCTGATGTTGCCCGACCGCGACGGCTGGGACATCACGCGCGTCGTGCGCAGCGACGAGGCGCTGGCCCGCACGCCGATCGTCATGCTGACCGCCCGCGTCGAAGACAGCGATAAGATCGCCGGCCTGGAACTCGGCGCGGACGACTACATCCCCAAACCCTTCAACCCCAACGAGCTGGTCGCGCGCGTGCGCGCCGTCCTGCGGCGCGCTGGCGACACCTTTACGCAGCCTCACGTCATTCAGTTCGGCTCGCTGCTGCTCGATGTCGATCGGCACGAAGTGCAGGTCGATGGCCGGCCGGTCGAGTTGACCCCGACCGAGTTCAACATCTTGCAAGCGCTGATGGAAAACCCGGGCCACGCCTTCACCCGGCTGGAGTTGATCGAGAAAGGATTGGGGTACGCATACGAAGGCATGGAGCGCACGCTCGACAGTCACATCAAGAACCTGCGCAAGAAGATCGAACCCGATCCGGCCAGCCCGATATACATCCACACGGTGTTCGGCGTGGGCTACCGGATGAGCCTGCGCGAGTAGAGCAGCGGCATGAATCGACTCTGGGTGCGTACGACACTGGCGTTTGCGCTGGTCGTGCTGATCGGCATCGGCGCAGTGGCGCTTCTGACGGACTTCGCGATCGGGCGCGAGTTCCGCGATTTCATCGCGCGCAACGAGGCCAATCTTCAAAGCAGTGACCTGGCCGTACAACTCGTGGCGTACTTCGAGGTGAACCAGAATTGGGAGGGCATCGAGCAGGCGATCACGCAGTTTGTGCCGCAGCGAGGTTGGATCTTTAGAGCCCCGGACGGCGGGCCGGGCACGGAGCGGGCCGGCCCACAATTGCTGGTAGCCGACGCGGCCGGCCGGATCGTGTACGACAACTACGCCCGGCGTCTCAACGACTTCCTGTCACCCTCCGAACGCGAACTCGCCGCGGACTTGAAGTCGGATCAAAACACGATCGGCTATCTGGCTATGCTGCCCGGCCCGGTCGAATCGCTGCGGCCCGAGGAGCGAAGCTTCATCGACAATGCCCGGCAAAACCTCGTCCTCGCGGCACTGATCGCAGGCGGCGTCGCCATCGTGATGGGCGTGGCCTTCAGCCGCAGTCTGGCGCAGCCGCTGAACCGGCTGGCGGTCGCCGCGCGCGCCATCGCGGCGAACGATCTGACACAACGAGTGCGGCCGGGCGGCACGACCGAGGTCGTGGAGGTCGGCCACGCCTTCAACGACATGGCCGCCTCGCTGCAAAAGGCCGAAGAATTGCGGCGCAACCTGGTGGCCGACGCGGCCCACGAGCTGCGCACGCCGTTGAGTGTCCTCCAGGGCAACCTGAGCGGGCTGCTCGACGGCGTGTTCCCGCTGGAGATGGCCGAGGTCGCGCGGCTATATGACGAGACGCGCCTGCTCAGTCATCTGGTCGATGATTTGCGCGAGCTGGCGCAGGCCGAAGCCGGACAACTCCGGCTTGATCTCCACCCGATGAACCTGTCCGACGCCGTGCACTCCACCGTCGAGGCTTTTTCGGCCGCCGCCGCCGAGCAGCAGGTTACACTGACTGACACTGCTGCTTCGGATCTGCCTCCCGTTCGAGCCGATGCGGAACGGGTCGCTCAGGTGCTGCGTAATCTGTTGAGCAACGCGCTGCGCCACACGTCACCGGGCGGTTTGATCCGCGTCATCGCTTCGAGCACGCCGGGCTGGGTCGAGGTGAGCGTGTCAGACACAGGCGAAGGCATTGCCGCAGAGGATGTGCCGCACGTCTTCGATCGGTTCTGGCGCAGCGACAAGTCTCGCGCGCGCGAAACCGGCGGCTCCGGCTTGGGGCTGGCGATTGCCCGTCGCTTGATAGAGGCACAGGGCGGTCAGATCGGCGTCGAGAGCGAACTCGGCAAAGGCAGCCGCTTCTGGCTCAGACTGCCCGTCGCTTAACGATTCTCTCAACTCTTCTCCACAGAATCTCCACACCTGAATGCCATACTGAACGCGGAATATTGGTCTATTGTCGTTCGTCCTTCGTCCAAAACCGGTGAACGAAACAGGAGCTGCAATGCGATGAAAAAGAAACGAACCTTGATCATCCTGGGAGCCGTGCTGGTTCCGGCGGCGGTCATTGTCGTGTCGCTGTCTACGCAAGCCAACGGTAGTGCGCAGGCTGACGTCACGCTCGGCCGGGTGACGCGCGCTACGCTGGCGTCGGTGGTGGAGTCTTCGGGCAGTGTCATCCCCGAATCCGCGGTCACCTTGTCGTTTGAGACCGCCGGGACCGTCGCCACGGTGAACGTGCAACCCGGCGATCACGTGAAGAAGGGCGACGTGCTGGCGGAGCTGGACACGAGCGATCTGGAGCGGCAAGTGGCGATGCAAGAGCAAGCGTACTTGATCCAGCAGGCCAGCTACAGCATGACCGTCCAGCCCGATCCGGCTGAAGTGACGACGGCGCAGATGGCGTTGAACAACGCCTCGGCGGCTTACCAGTTGGCGCAGCAGAGGTATGCCGCCAACAGCACCGATCAAGTGATGCTCAGTTGCGTCAATCTCGATAACGCGAAGAGGGCCTACGACGACGCCGTGACGGCGTACAACAACTACCTGTCCGACTGGCACGTGCAAGTGTACGGAACCTATGAAGTCTCGCCACAAAAAGCGCAGTTGGATCGAGCCAAGGCCGCATACGACCAGGCGATAGCCAGCTGCAACCTGGCCCAGAACAGCGCCGGCGACGATAGCAGCGTCAAGTCGGCGCTGGTGCAGATCAAGAGCGCCCAGGTGGCGCTCGACAAGTTGGTGAATCCATCCGAGCTAACGCTGGCAACCGCCAAAGCGCAGTTGGATAAGGCGCGCCAGTCGCTCGAGCAGGCTCAGCGGCAGCTGGACAAAGCCCGAATCGTCGCGCCGTCTGGCGGTGTGATCACCCAAGTCACCGCCGTCGTCGGTGGGCCGAGCAGCGGCACGTCGATCGGGCTGGCCGATACCAGCCGCTATCACGTCGATGTGCTCGTCGACGAAACGGAGATCGCCCAGGTGCAGGTCGGGCAGAAAGCCGAAGTGACCTTCGATGCGTTGCCCGATGTGACGATGACGGGCGCGGTCGGCCGGATCGACCCGGCCGGAACGATCAACCAGGGCGTCGTATATTACGCGGTCCGCGTCAATCTCGATCCGACGGAGGCGGCGCTGCGCATCGACATGACGTCCAATGTGCGCGTCATCCTGGACACGCACGCCGACGTGCTGGCCGTGCCCGGTGGGGCGATTCGATCGGATGGGAACACTTACTATGTGAACGTGGTTGACGCGTACGGCGAGCCGCAGCGCGTGGCCGTGACCACCGGTTACACCGATGGTGATCTGACCGAGGTCTCCGGCGACCTACAACCGGGTCAGCAGGTGTACATCGGCGAACCGTCGACCACAGCGGAGCAACAACAGGGCTTCAACCTGTTCGGCATCCGAATAGGCGGACGGTAGTGAGGGAGTCACGATGAAAAAGAAGCGAACGTGGTTCATTCTGGGTGTGGTTGCGGTGGTCATCATCGGAGGGGTGTACCTGGCTACCCGCCAGACGGGCGGGCAAACGGGGGCCAGCCAATTCCTGGCGAACCTGCAAACGGCCAGCGTGATACGCACGACACTCTCCAATTCGGTGGAGTCGAGCGGGAGCATCGCTCCCAGGGCGAAAGTGCAGCTGTCGTTCGGAGCGTCGGGCACCATCAGTGAAGTGAATGTCACAGCGGGCGATCAGGTGAAGAAAGGCGACGTGCTGGCGACACTCGATACGACTGATCTTCAACTGGCGGTGACGCAGGCCGAGCAGAATTATCTCATTCAACAGCTGACCTACAGCAACACGATCGAAGCCGATCCAGGAGACATCGCGGTCGCGCAAGCCTCGTACAACAGTGCCCTGGCCGCTTATAACGCCGCGCGGCTGGACTACGCCAGTCTGGCCGACAAAGAGACAGTGCAGTGCTCGCAGTTGACGAGCGCCCAACAGGCGCTCGACCGCGCGCAGACAGCCTACGATCGACTGGCCAACGACAA
>DATBWU010000195.1:0-2491 GCA_036514635.1 Anaerolineae bacterium | reverse complement strand
GCGCCGTTCGCGTGTCCACAGTGTCGTCGAGAGGTGGTCCTTCACAAGGCCCAAATAAAAATACATCACTTCGCTCACAAGCCCTCCGTTACGTGTGCCGTTGGTGCCGGAGAAACCGAGCAACACCTTCGCGCAAAGCTGGACGTTTTCGATGCCCTACGCCAAGAGTCAAACGTCACGGAACTCGAACTCGAAAGAGACTTTGGTACTTCGGTTGCGGACGTCTACGCCCGAATATCTGGCACTCCCGTTGCGGTAGAGATCCAACGGAGTGCCTTGAGCGTCAACGACATCGTCGCCCGAACCAAGAACTACCATCGCCTCGGAGTTACCGTACTTTGGGTAGGCCTCCCAAACCCTGATCTATCGAGTGAGCGGTACAGTCCGCGCGCATGGGAAAAATGGGCTCACGCCGCGTACTTTGGCCGCGTTTACTATTGGGAAAGCGGCCAAACCTTTCGAGTCGTTCACTTCGATCCGTACCTTATCTATGTTCCTGAAAGCATTGGGTATGAAGACGGGTGGTCCGAACAGATCGTAGGCGGTTTTGATCGCACATCGAAACGTTGGCGCACACCGCGAAATGGTGTACCAGCACTGCTGTCACGAAGCTTTCAACGAACCCCTCGGAAGGCTTGGTCAGGCGGAACAGTTGAAGTACCGGAATGCACTCTGTATATCGATAGGCAGGCCAAATGGTGGCGCCAGGCCTCTCAAGAAACACCCCCCAAGTGATTGACTCGTCATGGTGTTATCAAGCCGGTTGTTCGGTAGCGACGAGTTTCATACCCAGTTTTTCGGCACGCTGAGCCAGGTGACGCAGCACCCGTTCGCGGTAGCGTTCCTCGTAGTAGTCCTGGCCTTGATCGGTGTATTCCTCACCCTTGGTGAGCATCGTGTAGATCAGCCGCGCCAATTTGTGCGCGGCCGCGGTCACTGCCTTAGGCTTGTCCATGCGCGCGCACATCCTGCGGAAGTACGCGCCCAGCGCCGATTGGCTGCTGCGCAGTGCCGCGGCGGCCAATCTCAAGGCCTGGGCCGCGCGGTTGGCCACGCGTTTGGTCTTGCCGCTCATCACTTTGCCGCCGGTGATCTTGGTGCCCGGGCACAGACCCAGCCAACTGGCGAAGTGCCCGGCCGTGGCAAAGCGTGACATGTCAGCGCCGGTCTCGGAGATCACCGCCAGCGCGGTGGTCACGTCGATGCCGTCGATGCGTGTCAGGTCCACCCCGCACATCTTAAAGAGCTGCGTGCGCAGATCAAACTTGGGTGCGTTGCGGGCGCGGCCCCGCTTCTTGCCCTTCGCCGGTGTACCGTCATGCACTTGCAGGCGCTGCATCTGTTGTTCGATCTCCCGATCGCACTCGGCCAACTGCGTGCCAATGAAGTCGAACAGGGCCAGCGCCTGCTTGAGCGCAAACAGATGCTCGGCGCGCCAGTTACCTTGCAGGCTCTTGGCGATCTCATCCCGGCTTGCGCGGATGCGCACGTTCTTCATCGCGGCCAGTATCTGACCATCGCGCTCACCATGAACGATGGCGCGCAGGATCTTCTGTCCGGTCTCGCCTACTACGTCGGAGATGACGTTGGTGAGTTGGATGTTCATCTGCGTGAGTGCCTTTTGCATGTGTTGCACGTGCCGGCCTTGGCTACGCAACAGCATCCCGCGTTGACGCCACAGCGCGCGCAGCACACACACCGCCTCGGCCGGACGAAACGCCCCACGCAGCAGGCCGTAGGTCATGAGCTGTTGCAGCCACTGACAGTCCAGTACGTCGGACTTACGGCCCGAGACGTTCTTTACATGCCGTGCGTTGACGAGCAGGACTGTAAAGCCGCGCGATTCCAGCAACTCAAACAAGGGTATCCAGTACACGCCGGTGGATTCCATCGCGACCGTGTCGACGCCGCAGGCCGTGAGCCAGTCGGCCAAGGCGTTGAGGTCGACCGTGAAGCTGGGAAACTCGCGCACCGGTTCGTCATCCCGGTCCGGCGGCACGGCGACAAAGTGGGAAGCGCTGCCGATGTCGATGCCGGCGGCGTGGGGGTGGGTGATCGTCAGGGCGGCGGATTTGCCCGGCTTGAGGGGGATGCGGCGATTGCGTTGTGCCATGGCTTGCTCCATCATTATAGGTTGGAATGCGGCGCTGCATCGGGAACGTCGTCTTGCTCACTCTCTCAAACGGGATATCGACCCGGCGGCTGCAAACCGCCAAACCGATTCACCAATGTCGATGACGTCACCCAGGACCACGCTAACCCGCGGGCAATATGCACCATTGCTACATCGGTCTTCCGCAGCGCCGCATTCCACTTTGCCACAAATCAGCCACCGCGTGTTTCTTCGGCGCGATTTGCGGCTGCGGCCCGATTACTACGCTAACCCGCCCTACGAGCTACGAGGCGCTTGATTTTCTCCGTTGATGTTCCCGCCGGATGCTTGCTTCCCGGCGTCCCCTTCCAAAAGTCTGTTTTCCCGGCCGTGACCGGC
>DATBWU010000194.1:0-2694 GCA_036514635.1 Anaerolineae bacterium | reverse complement strand
AGCGTTCCAATGATTCGCTCAATACTGTACTCTGAGGCTTCGGGGTTGGTCATAGGTGAATTCTCTAAGTGTCGCCGATTGATAGCAAGTATAGCACGCAAACTTGCAAGTATCAACAGGGTGAATTACCTGGCGTGCATTTCAATTCTGGGCTGGGTTACGGCGGGCGGGGCTCTTTCGCCTCACCCCCGGCCCCTCTCCTAACGATGAACGGCTCTCGCCAGGAGAGGGGAGGACAGCACTTCCCCATCTTCCGAATTTCTACTTCGGGAGAGGGGCTGGGTGTGAGGTAAGATTCATCCCAAACGGAAATGCACCCAATTGTCGGTCGGTCGGGACGGCTCACGTGCTCACGGGCTCACGTGGGCGGGATAGGCGTTTGGCTTCCGGCAGTGCAGGTGTAGACTTGAGGGAACCCGATTTCCCATCGAAACCGGGTTTCTGATCGATCAAGCATGCCAGCGACGCGCCGACTGGCGCGCTGAGGGAGGAAGCTATGCGTTCACTTACCCTGCTGCTCGTCTTGGGAGTACTTGCCTCATCGCTCGTGGGTGCGAGCGCCGCGCCTTTCCCTTCGACGCCCCAACTGCGCCTGCATCGTTCGATTCTCGATGCATCGGCGGCAAACCTGAGCGTGCCGAGGCAGGCGCTCACTGCCGCCGCGTCTGATTCTCAGGCCATCATCCAGTTTCGCGGCCCGATTACGCCCACCAATCGCGCCGCGCTCGAAGCGACAGGTATCACCGTGTTGGAATACATCCCGGACTTTGCCTATCTCGTTCGGGGCACACCCGAACAGATCGACAACGCCGCCCAGGCGCCGGGAGTTTTCGCCCGGTATCCCTTCACCCTCGCCGATAAACTTTCGCCCGCGCTCCTGCGGATGCTGGCGAGCGGCGCGCGCGACGTGGGCCGCGTGCGCGTGATCGGTTGGCCCGATAGCGTGGATGCGCTCGCGCTCGATCTGGGCGCGCTCAAGATTGACAGTCAAGCGTCGTTGACCGCCGATCAGTTGTTGCAGGTGGCGAGCCTGCCCTCCGTGCGTTGGATCGAGCCGATGGGCCAGCCCCGGCTCCTCAACGATGTGGCCCGTTCGATCATGCGGGTCAACCAGGCCTGGCAGCAGCGTGCGCTGTTTGGCGCAGGGCAGATCGTCGCCGTCACCGATTCGGGCCTCGACACGGGCATTACGGCGACGATCAGCGCGGACTTCGCAGGCCGCATTGTGGCGACGCACGTGCTCTTGCCCACCGGTGATCTCGCCGACAGCAATGGGCACGGGACACACGTCGCCGGTTCGGTGGCCGGAGCGGGTGTGCAATCGGGAGCCAACCCGGCACAGCATCAATACATTGGCTCGTTTGCCGGTGTTGCGCCGGAGGCAGGTCTGGTGATTCAAGCGTTCGAGGCGGATGCGCTCGGCGCGATCAGCGGCCTGCCTGATGATTACTACCCACTGTTCAGCCAGACCTACGCCGACGGTGCGCGGGTGCACACCAACAGTTGGGGTGATTACACCGGCCCGGTCACCGACACCGAATCGGCTTACGGAGGCTACCCGTACGGCTCGCAGCGCGTCGATCAGTTCGTGTGGGATCATCCCGATATGACGATCTTCTTCGCCGCCGGAAACTCCGGCATCGACGGCGTTCCGCTCATCCCTGGCCTCCTGTGCGCCGGGGGCAACGGCGTGATCGACCCCGATTCGATGCTGGCTCCCGGCACGGCCAAGAACATTGTCACCGTCGGCGCGTCGGAGAGCCAGCGTAGCAGCGGCGGATACGGAGGCTTCCCGTGGGTGCTGGTCAATTTCTGCTATTCGGCGAATCCGCTCGCGCTCGACACGATGGCCAATAACCCGAATGGCATGGCGGCGTTCTCGTCGCGCGGCCCGACGGACGATGGCCGCGCCAAGCCCGATCTCGTCGCGCCGGGAACGAACATCGTCTCGGACTTCTCGCACGCCCCAGGCGTCAACCTGGCTTTCTGGATACTGCACGAAACGAATCCGAACTATGCCTACAACAACGGCACGTCGATGGCGACGCCGCTCGCCGCCGGGGCCGGTGTGCTCGTGCGCGAGTGGCTGGTGGGCCAGGGTATCGCCGATCCGAGCGCGGCGGCGATCAAGGCGACGCTGCTCGATACTACGGCGAACATCGCGCCGGGCCAGTACGGCACCGGCCCGACGCAAGAGATTCCCTTGACGTGGCCCAACAGTGTGGCCGGCTGGGGGCGCGTCGATCTGGGGTTCATCACCGCCGAGTCGCCCTACACGCTGTGGATCGACGATCACGCGACCGGCCTCTCGACCGGCTCGGTCGTGACGTATACCGATTCGCAGACACGCTCACTGCGTGTCGTTGACAGTGCGCAGCCGCTGCGCGCGATGTTGGTCTGGAGCGATCCGCCCGCCTCGCTCTCGGCGAGCGCGCAACTGGTGAACGACCTGGACCTGGTTGTAGTGGGGCCGGACGGCACGTTGTACCCTGGCAATAACGCGGCGACCGGCGATCGCACGAATAACGTCGAAGGCGTGATCATCGCGAATCCGCCGGCCGGCCAGTACGCAGTACGGGTCAGCGCCTACAACGTCCCGATCGCGGCTCAACCGTATGCACTCGCCGTCGGCGGCCCGATCGGCGGCCAGAATGAGATCGGGCCGATCCGGCTGTTTTTGCCGATCGTGCTGCG
>DATBWU010000193.1:0-11146 GCA_036514635.1 Anaerolineae bacterium | reverse complement strand
AAAGCCCGCGTCCACGCGGGCGGCTATCCTGATCGACCGCGAGGACGCGGTCGGTGAGCGAAACCGCAGATTGTTCCCGCGTCGAGTATAGGAGAGGGGAAGGGGTGCGGTCAAGATTCTTCCCGGCCTCGTATGAATGTTGTATAATCCCGCGCGTCAGAAGGAGCATCCGGCTCCTTGAAGAAACTCTGGTAATTGTTCACATCTCGATGGCTCTCCGTCCGCGTCCTCGTCCGCTTCGCGCGGCCCGCGAGACGCGGGCCTAGAGCATTTGTGTGCAACCACCAGTTGAAGAAACTGGGTTGCTAGAGGAGCGTGATGGATCGAAAAATCCGCGTGCTCATCGCCAAGCCGGGGCTGGATGGGCACGACCGGGGGGCCAAGGTCGTCGCCCGCGCCTTGCGCGATGCCGGCATGGAAGTGATTTACACCGGCCTGCGCCAGACGCCGGAGATGATTGCCGAAGCCGCGCTGCAGGAAGATGTCGATGCGGTGGGACTCTCCATCTTGTCGGGCGCGCACATGACGCTGGTGCCGCGCGTGATCGACCTGCTCAAGCAGAAGGGACTCGACGACGTGCTGGTGTTCGTCGGCGGGATCGTGCCGGACGAGGACGTGGAGCCGTTGAAAGCGGCCGGCGTGCGCAGGGTGTTTGGGCCGGGCGCCAATACACAAGACATCGCACGCTTCATCAACGAACAGGTCGAGCAGACCCGATCGGGTTGAGATGGGTGCGGCTCGACGTTCCCCGCAAGACTTGATCGAGACCGCGCTCGGCGGCAATCGTCGCGCGCTGGCGCAATTGATCAGCCTGATCGAGACCGATCCATCTGCTGCCGCAGTGTGCGTGTCCCGATTGCATCCGCGCACGGGCCGCGCGGCGATCATCGGTGTGACCGGATCGCCCGGCACGGGCAAGAGCACCCTGGTCAACGAGCTGGCAAAAGCCTTCCGCCGTCGCAGCCAGACGGTCGGTATCGTCGCCGTCGATCCCAGTTCGCCGTTCACCGGCGGCGCGCTCCTGGGTGATCGCATCCGCATGCGCGACCTGGCCGGCGACGACGGTGTGTTCATCCGCTCGATGGCGACGCGCGGCAGCCTGGGAGGCCTGGCCCGCTCGACGGCCGATGTCGTGCGCGCGCTCGACGCCGTGGGTTACGCAGCGATCCTGATCGAAACCGTCGGCGCAGGCCAGAGCGAAGTCGAGATTGCACGCACCGCCGACACGGTGCTGGTGGTCGAAGCGCCGGGCCTCGGCGACGAAGTACAGGCGATCAAGGCGGGCATCCTCGAAATCGCAGACGTTCTGGTAGTGAACAAAGCCGATCGCGATGGCGCGGACAACACGCTGCGCGCCCTGCAGACTATGCTAGACCTGGGAAGCGCGCCGCGCGTTGTGCCGCATCACGGCCAGATCATGGAGGTCTCCGCGCTTGCATCCAATGTCGCTGCGAAAGGTTGGCGACCGCCGATCGTGAAGACGATCGCACCGGAGGGCAAGGGCGTCGATGAATTGGTCGACGCGATCGATCGACATCGGGCGCACCTGGAGGCCAGTGGCGAGGGCCGGGCGCGCCGGCGCGTGCGCGCCGCGGCCGAGCTTGAGGCGATTTTGCGCGAGACGCTGCTCGATCGGCTGATGCAACAGATAGGCCGGGTCGGGCTGGACGGTGTGGTCGATCGGATCGTCGCGCGCGAGATCGATCCGTACACGGCGGCGCGCGCCTTGACGGGTGAGTAACTCACCTTCCGCAGTATCACCGCAGAGTTTGCGGAGAACGCGGAGATTCCCTTGCATTTCACTCAGCGCTTTCTGCGTTCTCGGCGGTAAAACGGGGCGACGTGAGTGAGTAAGACCCTGTGGGCCTGAAATTCGGGTGGAGGGGTTGCCGTGTCCGTTCGTTTGTACCTGATTCGCCATGCGGAATCGATCTGGAACGCTGAAGGCCGCGTGCAGGGCCAGGCCGATCCGCCCTTGAGCGAGCGCGGGCTATCCCAGGCCGGGCAGGTGGCCGATCGGTTTCGCGGTCAGCCGATCGCTGCGTTGTATTCAAGCCCGTTGCAGCGCGCGCGTCAGACGGCGGAGTGCATCGCCGGGACGATCGGCCGGCCGGTGCAGGTCGAGGAGCGTCTGAAAGAGCACAACATGGGCCTGTTCACCGGCCTGGTGTGGATGGAGATCGCCCAGCAGTTCCCGGAGTTTGCCGCGGCCTGGATGCATCAGGCGATGGATATGCCGGGCGGCGAGAAGCAGCACGTATTCCGTGCGCGCGCCACAGGGGTGATCGAGGACATCGCCGCGCGGCATCCCGATAGCCGCGTGATCGTCGTGTCGCACAGCGGCATTTTCGGCGAGTATCTGGCGCACCTGCTGGGACTGCACCCGGAAAAGCGGCACCCCTTTCGCTTCGAGAATGCGTCGATCAGCGAGGTCGAAGTCGGCTCGTCGCTGTTACGTATCCATCGCCTGAATGATGTCGGCCACCTGTTGGACGCAGCGCCTCCCGGGCCGTCGCTCATCCCCGCCCACGCTGCCGACGATTCCCCGCTGGACGCAGAAGACCCGTTGAACGAGGACGACCATGCGAACGACCCTGCGAGCGTATAGCGATATCCGTGTCTTCTCCGGCACGGGGTCTCGACCGCTCGCCGAAGAGGTCTGCCGCTATTTGAACATCGCCCTCAGCCCGCGCGAGATCATTCGCTTTCCCAACGAAAATATCTTCGTCCAGTTGCAGGCCAGCGTGCGCGGGCAGGATGTGTTCGTCATCCAGACCACCTCGTCGCCGGTCAGCGACAACATCATGGAGTTGCTGATCCTGCTGGACACGGTGAAGCGCGCCAACGCCGGGCGCATCACGGCGGTGATTCCATACTTCGCCTATGGTCGCAGCGATAAGAAAGATCAGCCCCGCGTGCCGATCACCGCGCGCCTGCTGGCCGACATGATCAGCACCGCCGGGGCCGACCGGTTTCTGGTGCTCGATCTGCACGCCGGGCAGATACAAGGCTTCTTCGGCATTCCGGGCGACGAGTTGACGACTTTTCACCTGTTGTGCGATTACCTGGCGACCAAAGACTTGCGCAATGCGGTGGTGGTGACCGCCGATCTGGGCTTCGCTAAGAAGGGGCGCAACTTCGCGCAGCGGCTCAACCTGCCGATGGCCTTCGTCGAGAAGCGCCGCAGCGGCAACGATGCACACGCGCAGGCTTTGTCGCTCATCGGCGATGTGCGCGGCAAGGATGTGATCATCGTGGACGACGAGGTGGATACCGCCGGGTCGGTATCGGATGCGGTGCGCATCGTCAAGGAATGCGGCGCAGCCGACGTGTACCTGTCGTTCGTGCACGCTATTCTGTCCGGCCCGGCGGTCGAGCGGCTGCGCGCCCTGCCGATCAAAGAGATCGTCACAACCGACACCGTCCCGCTCTCCGAATCGAAGCGTGTGCCGAACATGAAAGTCCTGACCATCGCGCCGCTGCTGGCCGAGGTGATCCGGCGCGTCCACGAGGCCGTCTCGGTGGGACAGATGTTTAACGAGTAGCGCTCATTTTGGTTTAGAGGTGAAGGACGCACAGACTTCCGAAGTCTCCGAGACTTCGGAAGTCTGGAACGTGCCGCGCAGTGCGGTGAGCGAAGGGGGCAGAAGTGCCGGTCACCTGGCATCTACTCCAAAAGTCGTAGATCAAATAAGGCGTTTCGGGGGGGCTTGCCGGGCCACCACCGGCTATAGTGGTTCCGAGATAGTCCACGCCACAGGAGCACCACGTGCTCCACTCTTCCCCATCCTCAGGGCGGGACTGGTCAGGGATGCACGTTATGATCAAGGTCTTACTGGTGGATGACCAGCCGATGGTGCGGCAGGGCTTGAAGATGCGCCTGGGGCTGGAACGGGATATCGAAGTGATCGGTGAAGCCGGCGACGGCATTGCGGCGATTGAAATGACTCACACACTGCATCCCGACGTGGTTCTGATGGATATCGAGATGCCGCGCATGGACGGCCTGACGGCCGCCCGGGCCATTCGCGCCGTCGCGCCGCAGTGCGCGGTGATCGCCGTCAGCCTGCACAGCGATGTCGCCACGCGGACGCAGGCGCTCGCCGCAGGCGCTACGGCGTTTGTCGGCAAGCACGACGGCGAAGCGGCCTTGCTGTACGCCATTCGGCAGGCCGTCAACCTGCTGGCCTGACGATCGCCAGACTTCCGAGGTCTTCAAGACCTCGGAAGTCTACGAGACTGTCTTAAAACTCACCACCAAGTCACCACCCCGCAAAAAACGCGGGGCGGGCGACGCGAAGAAAACCTGGAGAAACCCTGGTGTCGCTTGCCCCCTTCAGGGGGTCGTGCCTTGGTGGTTAATTTGGCGGCTTTTCGGACAGTCTCTAAGGGTGGCGCGCGCTCAACTCTTTGAGCAGCAAATCGCGCACCAGGTTCGGATTGGCCTTGCCGCGCGTTTCCTTCATCACCTGACCCACCAGCCAGCCAAGCACCGTCTCCTTGCCGCCCAGATATTTCTCGACTTCTGCGGTATTCGATTCGACGATCTTGCGCACGGCGGCTTCCAGCGCGCCCGTGTCGCTGATCTGCCCCAGTCCCTTGCGCTCGACGATCGAGCGCGCACCCTCGCCCGACTCGAACATCTCGGCGAGCACGCGCTTGCCGGTGTTGGCGTTGATCGCGCCCGATTCCACCAACTCGATCAGCTCGGCCAGCGCCGCCGGTCGCACCTTGACAACCTCGATGCTCTGCCCGGAGTCGTTCATCAGCCGGAACAGGTCGGTGAGAATCCAATTGGCGATTGCCTGCGCGGCGGTCTTGCTTGCGCGAACGGTTTCCTCGAAGTAGTCCGCCACCGCTTTCTCTTCGGTCAGCCGCGCCGCGTCTTTGCGTCCCAGGTTGTACTCGCGCTCGAAGCGCTCGCGCTTGGCGTCGGGCAGCTCGGGCAGCATGGCGCGGATGTCTTCCACCCACGCCGCATCGACGACGAGCGGCGGCAGGTCGGGCTCAGGGAAGTAACGGTAATCGTCCGCATATTCTTTACTGCGCTGCGGCACGGTGATTCCGCGTGCGTCATCCCAGCCGCGTGTTTCCTGGGCCACCTGGCCGCCGCTCTCTACCACTTTTTCCTGGCGGGCCAGTTCGTAGGCCGTGCCACGCTCGATCGCGCGGAACGAGTTGAGGTTCTTCAACTCCGTGCGCGTGCCGAACTCGGTCGAGCCGGAGGGGCGGATCGAGATGTTCGGCTCGAAGCGGATGACGCCTTTCTCCATGTCGCCGGAGTTCACGCCCAGGTAGCGCAGAATCGTGCGCAGTTTTTCGGCGTAGGCGCGCACTTCTTCGGCAGAATGCAAATCCGGCTCGGAGACGATCTCCATCAGCGGCACGCCGCAGCGATTGAAATCGACCAGGCTGCGCCCGCCGTCGACGTGGATCAGCTTGCCGGTGTCTTCTTCCAGGTGCACGCGCCGGATGCCGATGCGCCGGCGCGCGCCCGACGCCAGTTCGATCTCCAGCCAGCCGTTCCTGCACAGGGGATATTCGTACTGCGAGATTTGATAGCCTTTGGGCAAGTCGGGATAAAAGTAGTTCTTGCGCGCGAACAGGCTGAACTGGCTGATGGTGCAGTTGAGCGCCAGCCCGGTCATGAGCGTGTACCTCACCGCCTGCCGGTTGATCACCGGCAGCACCCCCGGCATGCCGGAGCACACCGGGCACACCACCGAGTTCGGCGGAACCTCATCGGCGGTGACCACGCGGCAGCCGCAGAACATCTTCGATTGCGTCAACAGTTCGGCGTGGACTTCTAGCCCGATAACGGGTTCGTACTTCACTTTCACCTCATGGCTTAATCGAATCGTTTTCGTCACGATCAACGTGGGCCTCGATCAACCTCGCGTATTCGCGGTAATTGCGCAATAGAGGGAGCAGGGAGTAATACACGGCCTGAGGATCGACTTCTTCATAACGGTGAATCAGGCGATTCCGTAATCCTGTTGCGGAAGCGAGCCTGGGGGTCAAGTCGGAAGGGAGGATGCCAAGTCGCTCCATTTCCAGGAATGTGTTGTAACTGGTCTGAGGCGGGCTGACCTGGGCAGCTTCCACGATGATGCGATTGATGTCGATCGCGTATTCGACGATCAGTTCCGCTACCTTCTCGGCGGCGTGACGCCGAACAAAATCCGATGTGTATTCGGCCAGAGAAAGGTGCGCCAGCTGCTCAAGTTCACCCAAGTGCTCGTGCAGAAACGCGAGTTTTCTGCGGACGAGATCCTTATCCAGCATAACGGGGTCCCTGAATCTCGCGCTTCAGATAACGCGCCAGATCGTCGCGGAACTTTCGTGTGTCCTCGTAGTATCGGAAAGCATAGCCCTTAAACTCTGCCCACCTCCATTGGTCGTCCTCGTACAACGGCTTCCCTGAGCATGCGACCTGATAAAGCAGCAGAGGTTCAGCATGATTGAGCATTGCCAGATCCACTTCGGCCTGAAAAGTGTCCGACAGTTCCATCCACAGCCGATTCCGTTGCGCGGCGGTCAGCGCCCGCCGCGCCAGGACGGCCACATCCACATCGCTCTCCGGGTGCGTGCGGCCCGTGACCTGCGATCCGAACAGCACGATCAATCGCAGGCCGTAGCGCTTCGCGATGGTTTCCAATTGCGCTTTCGCGGGGACCTTCATTTTCGCCGCCGAGAACCTTTTACTGGCCAGTATTCGTACACATCTCGAATGTTCGCCAGAAAATAGCGACCCTTCGACTCCGCCTTCAGCAGACCCTCATACTCCTCCGGCGGCACGTCGCCGTATTGATATGCGCGACCTGTGTTGAACACGATCTCCAGGATGCGCTTGTCTTTATCGTAGCCAATGGCATGGATCATACTGGATTCAACAGTGGCGAGTTCCATAGTCTCCATCCGTTTATCCGCAGGTTATCCATTGCTTCACCCATGCCGCCGCATGAAGCGCTCCATCCGCCGCAGCGCCTCTTCGATCTTCTCGTAAGCGGTGGCATACGAGCAGCGCAGGTAGCCTTCGCCGCCCGCGCCGAAGGCGTTGCCCGGCACCACGGCGACCTTCTCCTCGTACAACAACTTCTCGGCGAACTCTTCGTCGCTCATACCGGTGACGGCGATCGACGGGAAGGCGTAGAACGCGCCCTGCGGCTCGAATGTCTTCAGCCCGATCTGGTTCAAGCCGGACACGATCAAGCGCCGCCGCCGGTCGTACTCCTGTCGCATCCGCTCGACGTGCTCCTCGCCGTGGAGCAGCGCTTCCAGCGCGGCGGCCTGCGCCATCGTCGGCGCGGACATGATGGTGTATTGGTGCACCTTGTGCATGGCCGCCGACAGTTCCTGCGGCGCGGCGGCGTAGCCGATGCGCCAGCCGGTCATCGCGTAATCCTTCGAGAAGCCGCCCAGCAAGATCGTCCGGTCGCGCACGCCGGGCAGCGACGGGACGCACGTGTGCTGCGCCTGGCCGTCGCCGCTCATCGGCGCGTACACCAGCCGATCGTAAATCTCATCCGAGACAATGCTGAGATCGTGCTTCTGGGCCAGCGCGGCGATCTCCATCAGCCGCTCGCGGCTCATCACCGCGCCGGTCGGATTGTTGGGATAGCCGATCAAGATGGCTTTGGTGCGGGGCGTGATCTTCGCCGCGATCTCCGCGCCGGTCACCTGGAAGTTGTTCTCGACCTTCGTCGCGATCGGAACCGGCACGCCGCCGGCGAAAGCCACTTCGGCGGCATACGCCACGAAGCACGGCTGCGGCACGATCACTTCGTCGCCCGGATCGAGGATCGCCGTCAGCGCCAGGTACAGCGCCTCGGACACGCCGACGGTGATCAGCAGTTCCGATTCGGCATCGTACTCCACGCCGTAAAGGCGCTTCAGGTGATCGCCCAACGCGCGGCGCAACTCGATGGTGCCGGAGTTGCTGGTGTAGTGTGTGTCGCCTCGCCGCAGCGAGTCGATGCCCGCGTCCAGGATGCTCTGCGGCGTGGTGAAGTCCGGCTCGCCGATGCCGAGTGAGATCACGTCCTTCATCGTAGCGGAGATGTCGAAGAAGCGGCGGATGCCGCTGGGCGGCACGGACGCGACTCGTTGCGAAATGGCGTTGCGCATGGTCTCCATTCTAGAGCAAAGGTCGAAGATGGTCGATCAGCAGCCACTCGTCGCCGGCCTCGAGGTACTGCAAGTCGACGACGGCTTCGTCGTCGAGGCGAACGCGGAAGACCGGCCCGTCCGGCGTGCGCCACATCTGTTCCACGCGCGTGATGAGTGCGCGGAATCCACGCCAGACGATGGCGCGCGGCTCCTGCGCATACGTGTGCCCCGAATAACACTCGACGTAGACCGGAATCATGGAGCGGCGATGGCGCTGCGACGTTAATCAAACCCGACACTGGCCGAATCGCCGACGTTGAACTTGCGATAGCGACCGGTGACCATCGCCTCGCGCCCGATCAGCGATTTGTCGAGAAACGTGTCGATGATCGTCGCGCCGGCTTCGATGATCGAATCGCGGATGATCGCGCGATGGATGTGGCAGTTCTCGCCGATCGTGGCGTACGGCCCGATCACGGCTTCGTCGATCTTCGCTGTCGGGTGGATGTGGACCGGCGGCACGATCACGCAAGCCGGGAAGTGCGTCTGCGCGCTGTTGTCGTTGCCGTTGCCGAGCAGGTAACGGTTGGTTTCCAGCACGGTCTCGGGCTTGCCGGTATCCAGCCACACGTCGACGGCGCGCGTGACGAAGCGCGCCCCTTCCTCCAGCAACAGGTTGTTGGCATCGGTCAGAAAGTACTCGCCTTTCGTTTGGATGTCGCGCTCCATCAGTTCGGCGCAGGCGCGCATCAGCGCCGGCCCGTCGGCGTAGTAGTACATGCCGATCACGGCCAGCCGGTTGTCCAGTGACTCCGGCTTCTCGACGAAGCGCTCGACGCTGCCATCGCGTCGAGGCACGGCCACGCCGAAGCGGCGCGGATCGTCCACCTCTTTCACGTAAGCCAGGCTGTCCTTCGGCGAGTGAGCCACTTCGCTCAGGTCGGCTTCGAACAGCGTGTCGCCGAAGATCATGAACACCGGCCCATCGACATGCTCGCGGCACAGCCACAGCGCGTGGGCCTGTCCCAGCGGCTCTTTCTGCTCGACGAAGCGCGACCGGAAGGAATACGTGTTTTGGACGTAAGACTCGATCTGCTCGCCCAGGTGGCCGACGACGAAAATGTACTCGTCGACCGGCAGGTGGATGAACCGGTCGATGATGTGGCCGAGCATCGGCTTGCCTGCGACGTTGATGAGCGGCTTGGGGCGCGTGTAGGTGTGCGGCCTCAGTCGCGTGCCCAGCCCGCCCAGCGGAATGATGACTTTCATGAGTCCTCTTCTCAACTCATTCGTTCTTAGTTGTCCATGCCGTATATTTCGGTCGATTGTCCCGAAGAACGATCGGCTCAATCGGTCTCGTGCTGACCGGAATGATCACGCCCCGATCGCGGATTTCGCTCAAAACACTTGTGATGCTCGCTGACTCCAGTTCTTCGCTCGTAAAGCCCACCGGTTCAATGTGGTGTGTTTGAGCGTCCCACGCAATTTCCTCCAGGAACTCTAGGCGTTCCAGTCGAGAAAGTTTGGCGAAGTCAGGCGACACTACCGCCAGATCAATGTCGCTGCCCTCGTGCGGTATGCCATACGCATACGAGCCGAACAGCACAGCCCGCTCGACATGAATGTACCGGCTGAGCTCATCGACGAATCTTTGAACCTGTTGTCTCACTTCAGCCGGCTTAAGAACCATTCGTAAGCTATCCTTGTCTGCTCGAACAATCGCTGCACATTCACACGGGTGTACTCGCCTGAATCGGCTAGGCCCGGATAGCGGGTCGCGCGATAGTGCGGATCGACCCGCCTGAGCGTCCGGCCGATCTCATCCGGAATGATCGGGGCTGGCAAATGGGTCGCCAGATCGCGAAGGTTGTGAATATAAGGCGGTCTAGCCTTCGTCGCTCGAACGATAGCGGCTTTCAGAATCTTCTCGAGTGCCTGCTGGCAGTGGAAAGCGCACATCGCGTACCGGCCTGCCTCGAAAAGGACTCGCGCCGCTTCAAGGTCATCGTCAGCATACTTGATCCATTCCTGAACGTCCGCTTCGTCACTCACAGCGCTGGCCTCCGCGTGTGCCACTCCGTCGCCTGCTCGTAGGCGTAGGCGACGCGCAAAATCTTCTCCTCGCCGAAGGCCGGGCCGTTGACCTGCATGCCGATCGGCAAGCCCTGCGCGTCGAAGCCGCACGGCAGCGCGATGCCGCAGATGCCGCCCAGGTTCGCGTTGAGCGTGAAGACATCGCTCAGATACATTTGCAGCGGATCGTCCACCTTCTCGCCGATCTTGAACGCGGTCGAAGGCGACACCGGGCAGACGATCACATCGACCTGGGCGAAGGCCGCGTCGAAGTCGGCCTTGATCAGCGTGCGCACTTTCTGCGCCTTCAAGTAATAAGCGTCGTAATAGCCGGCGGCGAGCGCGTATGTGCCGATCATGATGCGCCGCTTGACTTCCGCGCCGAAGCCCGCGCCGCGCGTGGCCGTGTAGGTGTCCCACATCTCCGCGCCGCTTTTGCGCAGGCCGTAGCGCACGCCGTCGTAGCGCGCCAGGTTGGCCGACGCTTCGGCGGGGGCGATCAGGTAATACACCGGCAGGCCGTAATCCGTGTGCGGCAGCGACACCTCGCGCACCTCCGCCCCGAGCGACCGCATCACCTCGATCGCCGCGCGCACCGCCGACTCGGTATCGGGCTGCATGCCTTCGATGAAGTATTCTTTCGGCACGCCGACCTTCACGCCCTTCAGGTCCGGTCGCAGGGCCGCGCCGTAATCCGGGACGGGTGTAGGCATCGCGGTCGAGTCGCGCGGATCGTGTCCGGCGATCGCGCCGAGCAGCGTCGCCGAGTCATGCACGTTCCTGGCGAACACGCCGATTTGGTCGAGCGACGAGGCGAAGGCGACCAGGCCGTAGCGGCTGACGCGGCCATACGATGGCTTGATGCCGACCACGCCGCACAGCGCTGCCGGTTGCCGCACCGATCCGCCCGTGTCCGATCCCAGCGCGCCGAGCGCCATGTCGCTCGCCACGGCGGCGGCACTCC
>DATBWU010000192.1:0-6245 GCA_036514635.1 Anaerolineae bacterium | reverse complement strand
GCCTCGGGCCAGCCGCCTTCACTTCCGGCGCAGCCTGATCCGCGTATTGAGCGAAGTTCTTGACAAACAACGTCGCCAGTTCGTGCGCTTTCCGATCGTATTCCTCTGGATCGGCCCACGTGTTGCGCGGATTGAGAATGTGCGGCGGCATGCCCGGGCATTCGGTCGGGACATACAGGCCGAAGATCGGATCGGTTTCAGTCGGAACTCCATCCAGCAATCCATTCAGCGCAGCGTGCACCATCGTGCGGGTGTGGGCGATCTTCATGCGCGACCCGACGCCGAACGGCCCGCCTGTCCATCCGGTGTTGACCAGCCAGACGTGTGTCTTGTGCCGGGCGATCCTCTCGCCGAGCATGCGCGCGTACACCGTCGGATGGCGCGGGAGGAACGGCGCGCCGAAGCAGGTGCTGAACGTCGCCTGCGGCTCGGTCACACCGCGCTCCGTCCCGGCGAGTTTCGCCGTGTAGCCGGACAGGAAGTGATACATCGCTTGTTCCGGCGTCAACCTTGTGATCGGCGGCAGCACGCCGAACGCATCGGCGGCCAGGAACATCACGTTCTTCGGATGCTGGCCGATGCCGGGGATGACGGCATTCCCGATGAAGTCGATGGGGTACGCCGCGCGCGTGTTCTCCGTGATCGATTCATCGTCCAGGTTCAACGCGCGCGTTTCGGGATCGACGACGACGTTCTCCAGCACCGTCCCGAAGCGGCGCGTGGTCGAGTAGATTTCCGGCTCGGCCTCCGGCGAGAGCCGGATCACTTTGGCATAGCAGCCGCCCTCGAAGTTGAACACGCCCGCCTCCGACCAGCCATGCTCGTCGTCGCCGATCAGGCCGCGTTGCGGATCGGCAGACAGGGTCGTCTTGCCCGTGCCCGACAGGCCGAAGAACAGCGCTGTATCGCCATGTGGCCCGATATTCGCCGAGCAGTGCATGGGCAAGACACCACGCGCCGGCAGCAGATAGTTCAGCGTGGTGAAGATCGCCTTCTTCATCTCGCCCGCGTAATTCGTCCCGCCGATCAGGATCATCTTGCGCGCGAAGTTAAGGGCGATGAAGGTCTCGCTGCGCGTGCCGTCGGTCTTGGGATCGGCCTTGCAGCCCGGCGCATGTAGAATGGTGAAGTCGGGCATGAAGTCCGCCAATTGGTGCAGCTCCGGGCGGAGGAACAGGTTGTAGGCGAACAAGTTCTGCCAGGCGTTCTCGTTAATCACGCGCACGTTGAGCCGGTACGCCGGATCGGTCCCCGCGTACAGATCGCGCACGAACAACCCCTCACGACTGTTCAGATACGCTGCGATTTTGTAGTGCAATCGCTCGAAGTGTTCCGGGGCGATCGCCTGGTTGTGCCTGCCCCACCAGATGTCCTTCTCGCTCGACGGCTCGCGCACGGTGAACTTGTCGTTCGGTGAGCGACCTGTGTGCGGCGCGGTGATCGCGTTGAGTGGGCCGTGTGCGGCGATCACGGCCTCACGACGGTGCACCGCAAGCTCCGTCAAAACGGCCGGCGAGAGATTCCAATGCACTTGGCCTGTAGGTCGCAGACCGACCAGGTCGAGTCCGTTCGTGCTGTGCGCCATACGTCCTCTTCTCTCCCCTGTTTCGATTTTGGGTAGTGGTAAAGAAGCAAGTGATAGCGGGTTTCACCGCCGAGAGCACAGAGTGCGCCGAGCCGGATTGCGTGGAAAATCTCTGCGTTCTCCGCGCACTCTGCGGTGAGCATCACTTACCATGTAACCACTGCCCGATTTTGATGTGGAAGCGGTGGTGAGTTTGAAGACAGACTCTTACAGCTTGAGCGCCGACAGTGTGCCGCGAATCAAATCGACCGATTTCTGTAGCATCGCCTTCTCGTCCGCGTCGAGTTCGACTTCGAGAATGTGCTCGATGCCGCGCCGGCCCAGCTTCACCGGCACACCGAAGGCGATGTCGCGCAGGCCATATTCACCTTCCAAAATGGCGGAGCAGGGAAGGATCAGTTTCTGATCCCTGAGGATGGCTTCGACCATGCGCGCCGCCGCCGCGCCGGGCGCATAGTAGGCGCTGGTTCCCAGCAGGTTGACGATCTCGGTGCCGCCGGTGCGCGTGCGCTCGACGATGGCCTGCACCTTGTCCGCCGGGAGCAACTCGCGGATCGGGATACCGGCGACGGTCGTGTAGCGTACCAGCGGGACCATCTCGTCGCCGTGGCCGCCCATCACCGACGCCTGCACGTTCGTGACCGCCACGTTCAGCTCCATCGCGATGAAGGCAGCCATGCGCGCCGAATCGAGCTGCCCGGCCTGCCCGAACACGCGCGTGCGCGGCCAACCGCTCAGCCGGTGTGCCAGGTACACCATCGTGTCGAGCGGGTTGGTCACGACGATGACGATCGCGTTGGGCGAGGTCTGCAAGATGTGGCTCATCACGCCGGTGATGATCTCTTGATTCTTGCTGACCAGGTCTTCCCGGCTCATCCCCGGCTTGCGCGGGAAACCGGCGGTGATGACGACGACGTCCGAGTTTTCGGTCGGGCCGTAGTCGGTCGCGCCGGTAATGCGCGTACTGAAACCGTACACCGGGCCGGCCTCCACGATATCGAGCGCCTTGCCCATCGGCATGGTCCCGGTCTGCGGGATGTCCACCAGCACGATGTCGCCCAACTCGCGCCCGGCCAGCCACAACGCACACGACGCGCCGACGTTGCCAGCGCCGACCACTGTGATTTTATTGCGCATCAAGCCTCCTCTCAGGCTATCAGTCCTTGAAAATTTCGGACGCAGACCCGCACTGCCCGCTGCCGCAGGCAGTGGGGCAAGTGTGAACGCGGATTTACGCTGATTTTGATTTATCTGCGTTCATCCGCGTAACACACGCCTGCGGCGGGTGCAGTGCTCCCGTCAGCGTCCAATAGATTCCGTTGCGGCGGAGCCCGTCATGGATAAATCGCAACGCGGCAAAACCCGCACATTAAGGAACAGACTGGCCCGAAGCGGCTACCCAGTCTGCGATCAGTTGCTTGAGCACGCCGTGCAAGTCATGTTCCGACGAGTAGAGTTCTCGAAAGGCTTCCTGATGCTGGTTCAAGCGTGTGCGTTCATTGCGGAAGGCTACGAGGCTCACGAGTTGGAAGTGTTCCAGCAGGGTCGAGCGTGAGTAATCGGGGCCGATGAGCAACCAGGGACCGTAACGCAATAAGGTATCGTGGATATGCTGCCGACCCGCAATACGGCGCTCCAACGCCTTCACCCGGCGGAAGAGCGATTCGAGTGCGTTGTTGGTGCGCGGCAGGCCTGGGAAGTCGTAGCACACGTACAAGCCGGGTGCAAAGCGATGCGTGAGGGCGAGGAGATGTTGGCGAAAATCTTCCAAGTCAGCAGGGATGTCTTGGCGCTGGAGTTGTTTCAGGTAGGTATTCATGCGTCGTGCGACCAGTTGTCCTTTGAGCCGGGGGGCCTCCAACGTGGGCAGGGGCACGTCCAACACCGCGGCGATGTCACACAGCCAATCGAAACCCATCTGCAGATGGTGGTTCTCGGTGCGCCACTGCACGCGGATGGCTTGGAGCAGCATCTCCAGTTCGTGCAAGCCGTCATCGGGTTGGAGCGCCTGGCAGTCCCGCAGCGTGCGTTGAATGGTCATCAAATCCGCGTACATGCGCAAGCCCGCGAACCGGAACGGCGGCCGGCCGCGGACGGTCAGGGTGCGGGCGACCAAACGGGTCGCGGTCTGGACGACCAGGGCCCGCGGCGAGGCGAGGGTGGTCGGCGGGGCCGCGCTCACCGGGGCGGCCTCCCGGCGAGGTGGGGGTGGAGCGGGACACGACGGACAGGCCGGAATCAGCGCCGAATCCGGCAAATCCAGCGAGGTCAGGCAGGGGACGGCGACGGTCGCCGCCTGCTGCACCGCGGCGCATGTGCGCAAGGTCTTGCGCAACTGCACCGCCATGTGTCGGTCGCGTTCATACAGTGGCTCGGCCACATCGCCCAGATAATGCGCTTGACAGAGCTGGTGCGGCAATCCCGGCCAGACGACTTGCACGGCGTCCATAATGCTCGCCTGTTTATCACTCAAGGCGGCCCGGATGGGCCACCCCGCGTCACGCACCGGGGTCAGGAAGTCGGCCAGCGTGCGGGCATCGGCGTGCGCCAAGAGTTCGGCCCGCAAGGGCTGACCGGTCAGCACTTCGCGCGCCAGCCACAACTGCGGTCGCCCATTCTCCGGGCGCAGGCCATCCAGGCTGACCATCAAGCCCCCATAGTCCTGCACCGCTTGGGTCAAGCGCGCGGTGTCCAACCGCGTGGCACAGGCCAACAACGCCCAGAAGTTATCCAACACATTTTGCACATGCCGTTCGCTGATCTGCACGCGCCCGCGCAGTTCGGCCCAGATCTCGTGCCGGGTCAGCCGACGTTCCGTACGCAAGCGTCCGACTTCGACGACCACGTCCAAGCCCAACCCGCTCCCTGGCAGACTCAATCGTTCCGCCGCATCGGAGCGGAGCAACTGCCCACCGCCTCGACACGTCGGACATGGACAAAACGCAGGACGGCTGGCGGCAAAGAACGTGGCCTCCAGGGTCTGGATGACTTTGCGCCACGCCAGATGGCGGGCGGGGATCAGTTCGGCCCCACACGCCGGACACGTGTTGAGTTCGGGAAGATAATAGCGCCGCTCGATGCATTCCAGAGACTTCGCCGTCCGCATACTCATACCTCGCGACCAGGATTTGCCGCGAAGTATGCCATCGGGTCTTTAATGTGCTAGTTTTGCCGTGTTGCGTTATGACCTACTCTAAATGAATCCGGCGAGGGGAGAACAGCGAATGCGGCGAGATCGAACGAAGAGCATCATACAGGCACTGGGGATCGGTTGGGGCCTGATCCTGGGGCTGGGCTTGATCCTATCTGCATTGGGGGCGTCACCCGTTGCCCGCGCCTCACGATTAGAGGCTGCGCCACAGCAGAATGGCTCATCCGTCGCAGGTATCGCATCGAACGCATTAGAATGTCTCGCGGTCGGCCCGACTGCGTCGGGCGCGACGTCGGGCGTTGTCCGCCTCACCTGGCGCGGGCGCGTCGAGCAAGCCCGGCTCGTACTGACCGTGTCGGGAGCGGACGCGCCGCATACGATCAAGGTGAACGGGCGGGCCGTTGCCTCCATCCCGGTATACCCCGATGGGCAACCCTGTCGAAACGGCGAGTCGTTCTACCTCGATATCCCGCCGGATGTGGTGGCGCAGGGGGACAATCAGATCGAGATCACCAGCGACGCCTTGCCTGGCGATAGTTGGAGCGCCGCGCAAATCAGGCTCGAAGTCCTCGGCGCTATGACGCTGGAGGCGCGCGATACCGTCGGCCCATTGGCGGCCACAGGCGTCGCTTCGGTTTCGGCGATTATCACATTCGTCAATGCCTATGACGGGTCGAGCCAGCCGGCGATGATGCAATTGCCCGACGGCTACACCGGGGCCACGCCGATCCCTTTGGTAGTCTACGTCCACGGCCGGAATAGCAGGATGGAAGATGGGCTGGATGCATACGGGGCTGCGGCCAACGGCAAGGGATGGCTGCTGGCTTCGCCGGAACTGCACGGCAGTTGGGATCCCGATCCGGCGTGCTACGACCCCGGCGTGGTTTGCGACCTTGAAGACGAACGGGTGACACAGGGTGGAAATCCCGGCGCTTACGCCTATGCCTCGCTCGAGAGCCAGTACGATGTGATCGGAACGCTGAGCTACATGATCCAATACTACAACGTGGACGCGCAGCGCATCTACCTGACGGGGGATTCGATGGGCGGCCAGGCAGGCGTCATCCTGGCAGCCAAGTATCCTCATCTGTTCGCTGCGATGTTCGACAACAAGGGTCCGACCGACATGACCGAGTGGTACGACGAGCAGCTGGCTTATTACGGAAGTGCGAACCAGCCTCAAGTGAGAGCGATGCGCAAGGAATGCCATATTGGAGGGATTCCAAAGCTTCCGAGCGAGAACCCTTTCTGTTATCAACGCCGATCGGGGATCAACTTCGCCAGCAACTATCTCCACGTTCCGATCTCGATCACCCACAGCATCAGCGACGCGCTGGTCCCGATCCACCATTCGTTTGAGTTGCGCGACGCAATCAACGGCTTCGGTCCCGATCAACTGTCTCAGGTTTACGAGGATACCTCGGTATCGTGCTCGCCCGATTATCATTGTTACCTGCCCAATCCCGCGACGGTCTTAAACTACTTGCGACAATTTACCGTCAACAAGAA
>DATBWU010000191.1:0-18379 GCA_036514635.1 Anaerolineae bacterium | reverse complement strand
GACTGATTCCTTCCACTCCAGTCCTGCCCAGCGGCTCGCTGTTCCCATCCGGCCGACTCTTCGCGCCTCACGCCCCTGACTCGCTTCTTGCCGATCCGCTGCGTTACCGCCTCAGCGACGACTTTCCGAGATCACTCGGTTGCGGTGAGGCTTTTCCCGGCCAACCCGGAAGACCCGAAAAACTCAGCGTTCTCTGCGCCTCGGCGGTGAATCTCGACCCTTGCGGTTAAATCTGGCTGTGATTGCGCTTCAGGTATGATCCGCCGCCGGGTTCGCCGTGCCATGCATCGCCGTCGACGAGCAGATGGCCGCGCACGAAGACTTTCTCCGGCCAGCCGGTCATCTGCCAGCCTTCGTACAGGTTATAGTCGGTGCGGTGGTGCGACGTGGCGACACCCAGCGTCTTCTTCATCGCCGGATCCCAGATGACGAGGTCGGCATCCGACCCAGCGGCGATTGTCCCTTTGCGCGGATACAGCCCGAAAATCTTGGCCGGGTTCGTCGCCGTCAACTCGACGAACCGATTCGCCGAGATGCGGCCTTTGCCCACGCCTTCGCTCCACAACACGATCATCCGATCGCCGAGGCCCGGCACGCCGTTGGGAATCTTCGTGAAGTCGCCGCGACCGAGTTCCTTGCCGGGTATCTTCACCGGCCGGCCTTCATACTCGATCGTTTTCGTCCCGTCGAAGAAGAACGGGCAGTGGTCGGTAGAGACGACTTGCAGGTCGCTGTTGGCGAGCGCATGCCACAGCGCGTCGTTGTCGCGGCGAGTGCGCATCGGCGGAGAGCACACGTACTTCGCGCCCTCGAAGTTCGGCCTCGCCAGATCGTCCTCGGTGAAGAACAGGTATTGCAGGCAGGTCTCGCCCATCACCGGCAGGCCGCGCGCGCGCGCGTAGCGCAGCTGATCGACCGACGCTTCGCACGTCATGTGGACCACGTACAGCGGCGCACCGGCGATGGCCGCCAGCGCGATCGCGCGCAGCGTCGCTTCGGCCTCGGCCCAGAAGGGGCGCGTGCGCGCATGGTAGATCGGATCGAGGTTCTTCTTGGCGACGGCTTCCTTGATCAGCACGTCAATCGCGTCGCCGTTCTCGGCGTGCACCATCACCAACATGCCGTGCTCGGCGGCCTTCGTCAATGTCTTGAACAGCGTCGTATCATCGACCTGAAACGCGCCTTTGTAGGCCATGAGCAATTTGAGCGTGGTGACGCCGTCGCGGGCCAGCGTGGGAATCTCGTTCAGCACGTCGTCGGTCAGGTCGGTGATCGTGACGTGGAAACCGTAGTCGATGCAGGCCTTGCCGCGCGCGCGTTTGTGCCACGCGTCGACCGCCTGGTGCAATGACTCACCCTTCGCCTGATTCGCGAAGTCGATGTGCGTCGTCGTCCCGCCGAACGCGGCGGCCTTGTGGCCGGTGTAGAAATCGTCGGAGGAGACGGTATCCTTGACGTACAGCTCGAGATGGGTGTGAACGTCGATGCCGCCGGGCAGCACGTACTTGCCGGTCGCATCGATCACCTGCGCGCCGGGGAGCTTGAGGTCGCGCCCGATCAGGCTGATCTTCTCGTCTTCGATCAGGACGTCGGCCGGAATCGTGTCGGCGGCGGTGATGAGCGTGCCGTTTTTGATCAGGGTAAGCATATCTTGACGGTGAACGCCGGACGATCAATCGTCCGGCTGAGAACGTGAAAGCCGGGTGAACCCGGCTGCCGGACAGTCGGCTTCAGCCGACTTCATTGTTTTCAGCCGAGGAATTCATTTTGAATGCTCGTCGACCGCGTCCGCGCGGTCGGCCCGCGAGGACGCGGGCCTTGATCATTTGTGGATAATCACCGGAAGTCTTTTGATTGCGCCAGCAAGCGTTTGTACGCTGTGAGGATTTCTGGCGCTTCCAGCACCTCGGCGAATTGGGTGAGCCACTCCTCGAGGTAGGCTTCGTCCAATTGCCCACGCTGAATGTGCAATAGATCCTCAACATCCAGCCAGTCTTTCGGACGCCCGGCGACGACCTTCTGAATAATCAGGTCTTCCGCCGAGCAAATCCACGCTGTCCACCCGCCGAGATCGCGCTGCACGGCCCGCTCGATGATCAGTTCTTCGTAACCGGGAAGGGCCAACAGGAAATCGACGATGATGCCGTCGATGTCGACGGCGACAATGAGCGGGTTCTCCGGAACGTGCTCGCGGGCGCGATTCGGGAAAGCGGCTCGCAGCGCCGTGCGCACAGCATCATAATTGATGTTGGGGACGAGCACCTTGAGATCGACATCGTGAGTGTAGCGCGGTGTACCCCATTGCGACTGGGCGATCCCGCCGATGATGGCATAGCGATACCCATGCCGCTCGAGGAAACCGATGGCCGTTTGCACTGCGGGCCTAAGGCTATCTTCCACGCGCGCGTCTCCACGCCTCTAATTTTCGAATACGCTCATAGTAGCGGTTCAGGCCCGCCAGTTTTCGCGCGCGCTGGTGTTCGTTCGGCCGAATGCCAGCCCTCCGGCCAAACTCGAATAGATCGACGAGATGCTGCCACCGCTCCTGCGGCGTCAGGCGGCGCGCGTCGCGAATGCGCTCGATGCGCTCCGCCTCGCTCCACTGGCGAAGCGACTCGTAGGCCTTGCGGTAGAGTTCCTTGTCGATCTTCATGTCACCTCATCGCAGGCATCAGCGCCTCGGCAGTGGGGACGCCGTTCTCGTCCCACTTGCGCAGGCGATAGTATTCCGGCAGCATCACGTCCATGTCGGGCAGCACGCCCGCCGCCGAGCCGGTCGGGCGGGGTTCGCTGGTCAATCGAATCGGGAGCGCGTCGTCTTTGCGGCTGACGCCGAGCCGCACGTTGATCAGGCGCTTGAAGTTGAACAGTCGCGCGCCGGTTTCCAGCACGTCGCCGGCCGTCCAGTTCCAGCCGAGCGCCTGATTGACCAGCTCGGCGGTCTGGGCCGGTGTAAACGATCCTTTGGTGATGAACTTGCACAGGCCGAGCGGGTTGTACGTGGTCATGTAGTTTTGGAACGCGACGGCGGTCTCGGCCCCCAGGCTCGAATCGAAGCGCTTGCGCTCGACCCACGCCTGCGCGTCGCCGTCCTGCCAGCCCGGCCACTCAAGGCCGACGCCGCGCCAGTACGTCAACGCTTCCAGGTGGCACGCGCCACGACTGGCGGTGGCGTAGTTCACACCCATGCTGACGAAGCCACGCGGATCGTGATAGGGCAGCTCCAATCCTTTGACGTGGATTGCGTACTGCTGCGTGCCCTGGCCGATGCGGCGCGCGGCTTCGCGCACACCTTCGGCCAGCATGTCGCCGATGTCCTCGCGCCGGCCGATTTTGTGAATCATCGCGATGATCGCATCAGCATCTCCCCAGCGTAGCTCGATGCCGCCGGTGTCTTCTTTCGCGATCGCGCCTTTCTCGTAGGCCTCAAACGCGAAGGCGAGCGCGCCACTCGTCGAGATCGTGTCCAGGCCGTAGCGATTGCACAGATCGTTCATGGCTACGATGGCGTTGAGATCGTCGCACTGCAAGTTCGATCCGAAGCCGCACAGCGTCTCGTACTCCGGGCCTTCGCCTCGCACGCCCGTGTACCGGCCCTCTTTCACTTCGACGGCTTTGCCGCAGCCGATGGGGCAGGCGTGGCAATAAGTGTGCTTGGCGAAGATCGTCTCGGCGATAGCCTTGCCCGATGTCTTGACGGTTCCTTCGTGCCAGTTGCCGCCGCGCCAATTCAAGATCGCGTTGTCGCCGAACTTGTCGGTGGTGGGATGTCCACCGGCTGTGCCGACCAAGTGCAGCGATTCGGCAGGGGGGTGATCCATGATGTATTTGTTGTGTCCCTTCACCGTCGCGTGGAAGCCTTTCGCGTCGGCGTATTGCGGCCTGTCTTTGCCGCGTGCGACGATGGCCTTGAGGTTCTTCGATCCCATCAGCGCGCCCATGCCGCCGCGCGCGGCCATGCGCGTGTGCGAATGACCGCCCGATGCGATCCCCGCGATCTTGACCAATCGCTCGCCGGCCACGCCGATCAGCGCCGCTCGCGCTTTCTCGTCTGTCTCTTCGATCAACCGATCGTGCGCCTCGAAGGTGTCCAGGCCCCACACGTGCGTCGCGTCGCGCAGCGCGATCGTGTTCGTGACGCCGTTAATATACAGGTAAGATGGGCGTGGCGCTTTGCCCGTGATCACGATTCCATCGTAACCCGCGAAGCGCAACTCGGCCCCGAAGTGGCCGCCCAGGTTCGCCTCGTTCCAGATGCCGGTCAGCGGCGAGCGCCCGCACCACGAAGAGCGGCAGCCGGTCGGCGCGAACGTGCCCGACAGCAGGCCGTTGAAGACGTACAGCGTCGCGCGCGGGTCGAGCGGATCGAGCGCAGGGGCCATCTCCTCGTAGAACAACCTGGCCGCGTAGCCACTGCCGAGAAGATAAGTCTTCACGTCCTCGTCCGAGATCGCCTCGACCGAGTGCTGGCCGGTGGTCAGATCGATGCGGATGTATCGGCCGGCATAGGTGTAGGGCATGGGTGTGGCCTCCGGGGGTACGAGCGTTATTATAGTCTTTCTAAAGAGGCGGTGCAATTGAGTGTGACTGGTGATTGCACACATCTTGAATGCTCGCCGACCGCGCGGACGCGGGCCTGGAGCACTTGTGGATAATCACCAGAGTGTGAGAATAGGGCAGTCATGTCGGCTGGTGCGATAGGCAAGGCATGGCTATAATGCCTTCAATTGCTCATTCCCGCCGACTGCTCCAAAGTGCCTTAATACGACTTTGCCACTTTGAGGTGGCTAACCTGTCAGGCTGAGGCGCGAAGCGCCGAAGCATCTCGCGTTAGGCGGGCTTAGGTCGAGATTCTTCGCCGTCGCTTCGCTCCGGCTCAGAATGGCGACGCTCTGAATCCTGATCTGACAAAGCCGTATTAGGCGATCGGCCCTATGCGACTCGTGATGATCGGCCCGTTTGGGCTTAAACCGAAACGAACGATGGCCGTGCGCGCGCTGCCGATGGCGAAAGCGCTCGTCGCACGCGGCCATGCGGTGACGATGCTGCTACCGCCGTGGTCGAATCCCGAGGACAGCGGCCGCGCCTTCGAGGAGGGCGGCGTGCGCGTCGAGAACGTCGCCTTGCCGCCACGTATGCCGTTGCACTTTCACATTCGAACCACGCGCCGATTGATGCAGCGAGCGCTGTCGCTGACACCCGACGTGATCCACTGCTTCAAGCCAAAGGCGTACGCCGGACTGTCGGCGTGGTGGTTGTGGCAAATCAAGCGGCTGGGCTTGACGCGCGCCCGGCTCGTCGTCGATACGGACGACTGGGAAGGCGCCGGTGGCTGGAATGATCGCGAGCGATACGCGTGGGCGCAGAGGCGCGTCTTCGCCTGGCAAGAGCAGTGGGGCCTACGCCACTGCGATGCACTGACTGTCGCCAGCCGGGCGTTGGAGACGATCGCGTGGTCGCTCGGCGTGGCTCCCTCTAAGGTCTTCTATGTTCCCAATGGCGTGGACGTTGGAAGATGGGCTGCCCGCGAAGTGGGCGTGGAAGTTGGAAGCGCCACGCCTAGCCAACCATCCAACCCCGCAGAGCGGGGCGCAAGCAGCCAGCCAACTATTCTTCTTTATACCCGCTTCTTCGAATACAAGGTCGAGCGTGTGCTGGAAGTGTTTGACCGCGTGAGACAGTCTGTCCAGAATGTGCGGCTGCTGGTGGTGGGCAAGGGCCTGTTCGGCGAAGAGCAGGCGTTGCTGGAGCGGGCACAGTCGATGGGGTGGGGCGATCAGGTCGAGTACATGGGCTGGGTCGATCCGGCACAGTTACCGGCGATCTTCGCGCGCGCCGATGTCGCGATCTATCCGTTCGACGATACGCTGCTGAATCGGACGAAGTGCGCGGTGAAGTTGATCGATTTGCTGGCTGCGGGCGTGCCGGTCGTCGCCGATGCGGTCGGGCAGAACACGGAGTACATGCGCCACGACGAGACGGGCCTGCTGGTCCCGTGGGGCGATGTCGAAGCGATGGCGGCGGCAGTCGCTTCGTTGCTGAACGAGCGCCGTCGGGCACGTATCCTCGGCAGTGCGGCGGCGCGCGACGTGCGAACGAGGTTCGGATGGGATCGATTGGCCGAAACGGTGGAACGAGCGTACAAAGGATGAGGGATGAAGGTTGGCCGGCTTGGCAGTTGGATGGCCGTGTTGGGCTGGATGGGGTTTATCTTCTTCTTGTCGGCGCAACCGTCCTTTCCCGATTTGGGGCTATCCGATCGGGTGCAAGAGGCGCTTCGCGTCGTGGCGCACTTCACACTGTATGTGGTGTTGAGTCTCTTGACGAGCCGGGCCGTGACTGACGACAGCCAGCGGGCCTTTGCGCGGTTCCTGATCGTGATCGCTATATGCGCCGTGTATGCCCTTAGTGACGAGTGGCACCAGAGTTTCGTGCCGAACCGGAAGGCAGACGTGTTCGATTGGGCTGTGGATATGATCGGGGCGTTGGTCGGGTACACGCTATATTCCAGAAGGATGAAGGATGAGGGATGAAGGATGAAGGAGGAAAACTGCTTTCGGCCGACGAGGGTCAAGGCTTCAGCGCGTTCCCGTGCCTGTTCCATCACAAGCCGACCAGTTTCTCGCTGATCTCCCACAACTTCTGCATCAGGCGATTGTCGCGCGCCGCCGACGCGGGCTGTGTTTCCCGCTTCCTCACGAAGTACTTCCCCGTCACCGTCTCAACTTCCGATGCGCTGGCGAGGTACACCGATGTCTCTGCTCCCTCTTTCGGACTGATGCCGGTCATGTTGGCGGCAGCGGCCAGCATTTTGGTCGTGACTGCGCCCGGATGCAGGCTATTCGCCGTAATGCCCACGCCCTTCAGGCGTTCGGCAAGCGTGTTGGTAAAGAGAACGTTCGCCAGTTTGGACGCGGCGTAAGCAGCGGAGCCGCTGAAACGCTTCTGCAATTGCAGGTCGTCCAAATCGATCCGGCCGCCTAGGTGCATCGCCGAACTGACGTTAATGATTCGCGCTGGCGCGCTGGCTTTCAGCAGGCCCAGCAGCAGATTGGTCAGTAAAAAGTGCGCGAGATGATTGACGGCGAACGTCATCTCGAAGCCGTCCTCCGTCACCTTGCGCTCCCGCGTGAACACACCCGCGTTGTTGATCAGGACATGCAACCGATCGTGCTGCGCCTTAACCTGAGCAGCTAGCTCGCGCACTTGCTTCATCGATGCAAAGTCGGCGACGAAGAGTTCAACGCGATCGTCGCCGGTGGCTTTCCTGATCTGGGCGCAAACGGCTTCGCCCCGCGAGCGGCTTCGCCCGTGGACCAACGCCGTTGCGCCCAGACGCGCCAGATCGAGTGCAGTCTGCTTGCCGATGCCGTCGGTCGCGCCCGTGATCAGGACGACCCTATCTCGCATGTGTCGCCTTTCAGCAAAGGATGAGATGTGAAGTCTTCATCCCTCATCCTTCCGCCTTCATCCTTCGCTTTCCTCGTCCATCAGCGGTTCTTCGATCGCATCCATCGCAGGCGGCTCGTCAGATGCCATGATGAGGATGTCGCCGAACAGTCCTTCCTGCTCGACCTTCACCGTGCGCCGCTTCAGCAACTCGAGCAGGGCCAGGAACGTGACGATGACCTCGACGCGCGAGCGAGCACGTTCCAACAGTCGCCGGAAACTGACCTGCGGCTGTTGGCCGAGCCGGTGCTGGATCAGCGCGATCTGATCGCGGATCGTCAGGGTGAAAGGTCGCACCACCGCGCCGACCAGCGGTTGCGGCTTCTCGACAGCGAGCGCCTCGCGCACCAGTTTGAGCAATTGCTCGATCGTGACGTCGCTGAGATCGACCTTCACCTCGATCTTGGGCGGCGGCGCAACGCGGACGAACGTGTGCCGGTTGGCCGTTTCCAGGTCGCCCAGTTCTCGCCCCACCTCCTTGAATTGCTTGTACGTGATCAACTGGCGCACCAGCTCGTCGCCCGCGTCCTCTTCGCCCTCGCCGGTGCGCTCCGGCGGGCGGGGCAGGAGGGCCTGCGATTTGATCAAGATCAACTTGGCGGCGATGACCAGGAACTCGGCGATGGCATCCACGTCGAGCCGTTCGAGCACCGAGATGTAGCCCAGATATTGGCCGGTGATAGCTGCCAGCGACACCGTGGTGATGCTCAACTCTTCGCGCTCGATGAGATATAGCAGCAGATCGAGCGGGCCTTCGAAGTCGGGGAGTTTGACCTGGTAAGTGGGAGGATGCGGTAACATTACGCCGATAGTGTCAACTGCGCGCCGATCGTGCCCAGCAGCATGTGCTTCCAGGCGACGCCGTCGGTCCACTGGCCGGGATCGTCGACGGCCTCGAGTTCCTTGTGGCCCTTGACCGCATCGAGTTCGAGGTTGAGCTGATCCATCAGGTAAGCGATCAACTGCCCGCCTGCGGCCAGTTGCACGCCGCCCGGCGGGCCGCCCGCGTTGAAGTTGCCCGCAAAGCAGATGCCCACGCTCACCGGGTTCTGGCCGGAAACGTGATAGCACACCGTCGTCAGCTCGTTGCACTTGATGATCGTCCCATCGGCGTTGACGAAGAAGTGATAGCCGATGCCCGGCCATTGTTCTTTGGTGATCTTGCCCGTAGCGTCTTTCGTCTGCGTGCGGACTTGATAATCGGCGATCTGTTCGACGGTCGTCGCCGGAGCGGCCCCACTGTGATGCACGACCAGGTAGCGGATGCTATCGAGCGAGCGCGTCGGATAGTTCAGCGTGTTGCCCTGCTTCTTCTCGGCAGGCGGCAGCTTGTTGTACGTGATCAGCGCGTTGGTGCGGTCGATCCATTTGGGCTGCGGCACGCTGACCGTCAGCGACAGCGGCAGTTGCCCGCGCAGTGAATCGATCACGGCGTCGCTCACCGCCATCAGGCGCTCTTTCCAGTTCGCGCCCTTGAGCCACTGATCGCCCGGCGATTGGAACGTCGGCACGATCTCCGACATGCCCTTGACGCGCGACTCGGGCAGGTTGAAGCGCGCCCGAAGCCATGCACACAGCTCGCCCGCGCTGGAGATTTGTGCGTCGCTTGGCAGGGCACTGCCGACGAAGTTCCCGGCCAGCGCCACGCCGAGGCTGGTGCGGCTCTGCCCGGCGGCGTGATCGGTCAGCGCGTCGAACGGCAGCGTCTGATACACCGTGCCGTCGGCAGCGATGTAGAAATGGAACCGCATGCCGGGCTTGTCCTGGTTGTCGATCATCTGGCGGGTCAGGTCCGCGAGCGACAGTGTGCTGGCAGCGCCGGTGTGCTGAATCACGATGTAGGCGATCTCGCTCAACGCGCGTTTGGGCCACTTCTTATCCGAGCTGACCGGCAGCGTCGCCGACACCTCTTGCAGATCGAAGCCAAAACGCTGCGGCGCGAAGTCGCTTCCCCCCGACAACCTCGCGACGCGCGACTGCAACTCGGCGATGGTGCGCCGCGCGCTGACAACCTCGCGCCCGATCGGCGCCGGTCGCGCGCCGCCGGGTGCAGCCTGCAAAGCGGTCGCCTCGAAGTACTGCGTCTGCACACCGTTCTCGGTGACGACGTTGGAGATCGGCGCACCCGTCGCCTGCTGGTGCGCCCGATAGAACTTCAGGAAGTCGCCGCTCAGCACGAACCCACCGACGACCAGTTGATCGCCGGGCGGCGGCTGCGGTGCGGGCACACTGATCACTGGAGCTGAACTCAAGTTGCCGCTCACCGACGCAAACTGAGCAGTGATCCACGCCCGGCTGTTGGCGTTGGGGTAGGGGACTTGCAGCCAAGCAGTGTCCGCCGTGCGCCCGACGATGTCGAGCTTCGTGCCATTCGGAATGCGGCCGACGACGTTGAACGTTGTGCCTGGGCCGGTGCGCGCGTTGACGATGTCGGTCGTCGTCGCGGTCGGCTTGGCCGGTGGCGCTGGTGGCGGTGGAGGTGCAGCCACGCTGACGACTGGAGCGGAGTTGAGGTTGCCACTTACAGATGCGAACTGCGCAGTGATCCACGCCCGGCTGTTACCATTCGGGTACGGGACTTGCAGCCAGGTGTTGTCGGCGTTCCGCCCGACGATGTCGAGCTTCGTGCCATTCGGAATGCGGCCGACGACATTGAACGTTGTGCCTGGGCCGGTGCGCGCGTTGACGATGTCGGTCGTCGTCGCGGTCGGCTTGGCCGGTGGCGCTGGTGGCGGTGGAGGTGCAGCCACGCTCACGACTGGGACGGAGCTGAGATTGCCGCTCACCGACGCAAACTGCGCGCTGATCCATGCTCGAGCATTGGCGTTGGGATACGGGATTTGCAGCCAGGTGTTATCGGCATTGCGTCCGAGGATGTCGAACTTTGTACCCTTGGGAATCCGGCTAACGATGCTAAATGTCGTGCCTGGCCCGCTGCGCGCGTTGACGATGTCGGTCGTCGTCGCGGCCGGCCTGGTCGGTGGCGTTGGAGTCGGCGTGGGCGCACCGATCACTGGAACCGCGCCCAGATTCCCGCTCACCGAAGCAAACTGAGCACTGATCCATCCGCGCTTGCTGGGATCGGGATAGGCGATCTGTAGCCAGGCGTTGTTGGCGTTGCGGCCCGTGATCTCGTAAGTCGATCCGGGGTCGATCCGGCCCAGGATGTTGAACTGCGTGCCCGGCCCGTCGCGCACGTTGAGCCGCTCCCCCGCCGTCGCGGCCGGTTTGGCCGGCGCTGGCGTCGTTGTAATTGGCGGCGCGCCGACGACGGCGATCTTGTTCAGGTCGCCCGCGACGGTGGCGAACTGCGCGCTGATCCAGCCTCGGCCATTCGCGTCGGGGTACGCGATTTGCAGCCAGGTGTTATCGGCATTGCGCCCAACGACTTCGATCGTCGCGCCCGCCGCCAGCACGCCGACGCGGTCGAACTGCGCGCTCGGCCCGTTGCGCACGTTGAGGTTGTCGTTGGCCGACGCAAACGGCTGGCCGCCCGCCGGCGGCGCGGGATTCCATTTGTAGCCGGACTGCGCGGCCATCTTCACATCGTCGATCACGCCGCGCTTGCCCTCGATGTACCAGTCATCGAAGCGGCCCCAGCGGTACAGCAGCAGGCAGCGAATCTGCTGGTTGCCCGGCGTGTTGTTCCAATCGTTGATCTCCTTGTAGGCGTTGCGTACCCAGCCGGAGTTGGCATCGGCCCACGGCAGTATGTGACCCTGGCCGTCGTCGCTCTGATCGGTCTCGGTGATGTAGATCGGCAGGTGGCGCAGATTCGCCGGGATCGCCTTCATGAAATCGCGATACGCGCGGAAGTGATAGTGCAGGCCGGGATACTGCGGCCAGGGCTGCTTCTCGTCGAAGATCAGGTTCGGGTCGGAGCCGTGTGTGTAGGTGTGCAGCGCGATGCCGTCCAGCCCCGTGCCGAGCAGCCGGAGAATGTCCGTGAAGTATTTGATCCAATCCGCTGCTTCGTTGCCGGGATAGCGCAAGACGGCGGTGTACGGCGCGACTGCGCCCAGCACGACTTGGTCGCTCTCGTGCCCGCGCACGGCCTTGATCGCGTCGCGCACTTTCTTGAAGCAGGCGGCGTACTTGTCGGGCGTGATCAATTCTTCAGCGGTGAAGCCATCCGCGCTGAAGCGCACGCCGGGCTGCTCGTTGGCGTGGTTCATCTCGTTGCCGATGAGCCAGATGTGCGCGCCGCGCGAATCGCCGACGTGGTTCGCGCAGCGCCCGGCGAAGGCGTCGTAATTGCGGCTGTGTGGGATCGTTCCGCCCGGCGAGTAGCCGTTGTTCAGGCGCACCAGCACACCGAACCCGGCGTCCGACCACTCGGTGTAGTTCGGCCCGCTGTGCGCGTTGGGGTCGTACCCGATCTCTTCGGTGACTAGCACCCAAGCGGTGCGGCCCTGCTCGGTGAAGATGCCGCGCCAGTTGCCGGGATCGTGGAAACCGTAGATGTACTCCGACTCGCCGGGGATCGCCATGCTGCCTCCTTATGATGATCGGGCTGGAAGCGATTATAGCACGGTCATCAACGGACTTAAAAACGGCTATCAACGGACTTAGAAACGGACAAACGGATGCAAGCGGATGCTATCCGTTCCCGTCCGCTTGTCCGTTTCCCCTCCGTTGATGACCCCTCCGTTGATGACTTCATCCGCGTGATGCGACGATCATCACGGCGATGAAGACGATGACGACGACGACGCCGATCGCGATGACGCCGATCAGCATTCGGCGTTGCTGCGCCAGCGTCCTGGCCTGCCGCTCGGCGATCTCGGCGCGGCGCTGCGTTTCGGCCTCCCAGTACTGCTCCATGCGCTGGCGCGAGGCAGCCTCTTCTTGAGCCTTGACCCCGGCGATGCTTTGCGCCTGGCGCGTGAAGCGGTCGCCGGTGCGGTTCTTCTCGCGCTCGGCGATCTGTTGCAGCACGTCGAACTCGCCCGGCGATTCGTGCTGGAGCAGGCGGCCCGCGGTGCGGAGGATGGCCTCGTTCTTGTCGGCCCCGGTTTCGGTCAGTGCTTTCGCCAGTGGCCGCTCGTAGGTATCGGGGTCTTCGAGGAAGTCCTCGAATGCGCGCCTGGCCCTGACATTTTCGCCGAATGCGTTCAGCACCAACACCTTGAGTTCGGCGTAGACCTGAGAGATCGACGGAGCCTGGCTCCGGCTGCCGACTTGTAATGCGGAGAGGATGATCTGAATGGGGTCCACATGACCTCCTCTTAGAGCCTATCCGAAAACCTCGGAACGCGGACTTCAGTCCGCGCAGCAGGCTCTCAGGGTCGAATCTCGAACAGCCGCAACACGTCTTCGCGCGCCGACGACCACACCGTGTCGCCCATCGCGATCAAATCGAAGAACTTGAAGCAGGCATTGCTGCCCAGGTACTGCGCGCCGCCCGTCGACGGAGGTGTGCCCGACCAGCCGCGCGGCGCGATCCACAGCCGGTAAGCGATGCTGCCATCGAATGCGTAGTCAAGCTCGGTGACGCCTGCCGCGCCCGACCAGCCTTCCGGCGTCGTGTCGCGGCCGGCGATGCGGATGTCGCCGCCCGGCGCGGCCTGCTCAAGCGCGCGCTTCATACTATACAACCGCGCCTCATCGCAGCCAAGCCCCACGTCTTTGCGCGGGCCGAGAATGTGGTATTGAAACCCGTTCAGCCAGATGTCGTCGATCGGTGCGTAACGCGCGCCAATGGCCTGAAGCACGGGCGGCGGATAAAACTGAGCGCGCAGGACGACGACGTTGAACGCCTGCGCGTCGAGCATGGCGATCAACTCGGTCGGGTCGAGCGCGTGATTGTTCCATAGGTTGAGCAGTTGTGTCGGATTCGTCACGACGGGCTTGCTCGCACGCAGCGCGAACATCGCTTCTTCGGCCAACGCGGGCCTATCGCCGGCTCGCGTGTATTCCACGATCCGATCGCCCTTGCGTATATCCTCGTCGGTGGGCAGGTGGCCGGCCTGCGTGTAGCCGATTGAATCGAAGTAGGCGTAGCTGAAATAAGGTGGCCTGGCATACACCGATGCGCCGCGCCCGACGCCGATCAGGTCGGCCAGTGCACCGAAGACCGGCCCTTCGGTCGGCAGATGGCGCACGGTCCACGCCTGGGCCAGGTAGAGCAGGGGGATGGCGATGTTGAGCGCGATCGACGCGCGCGGCCAGCGATTGGGCAAGCGCTGTTTGAGCCGGCCCAGCGCCAGGCCCGACGTGATGCACGCGGCGACGATCGCCGTGACGAAGTAGCTCTCGCCCGCGCCCCACTTGCCCGACAGCGCCGCGTTCGCCAGCGCCAAGGCGAACCACACGCTGTACGCCGAGAGGCGTTCCCAGTACAGCTCGTATACGAGATAGCCGATCGCCAGCGCGACCACGATGATGTGCAGCTGGAAGAACTGGCTATACAGCGTGAGTGCCTGCGTGTAGTCGTAAGCGTTGGCGTTGGCCGTGATCGAGTTGAGAAACCATTGGCCGTCGGTGGCCGCGTTCAGCCACACGAAGATCGCGCCCGCTGCGAGCGCCAGCCCGGCCCCGGCGACGATCGACTTCTTCGGCCAGCGGAGAAATAAAAAGGCCAGCACTGCAACGGCGGTCGCCGCCGAGAGTTGTTTGGTATAACCGGCCAGCAGCAGGAACAGCATCGACAGGGCGATGTTGCGCCGGGTGCTCCGCCCGTGCCCGGCCTCAGACGCGGCACGAGCGATGAAGACAACGGCCAGCAGCTCGAACAGCACCATCGTCATGTGCTGGCGAAACAGCGGGCCGATGTGATACACGAAGTTCGAGGCGAAGACCATCAGCCCGCTCAACAGTGCGATGGGCCGATCGCGCGTGTGGCGATGGACGACTAAGTACACGACGAGGCCGACGATCAGCGTGATGGTGAAGGACAGCACACGACCTGCCGCGAGCGTCCGCCCGAAGATCGAGAAAAGCGGCACGACCATCAGGTGAAAAACCGGCCCGTAGTTCGAAGCGTAGAATGGGAAGGTCTCGTTGTCTTTGTACGGCCACTCGCCACGCGCGAAGAGAATACTGTCGTTCAGCTCGAAGCCTTCGCCTTGATCGTAATCGTACGGGAAGCGAAACAGCGCAGCGGCATACACGCAGAAAATGATCAGATACAGGACGAAGATGAGGATAGCAAAAGCGAGCAGCCCGTTGGCGACAAGGGAGAGTGAACGAGACGAAGTCATTGGGGGAGCGAATTAGCGAGTCAGCGAGTCAGCGAGTCAGCGAATCTGGGGCTGTAGTCGTCGTCTCTCGAAGACCCCCGTAGCGAAGTGAAGGGGTCAGATGACGACCCTCTCAAGCAGGTCGATCGCCGAGCCTCAACAGCGGCAGCGCGATGACGATCAGGCCGATGCCTGCAGCCAGCCCGATTTTCTGAAGCGGGCCGAAGCCCGTGTCTCGCGCGCCGACGAAGTTGGCCGCGAGCGCACCTGCGATGACGAGCACGCCGAGCGCGATGATGCTGAAGCCGAGTTGCCGCTTGGTCATCGCCTCGGATTATACCTCAGCCTCACCCCTTAATCCCTCTCCCTTTCCCGTTGGGAGAGGGGGCAGGGGGTGAGGGCGAGGTTACGGACAGGGTGCATCGGGTTTGTACGTGGCGTACAACGCGCAGAACTCAGTAATGCGCTGCTCGCGCTGATCGCGCGGCTCGGAAGCATTGACTTCAGGCGCATCCTGTGCGCAACGGAAACCGATATCGACATCGGTGAAGGCGCGGCTCCTGGTATAACGTCGACTGGTCGTATAGGCCGAGCTGTCAGCATTCGCGAATGCACCGCCTCGGAAGACGCGCGTATCACCGCCGGTCGTGTTGATCGGGTTGCTGAGAGGTGAGCCGGCATAGAAGTTCGGATCGTACACGTCTGCCACCCACTCGGTCGTATTACCGGCCATATCCAGTATGCCGAAGGGACTCGCGCCATTCGGGTAACTACCCACGGACTGTGTATCCGGCGCGCTGGCCGCCGACCGATTCGCATCGAAGGTGTTGCCCCACGGCCAGGTGAAATTCTGTGGGCCGCTCGCCGCAAATTCCCATTCGGCTTCGGTCGGGAGTCGCTTGTTCGCCCAGGTGCAGTAAGCGACCGCCTGATCCCACGTCACACCGATGACGGGATAATCAGCGTAGGCTTCCTGGTCGCGGTAGCCGTTGCGTGTGAACGAGTTGCGAAAGCCCGTCTGGCGGCAGCCGCCCGCGTTCACGCATTCTCGATACTGTGCGTTGGTCACCTCGAACACGTCGAGGAAAAACGCATCGACTAGCACCGGGTGCTCCGGCTGCTCGTTCGCCGGGCCGGTGCTCGAGCCCATCAAGAAGTAGCCGGCAGGGATCAACGCCATGTCCGCCGGCGCGGGGATCGCCGTCGGCGCGGGCGTCGGCGTCGGCTCGAGTGTGGCTGTGGCGCTCGGCTCGGGTGTAGGCGTGGCCGCCGGCTCCGGTGTTGGCGCTTCCGTCGGCCCCACCGCGACCGCCGCCTCGACTTTGCGGATCGTCAGCACGTCGTAGTGAATGTGCACCAGCGTTTCATCGCTCGTCTCGACGATAAAACCGACATCGCCTTCGCCGTAAGCCGAATCCTCGATCTGCGTGATGTCCTTATCGTTGATGCTAAACGTGAAGGTCGATCCGTTGGCCGTCACGCGCAGCCGATCCGGCGACTTCTGCAAGCCGCGCAGCGAGTCGATCGCGCCCTGCGTCAGAACCTCGATGCCACTGGACGAGCTCTTGATCACCTGCCAGTTCACGGCGCGCGGCGAGACCGTGAAAGCGTAGTAGTTGTTCCCCGATCGGCGGAAGGCCAGACCGTAGCGGAAGTCGCCCCCGGCCGTGTTGGTGTGATCGACGAGCACATCGGTCTCGGCGATGAAGTTCACGAAATTCAGGCCACGGAAGATCGTTTTCCGGTCGTTGGCCGAAGCGACTTCGATGTGATAAAACGACTGGGGGTGATAGCCGAAGGTGTAACCGCCCTCGACACCATTCGGCCAGCCGCTACTCGGATCGGCGAAATTGTCCTGGTATAAAACGTCTTCGGGAAGCCGGGTCGGTAGAGCCGTGGGCACAGTCGCCTGCGCGACCTGGCCGAGCACTGCCGGCGCAGCGCAGCGAAAACCGGCTGTGGCGAACATCGTCGGCACGTTAGGGTCGCCTTGTAGGCGGAAGGCCATGTCTTTGAGGAAGCCGTACGCGCCGCCCCGCAGGATGCGACGGTCTTCGCCAACGGGCGCGTAGGGATCGGTAACCCATTCCCACACATTTCCGGCCATATCGTACACATCGAAGCGGCTGCGATTCCCGGCGATCGTGCCGACCGCGTAAGTGGCGTTACGCGGCAATTCGACATCGCTCTCGATATTGCCCCACGGGTACAGATAATTCTCGGCCCCGCGCGCGGCGACCTCCCACTCGGCCTCGCCGGGCAGGCGCTTGTTGGCCCACTGGCAGTACGCATCGGCCTGCGCCCACGTCACGCCCTGCACCGGATGCTTGTCCTGCCCGGTAGGGACACTATTGCCTTGCCAACCCGCTGGCGGCTGTGCGTCAGTGGCCGATACGAACTGGGCGTATTGTTCGTTCGTGACCTCGTATTGATCGATCCAGAACTCGGCCAGTTTCACCTGTCGCGGCGGCGCGTGATCGCTATCTGGTGCATCCAGGCCGACCAGATAAACGCCATCTTTGACGCGGATCATGCCCGCAGCGGGCGGTAGCGCCGGGCCGCCCAATTGGGGGGCGACGACGAACAACCCCAGGATGAGCGCCAGCAAGACCACCGGGATGCCGACCAGCATCTGAAGCCGGCGGCGGCCGGTGGTTGGCGTGGAGACAGCGGCCTTGCCCACCAGTGTAGGTGTCGGCGGCGTGACGGCTGTGGTCAGGCCCGGCGCTTCGACCTTGGGCTTCAAATTCACCGCGCGCAGCGCCGTCGCCATCTCGGATACCGAGTGAAACCGATCGGCCGGCGACTTCGCCAGCGCCCGCTCGATCACAGGGACGAGCGGCAGGGGCGTTTGGCTATTGATTTGCAGGATGTCGGGCACCGGCTCCATGATATGCTTCATCATGATCGTAATGGCCGAGTCCCCTTCGAAGGGTCGTCGCCCGGTGACCATCTCGAACAACATGACGCCGAGCGAATAAACGTCGGCGCGCTCGTCGGGCCGCTCGCCGCGCGCCTGCTCCGGCGACATGTAAGCCGCCGTGCCGATGACGTTGCCCGTGGCGGTGTACGTGGTGCTGCCCAGCATCTTCGCTACACCGAAGTCCATCAAGATCGGCTGATCGTCGGGATTGAGCATCACGTTGGCCGGCTTGAGATCGCGGTGAATCATGCCGCGCTGATGCGCGTAGGCTACGGCATCGCAGATGGTCGCCGTGAGGCGGATCGTCTCGACGAAGGGCAGGGTCCGCCCGGCCTCGTTCAACGACTCGAGCCGCGCTTGCAGCGTCTCGCCTGGCACAAATTCCAGCACCATGTAATATAGGTCGCCATCGTGATCGAAGTCGTATACCTGAATGATGTTGGGATGCCGCAGTTGCGCGACCGCCGCCGCTTCCTGCTCGAAGCGCCGCACGAACTCCGGATCGCTCGACAAGTGCGAATGGATCAGTTTGATCGCGACCGTTCGGCGCAGGTTCGGATCGGTGGCGCGGTATACGGTGGACATGCCACCCTGGCCGAGTTGTGCTTCGATCTTGTAACGGCCGGCGATAATCCTGCCGATCCAACTCAGTTGTGATTCAGCCATCTTGGGTCTCCCTTGGCAAGCCGTGGCAGTGCAGGTCGAAGAAGTCAGTTGAAGTATAGTTTGAAATGGCGATGGCCGTCAAATGATGGCCGGTGCATTACGCCGGTTTGATTGACGCTCATCCTGTTCCGTGCTATAGTCAGGCCCATTAACGGCGGGG
>DATBWU010000190.1:0-2630 GCA_036514635.1 Anaerolineae bacterium | reverse complement strand
TCGATGCGGCTCAGCAATTTCTGGCGCGCGGGTGTCAAACTATCGTAAGACTGTTGCAGTACGTGATGCTGGCGCTGGATCAGATCGCCGTTCACATCGAGGCGTTTGGTGACGGCAATATCGCCGGGCTGTTGCAGGTCGTTGAGGATCAGACCGGCCAACAGGCGCAGACTCAGCGGATGATAGCCGTAAGGCGCGCACGCATTTTCGATCTCGGTGCGGCTGCCGCGTACGCCTTGCACGCGAAAGAACTCGACGGCATCGGCGGGCTGCATCTGGGCGAGTTCTTTTTCGACGCAGCCTTGCAGCAGTTGCCCGCCGTGCACTTCAAGGATGCGGGGTCGAAGGCGCGTGGTCATCAATACTTTGCTGCGCAAATTGGGCAAAGCGGCGAGGCTGCGCAGGAAGTGTTCGGCGAAGGGGCTGAGACAGTCGGTGTCGTTGACCCCGCTCAGACCCTCACCCCGGCCCTCTCCCTGAGTAGGGAGAGGGAGATCGCCCTGATAGGCGGCGTTCATTCCGCTGAAGGCGCGCAGTCCCCGCTCGAAGCCGTCGAGGATCAAGAGTGTGCCGGGTTGATGCAGCACGCCCAACAGTGCATCGACTTGCTGGCGCGGGCCGAGGTTACGCGGATCGATCTTTAAGTAGGTCTGTGTCTCGCGCAGGAAGTTCTCGAAGCTGGCGTCGCTTTCGTAGAAACTCCACCACACCACGCGCGGCCACTTGGTCGCATCGACATCGTGCGTGAGCCAGTGCCACGTCAGCGCGCTCTTGCCAAATCCACCGAGGGCGCGAATGACCAGCAGCGGATGCTGTACATCGGTGGTGAGCCACTGCGTCAACATCGCTTTCTCAGCGACGCGGCCGGTGAAGTTCGGCGGCATGCCGTAGGGATGTTTCAAGCACCATTCTTCCGGCGTTTCTCTCGCGGGCGCTTCTTGGGTTAGTTGTATGCCGAGCGCGGTCAGCAGTTGCCGCCAGGCGATGTTCCAATCGTCGGGATCGACGAAGTTCACGTAGGTGAGCATCCGCAGGCGCAGGGGCAGATCGCATCTGGCTTTGAGCAGCGGGATCAGGCGCAGATTCTGATTCGACGGTTCGAGCGTCTGCAGCAGCAGGTTCTCGAACTCGGTCCACTGGCTCGCCAGGAAGTCGGGCGTGAGGATCAACAGCGTCTTGCGGCTGCTCAAAACCGCGCGCTCGATCTCTTTGATGCTCGGCGCGCCGGGCTGAAAGTCGCGGTAGTCGATGCAGGCGCGCAGGCCGTGCTGTTCGAGCGTGTGCAGCAGATCGCCACGCACCCAGTCCTTGTCTTTGGAACTGTAGGAGATGAAAACGTCGTACTCGAATTGATCGCCGGATTGGGGTGGCGCGGTCTGCCAGCCGGAGGGTGGCGGCGGCGGCGTGGACGATCCGCCGGAGCCTGATCCGCCTGCGCCGGTCTTGTCGCGCCCGGCTACGTCGCCGTAGATATTGACGGTGTCTGCATGAATGTCGACGCCGCCGGATCGAGAGGTGCTTTTCGGCTTCTTGGAGGATTTTGGGGACACAGACAACCTCCGGCGGGGCGGATGTGCGCGGAAAGCATAGCACAACTCGGCGGCGAGGGCTAAACCGCTGCAACGAATCGTCAACGAACACATGCGGTGCAGTGCTCCCGTAAACGGATAGCGAATCGGCGTAGCGACTATTCGTTTATCCGATGCTATCCGTTGCGGCGTGTCTGTTGGGTTCAATGCGATTGCCCTGGATGCCGACAGTGATGTTAGCCTTTCACTGCCTCGGCCACATCAGCCTGGTCGAGCTGTCGCTGCTCGCCGGTGGCCAGGTTCTTCAGCGTGGCTTTGCCCGCCGCTGCCTCGTCCGGGCCGACGATGACGACGAATGGAATGCCGAAGGTGTTGGCATACTTGAGCTGCCGGTCGAGTTTGGCCGGTTCGGGAAACAGTTCGGTGTTGATGCCGGCCGCGCGCAGCGTGGAGGCGATCCGCGCCGAGGCGCTCATCAGGTCGCGCTGAAAGACGGTCACCAGGACGCGCGTCGGCGAGGAGCGCAGCGCCGGCTTCAGGCCGAACTGCTCCAACACCAACCCGATGACGACATCGCCCATCGCGAAGCCGGTCGCAGGCAGCGGCTCGCCGCCCACGGCCTCCAACAGGTTGTCGTATCGCCCGCCGCCGAGGATCGCGCGGAAATCGCCGACGCGATCCCACGCCTCGAACACGAGGCCGTTGTAATACGCCAGCCCGCGAATGATCGACGGATCGAACTCGACGAAGTCGCTCACGCCGAGGTCCTGGATCGCCGCAAAGAACTCTAGCAGATCGTTCGACTGCTTCCACAGGTCGCGGTCGTCGAGCACGCCGCGCAGCCGATCGATTTGCGCACCGCTCAGCCCGATCGATTCTTTGCCGTAGGCGACCCAGTCCGCCGGAGACAACTTATCCAGCTTGTCGATCAGCCGGTACACGCCTTCGATGTTGTCCGGCGCGATGCCGAGCCGCGCGATCTGCGCCTCCATCAGCCCGCGATGATTGACCTTGATGCCGACCTGCTGCGGCGACAGCCCGACCGAGCGGAAGAACTCGGCCAGCACGGCGACCAGCTCGGCGTCGGCGTAGGCCGAGTTC
>DATBWU010000189.1:0-2603 GCA_036514635.1 Anaerolineae bacterium | reverse complement strand
TCGGCGGCGGCCACGTTACGAATGACATCGCCGTCGGCCTGCGCGTCCCGGCCGAGGCCGCCGAACAGATCAAAGTCGTGCACGGGCACGCGCGTTACCAGACGATCGACCCGGTGGTGACGATCGATGTGGACGGCTTCGAGGACGGAGGCCGGATGCGCGTGGCGCGGCGCGACGTGGCCGAGATCATCGAAGCGCGCGCTGAAGAAATCTTCAATTTGATTTTGCAGGAAGTGAAGCGGTCGGGCTACGACGGGTTGCTGCCGGCGGGTCTCGTGCTGACCGGCGGCACAGCCCAGCTGCCCGGGTTGCGTGAATTGGGCCGGCGGATCATGAGCATGCCGGTGCGCGTCGGGGGGCCGCACGATCTGGTCGGCCTGGTCGATACGATCTCGACACCGGCTCACGCGACGGGGGTCGGCCTGTTGAAGTGGGGCGATCGGCAGGGCGCTGCGTTATCGCGCCAGCGACACAACGTCCCCGGATTCGGTCAACGCATGGGCCGATTCCTTCGTTCGCTTCTCCCGGATCGAGGTGGAACATGACCCAACCGGCTTTGAATCATGAACAGCCACCTTGACGGGGAGGAGACTAGCCGTGAACTCGAGAACGATGGTGAACCGTTATCAACCGAGACCTAGAAAATCCCAGATAGATCAGGAGGAGAGCACGATGGAATCCCAACCGGTCGTTCAACCCGAATCGTATGCGCAGATCCGCGTCGTCGGCGTGGGCGGTGGCGGGTCGAATGCCGTGAATCGAATGATCGCCGAGGGCCTGCAAGGTGTGGAGTTCGTTGCGGTGAACACCGACGCGCAGGCGCTGATGCTGTCGAAAGCGGTCAAGCGCGTGCGTATCGGCGACAAGTTGACGCGCGGCCTGGGCGCAGGCGGCCATCCGGAGATCGGCGAGAAGGCCGCCGAGGAGAGCGCCGACGAGTTGTATGAGGTGCTTAAAGGCTCCGACATGGTGTTCATCACCAGCGGCATGGGCGGCGGCACCGGCACGGGCGCAAGCCCGACCGTGGCGCGTATCGCCAAAGAGGTTGGCGCGCTGACGATCGGCGTAGTGACCCGGCCGTTCTCGTTCGAGGGCCACCGGCGATCGGCGGCGGCCGAGACCGGCATTCACAAGCTGAAGGAGCACGTCGATACGCTGATCGCCATCCCGAACGATCGGTTGCTGGAAATCGTGGACAAGCGCTCGTCGCTGCAGCAGGCATTTGGCGTCGCCGACGACGTGCTGCGCCAGGGCATTCAGGGCATCAGCGAATTGATCACTGTGCCCGGCCTGATCAACCTCGACTTCGCCGACGTTAGGACGATCATGTCGGAGGGCGGTGTGGCGCTCATGGCCGTGGGCGAGGCGTCCGGTGATGAGCGTGCGGCGCAGGCGGCGCAGCAGGCCATCACCAGCAAGCTGCTCGACATCACCATCGGCGGCGCGCGCGGCATCCTGTTCAACGTCACCGGCGGGCCGAACCTGACGCTGTTCGAAGTGAATCAGGCGGCGGCGATCATCAAGGAGACCGCGCACCCGGACGTGAACCTGATCTTCGGCGCGGTGATCGACGAGAACATGGGCGATAAGGTGCGCGTGACCGTGATCGCTACCGGCTTTGCGCAGGGCGAGCCGTCGCGCCGCCGCTCGATCGTTTCGACGCAGCGCGAAGCGCTTCAAAAGCCTGTGCCCGCATCGACCCAGACGAGTGCGCCGCCGTTCGAGTTCCGGGTGCAGGAATTCGACCGGGACGATCTGGAGATTCCAGCGTTCCTGCGGAAGCGCGGGTAAGGCCTCACCCCCTATCCCCCTCTCCCAAACTCACCACCAAGACACGAGGGCACCAAGGGTCTCCCAGTTTTCTTCGTGTCTTGGTGACTCCCCCAATGCGGAGCGTCGGGCACGCCCTGTCCGCTGCGCAGCAGCGGGGGCGCGCTGGGCGGGGGCGTGGTGGTTTGTTTTCAGACAAGAGAGCATTCGGTAATTCGTGGGCAATGCCCGGTGACACATGCGGTGCAGTGCTCCCGTGAATCACCGGGCTGAAAAAGCGAAGCCTGCTGAAGCAGGCTGTTTGCCGCTTCAGCCGGATTTATCCGGCTTTTCTTGATTAGCCCGACGATTTTGCGAAGCACCCCGTAGCGCAGCGGAGTGGGCATCGTCGGGCGATAAGCTTCATCAGTCTCGGTAGTCTAGGCCCGATTGTCGCGGCCTTTGCCATCGTCGCGGGCGCACTGGTTCTGCTGGGCCAGTTGTGATATCGAACCGGCGCAACTAAGCTCAGTCAGAACGCGCGTATTTTTAAGGTTGGGGGATTGCTTTTGCCCTATCAGTGTGCTATAATGCCGTTCGCCTCAGACCCCCATATATTGGGGTGAACCAATCCTAAAGTACTATATGTGTGCAACCCGGCACGGATGCGGGTTGAGCCGCATCTTAGCCTGGCTTTGATTCCGTCCCCGGATGCCTGATGAAGTGTCCTTACTGCGGCGCGACAGACACAAAAGTCGTAGACACGCTGCACGAGACCAGTGGCGGGATTCGCCGCCGGCGTGAGTGTATTAGTTGTGGCAGGCGCTTCTCGACAATCGAGCGGGCTATTCTCA